>CANQBS010000079.1 GCA_947589075.1 uncultured Acetatifactor sp.
TATCAATGGCGCCGGAACGCACCATGGTCTCCGTGATCTCCAGGGCCTGTTCCCCGTTATCCGGCTGGGAAATATACAGATTGTCGATATCCACGCCGATATTCTTGGCGTACACCGGATCCAGGGCATGCTCCGCATCGATAAATCCGGCTATGCCTCCCCTCTTCTGCACCTCCGCGATCATATGCAGCGTAACCGTAGTCTTACCGCTGGACTCCGGTCCGTAAATCTCTATGATCCTTCCCTTGGGAATTCCTCCCAGTCCCAGGGCAATATCCAGGCTCAGGGAACCCGTAGGGACTGTCTCCACATTCATCTGGGCAGCCGGATCTCCCAGCCTCATCACAGTGCCCTTCCCGTACTCCTTCTCAATCTTATTCAGCGCTGCGTCCAAAGCCCTCAGCTTATCTGATTTTTCCATTTTATGTTCTCCTTCCCTTTAAGAACAAATGTTCTGTTTTAAGAATAAAACATTTGTTCGAATTTGTCAACTGTTTTTTGCTGTAAATCATACCTTAAATGTAACAGTTCAGCCGCACCCAAGCCGAATAGATTCGGCTGGCAAAGCCGCGCTGCGCGCTTTCCGTCGCTCTGCGCCCTGGCCAAATAGATTCAGCCGGCAAAATCGCGCTTCAGACAGACTCCCTCATAGGCATCCCTCCCCACATTCAATTGTCATTTGTTCTGAAAACTGTGGCGAAATGCCGGAACTGTTCATGAATAGACGCCAAGCACTGTATACAGGGCCAGCTTCCTTACAGATATAAGTTATCAGACAAACTCAGTTTATCATACTCATATCTGTAAAGCAAGCCCGAATTCCATTTTTTCATCGCGCAGGCGCGGCTTTGCCAGCCGAATCTATTCGGCTTGGGTGCGAGGTGAACTGTTGCGCTTTGTTTCTGCTGTTACTGTTCCCCGAAGGTCACCTTGCTGAAATACTCCAGCATACACCTGCGCATCAGCATCAGGGCAGCAGTCGTGGCGGATTCCCTGATCTTCTCCCGGTTCCCCTGAAAATGAAACTCCATCACTGTCACCTTCCCCTTGACGCTGCAGGCGATATACACCAGCCCCACGGGCTTTTCCTCTGTTCCCCCGTCGGGTCCTGCAAGACCGGTAACGGCCATGGCCACATCCGCTTTCGCCTGGCTGGCGGCGCCTTTGGCCATCTCTCCCGCCGTCTGGCTGCTGACGGCTCCGTATTTATCCAGAGTCCCCTTCTTCACCCCCAGGATTCTGCGCTTCGCCTTGTTGGAATAGGTTACATAACCGCATTTATAGACCTCGGACACTCCCGGGATATTGATCAGTCTCGCGGAAAGCATGCCTCCGGTGCAGGACTCCGCGCAGGTAACCGTCAGCTTGTTGGCCAGCAGAAGATCCACCACAGCCTGCTCTAAGCTGACCTCCTCTTCCGTAGAATAAATATCATATCCGAAACGGGTCTTCAGTTCCTTGACCACAGGCTTGATGAGCTTCTTCGCTTCCTTCTCCGATTCCGCATTTGCCGTCACCCGGATATGCACTTCCCCGGTTTTGGCGTAGGTGGCTATGGTGGGATTGCTCTGTGCGTCAATGAGGTCCTTAATCTGGGTCTCCACCCTGCTCTCAGGAACGCCGCAGAGCTTCACCGTGCGGGAAAAGATCACCCCGGGCTGCAGCCCGCTCAGATAGGGCGCCACGCTTTCCTCAAACATGGGGATCAGCTCCGCCGGAGGTCCCGGCAGCAATACCACATGGGTGTCCAGATTTTTCACGATCATTCCCGGGGCGGTGCCGTTATGATTTTCCAGGATCAGGGCGCCTTCGGGGATCAGGGCCTGTTTCCAGTTATTCTCCGTAGCCTCGATGCCTCTTTCCTCAAAATAAGACGCTATTTTCTGCCGGCTCCCCTCATCCATCATAAGCTCCCTGCCCATAAGGGACGCCACTGTTTCCTTCGTCAGGTCGTCCTCCGTGGGACCGAGCCCCCCGGACAGGATCAGGATATCCGACCGGCTCATGGCCAGCTTAACCGCCTCCGTCAGCCTTTCCCGATTATCGCCTACCACGCCCTGATAATAACAGGACAATCCCAGGTCCGCACATTTCTGAGCCAGATAAGCCGCATTGGTATTCACTACATTTCCCAATAAAAGCTCTGTTCCCACACACAGAATTTCCACCGTCATTTTAATCTCCATTCCGGAGCTTTTACGCTTCCGTCCTTTCCAGACTGCAGGCAGAAACCGACTTCCTGCAGCTAAACCAAACTACCAAAATTTCCTTTACTTCATTTTTTGTCTCGTTTTTATTTCCTGTACTCACTTCGTGTTTTTTAACACGGCTCTGTTTTTCATCAGATAATCCGCCAGAGACACCACGGTAAGCACCAGGGCGATCCACATCACAATATCCGTGACCAGCCTAAGCTTAGGAATATCCGCGATCATCAGACAGATCATCACCATCTGGAAGGTAGTCTTGAATTTTCCCCAATAGCTGGCGGCGATGACCACGCCGTTATCGGATGCGATGAGCCGGAATCCGCTGATGATGAATTCCCTGCTGATGATCACGATGACTATCCAGGAGGGAATCCTTCCCATCTCGATCAGGGCGATCATAGCGGCGCAGACTAAAAGCTTGTCCGCCAGAGGATCCATGAATTTGCCGAAATCCGTCACCATGTGATATTTACGGGCGATCTTCCCGTCAATCAGATCCGTCAGACTGGCAATGATAAAAATTGCCAGGGCGACATAATCCATGTATTCCAGCACTCCTCCAAAAACAGCCGTAAACCATCCCCATTCCTGATAACCCCCCAGAAGGATCACAACGAAGGGCACAATGAGGATCATACGGAAAATCGTCAATTTATTCGGCAAATTCATAATCTGCTCCTCCTGAACTGTTGCTATTTTTTAACAGATTTCCCCCACCAGGTCGTATTCATTGGAATCCGTGACCAGCACCCGGACAAAATCTCCCGTCATGAGCTGGGCGCTGCTTTCCAGGAACAAATATCCGTCCACCTCCGGCGCATCCCGGTAGGTACGGGCCACATACACGTCCTCATCCGCCACCTTGCCCTCCACCATCACATCCAGGATACTTCCCACCAGGCTTTCCGTTTTTTCAAGGGAAATCTCCTGCTGCAGCTCCATCACCTCATCCCGGCGGCTGCATTTAAGCTCCTCCTCGATCTGATCCGGCATCTCCGCGGCCGGAGTATCCTCCTCCTGAGAATAAGGGAAAACTCCCAGACGGTCAAACTCCATCTCATCCACGAACTCCATGAGTTCTTCAAAATCCTCCTCCGTCTCCCCGGGGAATCCGGTGATCAGAGTGGTTCTCAGGCAGATATCCGGGATCGCCTCCCGAAGCCTGGCGACGATCTCCTTAAGCTGCTTTCTGGAGGTTCTCCTTCCCATACGCTTCAGGATCCGGTCAGACCCGTGCTGAATGGGGATATCCAGATAATGGCAGACCTTCGGCTCCTCCCGGATCACCTCTATCAGTTCCTCCGTGATTTCCTCCGGATAACAATAAAGGATCCTGATCCAGTAAATCCCCTCTATCCGAGCCAGCCTCCTAAGAAGCTCCGGCAGCTTTTTTTCACCATACAGATCCGCACCGTACAGAGTGGTCTCCTGTGCCACCAGGATCAGCTCCTTCACCCCGCCCTGTGCCAGCTCCTCCGCCTGCCTGATCAGTTCCTCCATGGGTACGCTCCGGTAACTGCCCCTCACCCTGGGAATGATGCAGTAGGTACAGCGCTTATCGCAGCCCTCCGCGATCTTCAGATAGGCGTAATGCCCTCCCGTGGTGACGATCCTCTTTTTGCCGGTCAGGGGCGCGGCGTTCAGATCCTCATAATGGTTTCGGGGGCTTCCCCCTAAAACCTCCTCTAAAGCCTCAACGATCTGATCAATGGCCGTGGTGCCGACTATGGCGTCCACCTCCGGGATCTCCTGCTGTATTTCCTCACGGTAACGCTCTGCCAGGCAGCCTGCGGCGATCAGGGCCCTGATCTGCCCGTTTTTGCGCAGTTCGCTCATTTCGAGAAGGGTATTGATACTTTCCTCCTTGGCGTCCCCGATAAAGCAGCAGGTGTTCACCACCACAGCGTCCGCTTCCGCCTCATCCTCCGCAAAGGAATACCCCTTCTCCCCAAGCATTCCCAGCATCATCTCCGTGTCCACCAGATTCTTGTCGCAGCCAAGAGAGATAAACAATATTTTCATTCCTTCATTTTCCTGTATCATATTCGCGCCCCTCCGGCTCACCTGATCTGGGGATTTGCCTGTAAACAGGTCCTTCCCAGGAAAATTTTCTCCATGAGGATATTTTCCTCTATTAGGAAATTTTCCTCTATTAGGAAAAAGAGAAAGTCTTGCCTTCCTCTTTTTCGCTGATATGGATATTCTTTATTCTTCCTCGTTCAGGATCTTGATCTTGCCCTGATTCAATTCTTCTACCGCAATGGATAAAGGCTTACTGCTTTTTTCCGGTACAAGGGCGTCCTCGCCGGCGATCAGCTGCCTGGCCCTTTTTGCCGTCGCCATCACGATGGAATAACGGCTGTTGACCACAGGCGCCTCGCCATGCTCCACTTCACTGTTTACGACCTTCATCAAATCTGAATAAGATGGATGTAACATTATTCTGCTCCTTTCGCAAACTCCTTCAATTCTTTTCTGATTTGTTGAATCAATGCCTCCCTCCGCAGGGGAGCCCTCCTGGCCGCTTCCACCAGGAAATGGATCTCCTCCACGCAGGTCATAAGATCATCATTTACTACTATATAATCATAGGCTTCTACACCTTCTGATTCCTCATAAGCCCTTGACAGCCGCTGTTCAATGACCTCCGGCGTCTCCGTCCCCCTGCCGATGAGCCTTTTTTTCAGCTCTTTGGCATTGGGCGGCGTAACAAACACAAGAAGACTTTCCGGGAAACGCTTCTTCACCTTCAGGGCGCCCTGAATCTCAATCTCCAGGATCACATCCCTGCCCGCGTTCAGCTGTTCCTCCACATAAGCCCGGGGGGTGCCATAATAATTTCCGCAATAGTTGGCGTATTCAATGAGACCGTCTTCTTCTATGGTCTGTTCGAATTTTTCCTTCGTCACGAAAAAATATTCAATCCCGTCCCGCTCTCCCTGCCTTGGCTCTCTGGTGGTCATGGATATGGACAGGGCGTAATTATCATATTTTTCCATCATATTCCGGACAATGGTTCCCTTGCCTGAACCGGAAAACCCGGATATGACCATTAAAATTCCCTTTTTGGACATATGATCCCTTCCCGCGGCTTTCTTTTTTTGCGCCGCATGTTTCCGGATTTTATTTTTTCAGAAAATTTTCCCCCGGGATTTTATTCTTCCGAGGACTCCTCCTCTTCCCCGGGAGGCTCCTCCTTTGAGAGGTTCTCCTGTGCCCTTCCCGCAATGGTCTCCGGCAGCAATGCAGACAAAACGATCTGGCTGTTTTCCATCACCAGCACGGACTTGGTCTTCCTGCCCTGGGTGGCGTCTATGGCGGTGCCGGCTTCCTTCGCCCGCTGCACCAGACGCTTCACCGGCGCAGAATCAGGACTGACAATGGCAATGATCTTGGAGGTATTCACAATATTGCCGAACCCGATATGAATCAGCCTGTTCATCCTCTTTCCTCCCCTTCTCTTCGCCCTGCAGCCTGGCACAGTATCCTGAAGCATTCATTTTGTCCGGGACCGCTTAGCCTGCGCCATGGCGCCTTTGCCTTCATTCGGACCAGTCCGCTTACTCAATGTTCTGGATCTGCTCCCGGACTTTCTCGATCTCGGTCTTAAGCTCAATGGCACATCCGGACACTTCCAGGTCGTTGGCTTTGGAAAGGATCGTATTGGCCTCCCTGTTCATCTCCTGGGCGATGAAATCCAGCTTTCTGCCGATGCTTCCGCCCTCCCTCAGGGTCTTTGACGTGGTCTCGATATGGCTGCGCAGACGCACCACCTCTTCATCCACACAGATCCTGTCCGCAAAGATAGCCACTTCCGTAAGGAGCCTGCCTTCATCCACCTGAGCGTCTCCCAGAAGCTCCCTCACCTTCTCAGCCAGCTTATCACGGTATTCCGCCTGGATCACAGGATAACGTTCTTCGATCCGGTCCACCAGAAGGAGCATACCCTCCAGCTTTTCCAGAAGATCGTTCTTCAGGTTCTCGCCCTCTGCGATACGGGTCTGGACAAAACCTTCAGCCGCTCCTGCCACCGCCTTCTGCAGTTCCTTCCAGAGCTCCTCTTCATCAATATCCTGCTCTTCCATGGTAAAGACTTCCGGGTACTTGGACAGGGTGGAAACTCTCACGTCATCCTCCAGTCCGAATTCCTCCGACATCTGCTTAAGATACCGCAGATATTCCGCCGCCACATCTCTGTTATAGCGGATACTGGTATTATTCTCCGTGAAATCCTCATAGGTAATGAAAATATCCACCTTTCCCCTGGAAATATACTGCTTCAGTTCCGCCCGGATGGCCGATTCAAAAAAATTCAGCTTCTTGGGCATCTTGATATTGAAATCCAGGTAACGGTGGTTCACCGACTTCATCTCCACAGTGAACTTGCGGTTATTTTCCGCCACCTCGCATCTGCCGAACCCCGTCATGCTCTTTATCATGTGCACACCCCCTGCGCTTTCCAGATATCCGCCAAAGACGGCAGATTCTGGTCATACCTCATTTTATTATAGAATAAGAAATTGTACCCGTCAAGACTTTTAGGATAAACCGCTGCAAATCCATTTTTCCCACCGTTATATAACCGCTTCTTCCCGCCATCCCTTACATACATCCACCCAGGCTTCCCTGTTGGAATACTGCTCCAGCTCCGGTATGGTGAGCTCTATAGCGCTGTTGCTGCTGCCGCAGGCAGGAAAAACAGTTTCAAAACGTTTCAGGGACTCATCCAGATAGACCTCCACCCCTTCCTTTACTCCAAAAGGGCAGACGCCGCCCACCGCATGTCCCACCAGTTCTTCCGCTTCTTTTGGGGTAAGCATCCTGGCCTTGGCGCCAAAATATTCCTTATATTTATGGTTTTCAATCTTGGCATCCCCAGCCGTGACGATCAAAACCACCCTGTCATGCACCTGAAAGGATAAGGTCTTTGCGATCCTCTCCGGGGCGCACCCAAGGGCCTTGGCAGCCAGCTCCACCGTAGCGCTGGACACCTCAAATTCCAGGATCCTGTCTTCCATGGAAAACTTCCTGAAATACTCTCTTACTCTATTGATGGACATGATTCTTTCCTCTTTCTTACGTTTTCCTTTTGCTGTCTTTTCTTTCTTTTGCCTTCCTACATTTTCTTTTAAAGGATTTCCCCGCCCAAAGAAATCACCTCTATAAATTCGGGGATTTTTGCCCCTCACTTTTATCATAACACAGTATTCCAGAGAATTCCAGCCATATTGTATCGATAATAATATGACTGATCATTCCGGTCATTCTGTAATTCCTAGTGAAAAATAAGGGACATTCTGCTATAATCATTTTAGGATTGTGAGAGCTGCGAAGCAGCGTAACAATCCGTAATCACTTTTGACGTCCGAATCATTTTACAGGAAAAGCATCAGAAATAAGACAAAAATTTTCAGATTTACCGCATAAACCCCATCCAAAATGCGACTTATATAGTAGAGGAATGCAGGAACGCAGCCTTTTGCATTGCCGCCGCAGACATATAGATCAGATCATGGCGAATCATCAGGGAGGAACCTGAATGGAAGACAATGAAATCATCCGTTTATACCATCAGCGCAACGAAGAAGCCATTGCCCAGACGGAACTTGCCCACGGCGCTTTCTGCCGCAGACTGGCATTTCGGCTCCTTTCCAGCAGAGAGGATGTAGAGGAATGTATCAACGACACCTGGCTTGCCGCCTGGATGCGGATGCCCCCGGACTGGCCGACATCCCTGCGGGCTTTCTTAGGCCGCATCACCCGAAACCTGTCTATCAGCCGTTTCCGCAAAAACAGGGCGGCAAAACGGTATGCTGGAATGGAGATCCTGCTCTCGGAGCTGGAGGAATGCGTGCCCGACAAAGGAGCGGACCTGCAGTTGGAACGGGAAATGCTTTCCGGGATCATCTCCCGCTGGCTGGACAGTCTGGACAAAGAGGACCGACTGCTCTTCGTAAGGCGATACTGGTACGCCGAAACGGTAAAAGATCTGGCTGCCGAGTCCAGTATGACTGCCAATCAAATGGCGAAGCAGATGCAAAAGCTGCGGGACAGCTTAAGACAGGAATTAAAAAAGGAGGGAATGGAGCTGTGAACAGAGAAGACATCTACAATGGCATTACGGATATCAGGGACGACCAGGTGGAAGAAGCCGGAGCCGTTTCCCGTTCCGGGAAAAAGGCGCTATCCGGCAGGAAATGGCGGAAATGGTGGACTATCCCTGCGGCTGCCGTGCTTATGGCCGCCATCATTGCCGGGGTCCTCTGGGGTCCCTGGAGCAATCCCTTAAGGGTTTACGCCATTTCCACCGCGGAATATCCCAGGCAGGCAAAGTATTCCCTGCTGAATGAAGATCCCTGGCGGGAAGGCAGAAGGGAACGCTTCCAGTACGGCGACATCTACGCCGGAACCCTGGAGCGCTATACCACAACCATCCTCCCCGGGCTTTTAACCGGAGCCGGTTCTGAAAACCGGGTCTGCTCTCCCATCAACGTTTACATGGGTCTGTCCATGCTGGCGGAACTGACGGAAGGGGAAAGCAGGGAACAGATCTTAAAGCTTTTGGACTGCGATACGATAGACACCCTCCGAACCAGGGCAGGCGCCCTGTGGAACGCCAACTATGCGGAGGACGGCACTGTGACCAGCATTCCCGCCAACTCCCTCTGGCTGAATGAAGACCTGGATTTTAACCGCCGGACCCTGGACCTTCTTTCCGAAACCTATTACGCCTCCTCCTACCGGGGCAAAATGGGCACAAGAGGCTTTGACCGGTCTTTGCGGGAATGGGTCGACCAGAACACCAACGGACGTCTTAAAAATCAATCCTCCGGCCTTTCCATGGAACCGGATACCGTCCTTGCCCTGGTTTCTACCTTCTACTACCGGGCGAAATGGAGTCAGAAATTCTCCAAAGACGCCACTGCCCCGGGCCAGTTCCACACTCCAAATGGGGACATAACCGCAGACTTCATGCACGAAACCATAGAGAGCACCTACTA
Source organism: uncultured Acetatifactor sp. (assembly GCA_947589075.1). Classification (GTDB taxonomy): domain Bacteria; phylum Bacillota; class Clostridia; order Lachnospirales; family Lachnospiraceae; genus Acetatifactor. Next base: position 9,212 of record CANQBS010000079.1, read on the forward strand.
TTGGGGGGAAAAGTTTGCCGCTGTCTCCAAATATCTGAAGAACAGCGGCTATATGTGGTTCCTTCTTCCGGATGAGTCAGTCAGCATGGATGAGCTTTTGACGGACAGCAGTACCATGGAATTCCTGGGCACAGTTACCGGCTTTCTTTCTACAGAAGAGTCCTGGGAAGACTCCAAATATATGAAGATCAACCTCTCCCTGCCCAAGTTCGACGTGGTAAGCGATCTGGATCTTGTGGATTCCCTGAAAGCCCTGGGAATCACAGATGTGTTCGACCCTTACGAGGCGGACTTTACTCCCATGCTGGGGGATGCTTCCCAATACCGGCTTCCCCTGCCCCCATACGTCTCCTCAGTCAAGCATGCCGCCCGGGTAACCATCGACGAGGAAGGGTGTGAAGCCACATCCTATATTGAAATGATCGGGGCTGGAGCCGCCGCCCCGCCGGACGACGAGGTGGATTTTATCCTGGACAGACCCTTCCTGTTTGCCATCACCGGGGAAGACGGCGCCCTGTTGTTTGCAGGAATCGTGAACCAGCCCTGATATCCGGTCAGCGGCTTTGCAATTCACCTTAAACTTCACTCCTGATCCTCAAATTTAGAATTGAACTTCTTTCAAAATGTAGTATAATAAATACTGTGATGTAGGCATGGGGTCAAAACATCACAGTATTTTTATATTTTCAGAGGAGGAGATACAACATGAATGAACTTAAAAAGAAAAGCCTTAAGAAGTCCCTGGGCGGGATCATCGCTGCCGCTTTCGTTTTCATCGCCATGATGTTGGTGATGTTGCCTTCCATCAGTTCCATGACCAGGGGCGCAAAGGATCTGTGGGAGATCGACTATGCTACGGAGGACCTGGACGGTCTCTATGTAAAGGGGATCCTGGCCTTTAACTACGGCGCTTACTGCGAGGAAACAGAAGGATCGGAGCGGGTCGCCATGGAATACATCATCGATGCCGGAGATTACCATTTCATGGGCATGCGGGTAAGAGTGACCCAGAGCGAATACAAGCAGATCGAGGCCCTGGACAAGATCTGCACAGATTATTCCAACGACTATGCATCGGAAGACGACGTGATCGCCGCTCAGTTTGAAATCTCCGGAACCATCCACGCTATGCCGGACGACAGCCTCAGATATTACCACAACGCCGTTGATTATGACCTCATGACGGATGCGGAGAAGGCTCAGTTTCTTCCCTATTACCTGGAAGTAGGGAAAATCGGTGACAATATGGCCTCCGGCCTTTGGGTTTTCGCAGCCATTGCGGCCATCAGTCTTTTCATCGCTGTATTTATACTGGCAAAGGCTTTGGGCGGTAGCTACCAAAAGAGCATTACCAAATATATCGCCGCTAGCCCCAATCCGGAAATGACAAAACAGCGGATTGAAACCTTCCTCTCCAGTAACGAATATGTGAACGGTCTGAAATATAATTCCCAGTTCATCACCGCCCAGAGCGGGGCGCAAACCATTTTCGGCGAAACCTCCAAGCTGGTCTGGGCATATGCCTATACCGTTACCCATAAAAGGAACTTCATCACCACAGGACATTCTTATTACCTGGTGCTGGGCTTCTTAGACGGCACTAAGTATCAGGTTCTCATGAAAAACGAGGCCCAGGTGCAGGATCATCTGAAAAATCTGGCTGAAACTTTCCCCTACCTGGTCGTAGGTTACAAAGATGAACTGGACAGAATGTTTAAACAAAAAGACAGAAAGCCTTTCCTGGATCTGAAATACAATCCGTATATGGACCAGCAGGCTCAGAACGACCCCTTCGCCAATATCTGACGAACGGAGCATGCGCCTCGGGGCGCAGGGTTAGAACTCATAAATATACCCGCCCACAAAGCGATGTGGACGGGTATTTTGCATACAGCCTCTTTTGCTTAAAATATGCCCGGCAGGATCCTGGCGAGCAAGAATCCTGCTCCGAACGATACCGAATTGGCCACAAGGGAATAAACCACATAATACCAATTTCTCTTCTTTGTCTCCGATGTCTTTTTCAGAACTGTACAGTACAGAACGGCCTCCATAACAAAGACAACAATCTCAAGAAGTACATAGAAAACTGCAAATGCCAAGGGACCGGACTGATAGTTGATGAAATTGAGCGCCACATTCAAGATTACTTGCGTGGCGATGTTGGTAATCGCCAGAATCAGCAGCTGCTTCTTTTTTCGGAATCCGAAAAGCAGGGCAACCATCATTTCAATTACGATGGTGAGAACAATACGGGCCGCAAGAGACAGTAGCTCCTGTCTGTACTGATAAGAGCGGTAGGCATCGATTCGCTGATCTGTACTTAAGTTTTCATTGTATTCTACTGATCCGATGTTCACACCGTCCATATCAACGGTATAATAGGTGTCGAAAGCATAGCGCTCATAGACTCCGCTGGATACAAAAGTCCCTGTTTCCGGGTAGTACAGAAGAATCTTAAAACTGGACGGCGGATAATATGTCCAGGCGATTTCTTTCGTTTCGCTCACCGTCCAGCCTTCCTGCAAAAAGAAATATCCGTCCGGGTCTTTATAGCCGACAAAAGCCTCCCATACAGTACGGGGAAGGTAGTAGGAATACGGATGTTCTTCGTATACATGGGCATTTTCTTCCGTCCCGTCCCAAGCGCTGGCCGGACCGGTAGATTCCCTTTCAGACAGCAAGGTGCCATAACAGAGTTCGTCGCCCATGTTTTCAAACTGAATCCGCACAGAAGCCTTCGGTCCCATATCGGCATATGCAGTAAACGGAAGCGCTATAACTACAAATATTGCACACAGTAAAGTAATGAAGATTTGATTGCGCTTTCTCATTTTGAGGCCCCCTTACAAACAGTGATTTCGTTGCCGAATTGTTCTCTCTACAACGAATATTATAGCATACAAATGTGAAAAAAATCTACAGGTGTTTAAGGCGATTTATCAAATCCCTTACTCCTACATCTTCTCTTTTCTCTGTAATATAAATCTCCGCTTCGTCAAATAATACCCGATGCAAACGAACAGTCCCATGATAGCGACATAGTCCAGCAGAAACAGAGTAAGCGACTCCTCAAAATCAAAGAAAACGAAATGATACCGCAGGAGCATATAATTTCCGAAGTCCCGTTCTACGAACGCATACGCACCATATGCGGCGATCAAGGCCGCCAAACTGCGGAGCATCCAGTTCCGGATTTTCGAAGGCTTCTTTGTGAGCCTCCTTGCCATGCCTATCATTACGCTCCAGTGCAGCCCAAGATGCAATGACATAAATGCAAATCCCCAGTATGCCGAGAGCATATGAACCGTCTGGATGACCGCGCTGAATCTGTGAACATCCAATCGAAACACATAACGGGACAGCAGAATACCGCTGATCGCGGAGCCTGCCATAGAGAGGAATACGAGCAGCGTTAACGCCGTGCCGAATACACGGATTGGAGGATACTTTCCCCGAAAGAGGTTTCTGCACCATTTTAAGTTCAGAAAATGGTGCAGAACAAACAGCAGGAAAATGCCGACACCGAGCCATTCGTGAGCCGCCTCACCTATCAGGGAGTATGCCATCAAGAGGAGAAGTAAGACGGTCATGGAAATATCGGTTATGATTTTCAGAATTTGTTTCGGTTTCATCGCAGTTCTCACGGCAGCTTGCAGTAAGCGTCGTCCGTCACAGCCTCGCACCACTCGGTTCGGGTCTCCTCGCCGGGTACTTCAATGGCCAGGTGCTGGAACCAGCAGTCCTTCGCCGCGCCGTGCCAGTGCTTGACATTGGCGGGAATATTCACGACATCTCCGGGGTGAAGCTCTTTGGCCTCTTTGCCTTCCTCCTGATACCAGCCGCGGCCGGCGACGCAGAGTAACATCTGTCCGCCGCCGTTTTTTGCGTGGTGGATGTGCCAGTTGTTACGGCACCCCGGTTCAAAGGTCACGTTGAACACAGGCACCTGTGATGTTGAAACGGGTGCAAGGTAGCTTTGCCCGATGAAATACTGCGCAAACGCTTCATTTTTATTGCCCACGGGGAAAACAGAGAGATCCTTTGCCGGAGCGCCCTCATCTTCGCCGTAGACTTCCGCGATCAGCGGGAAAGTGCTCCACGCTTTCGGCCAGCCGCAGTAAAAAGCCAGCTGGGTAACGATCTCCACCGCCTCCGTCCTGGTAACGCCGTGTTCCTTACCCAAAGCAAGATGGCTTTTGAGCTGCGGATAAAGACCCGCTGAGAACAGCGCCGCAATGGTGACCATGCTTCTGTCTCTGGGCGAGAGTTTATCTTCTCTGGACCACACCTCTCCAAACAATACGTCGTCATTCAGTTCCGCAAATTTGGGGGCGAGGCTGCTGAGCATGTCCCGTCCTGCCGTTTGTTTCTTTGCCATATCCATTCCTCCTTATCCCTTGCACTGGTCAAGGACTTCCAACAGTTCATCCTTCATGAATTTCTTGCAGCAGCCGCCGGTGAGAACGGTGCTGTCCGCGATGGCCGTATAGTCCGTATCGGCCGGAATGCCCATTTCCGCAAATGTCGTCGGCAGACCGACCTCCTGGATGAACGCCGCCAGAGCGTCGATGAAAGCGTTTGCCAGCTGGATTTCTGTCTTTCCGGCGGGATCAACGCCCCAGACGTTCACGGCCAGGCGGGCAAACTGGGCTGCAGCTTCGGGAAGCATATGGCGGTAGAGAACGGGGTGGATCACCGCCAGTCCCTGCCCGTGGTTGCAGTCCGTGTATG
>CANQBS010000080.1 GCA_947589075.1 uncultured Acetatifactor sp.
AAACTCATGATCCTGACACCTCCTTACTCATAGCGCAGATTTTTCGCCATCCACAGCCCTGCACCGAGGAATACTAATGATTCAATGCATGCGGCTATGATAACTGCCATGTCCGGCTGTGCGTTCATAGCAACCGCAGGTTTCAGCATGATGACGAAAGGGTGGATCATCAACAAGTTAATGCTTGAATTAGCCAATGCCATCCCGCTTAGGAAGCCGGCAACACCAACGCCCAGCGGCACCCACGTGTTTTCAAAACGGGACGAGATCAAAAGCATAAATGACAGAACGGGCATTGAGGTAGTGAATGAGTAACCCGCAAATTGAATCAGAGTACCCATTTCAAACGCCTCTTGCGGTAAGTCCGTCATACCGATCCGCATAAGTGCCAGATTTTGTAAAGCGACTGCCGCGAAAAGCAGGGCCGACAGGATCAGAAATTTGCAAAGGTACATTCCAGGGACATTTACAGGGAGCATATACATTTTCTTAACAGCATTACCCTTAAACTCCATGTTGTAGATCATGCAGACGGCCACTACGATTCCAAACAGATTCAGGATCATAATCATGCCGTAAAGCTGTGTCAGCAAAACATCCATAGGAGCCAAAGGCAGACTCAGCAGGGTATCTTTCCTCACAATAAAATTGAGAAAGGCGTAGCCGGCGCCCAAAATGCCAACAGCCAGTAACACAGGAATAACACCCGTTCGCTTTTCTTTCCGAAGTTCGATCGCAAGCAGACTCATAACTGTGCCCTCTGCTTTCTGGCGGCATTGTCCTGATTTATCATAGCGAGGAACACAGCTTCCAGCTGATTTTCGACCGGCAGTTGATTGGAAATCGGCAGCTGATTCCCAATCAGCTTATTATCAGCGCTCGTTCCCGCCTGCTTTGCGCTGCGCCGCAGATCATCCAGACTTCCCTCAAACAGCAGGCGTCCATGATTGAGAATGCCAATGTCATCCGCCATCAGTTCTATTTCGGAAAGCATATGGGACGAGATCATGATGGTGCAGTTGTAGAGTCTGGGTAAAGATTTTATCAGGTTCCGGATTTCATGGATACCGGAAGGGTCAAGGCCGTTGGTCGGTTCGTCCAGAATGAGGATTGGCGGTCTGCCCAACAAAGCGCCGGCAAGACCAAGGCGCTGTTTCATGCCCAGCGAATATTTCTTTGCCAGTCGGTTGCCAAACTCGGTCAGGCCGACCAGCTCCAGGGCATCGTCAACGGAATCTTTAGGCAGCCCTAAAATCCGGCGGATGATATCGAGGTTCTCCCGGCCGGTCAGATTTGCATAAAAAGAGGGGGACTCGATAAACGAGCCGATTTCCTTCAGAATGGCAAGCCGATCCTCCGGGAGGTGTCGGCCGTCAATGGTAAAACTGCCTTTCGTTGGGGCGGTCAGTCCCAGCAGCATTTTCATAGTGGTGGATTTCCCTGCTCCGTTGGGACCGAGGAATCCGTAGATGCTGCCCTTCCGAATATGAAGGGAAACATTGTTGACGGAAATAAAGTTTTTGTATTTTTTCGTCAACTGGTCTGTGATGATGATATAGTCCATAGAACCAACTCCTTTCTATGCTTCTATGTTACACCATCAACCTGACATTCACTTTCCCGCCACCTTACTTTTACCTTACTTTTTCCGCTCACACCTATAAAAAGATGGGAGAACGTGGTAAAATGTCGACAGAAGGGCATCTGTCGACTTTTGAATTGGATGTGCGCCTGGCGGCGCACGGAATCATGGGATAATCAAAAAAACGGAGGTGCTGCTATGGATCATACCTACTTACACAGCAAGAAAATTTTGCTGGTGGATGATGAGCCGGAGCTTCTTAAAATGCTCCGGACATTTCTCACAGAGGAAGGCTTTGAAAATATTGTGTCAGCGGGGACTGTGAAGGGCGGACTTGACATGGCCAGGGCAGAATCCCCTGATTTGGCCATTTTGGATGTCATGCTGCCCGATGGGGATGGCTTTTCCCTTATGCGGCGGATCCGCACCTTTTCCGAGATGCCAATTATCTTTTTAACGGCGAAGGATGAAGCGGCAGACAAATTGGCCGGGCTGGGATTGGGAGCTGATGACTATGTCGCGAAACCATTTCTGCCCCAGGAACTTCTGCTTCGTATTTATGCTGTTATGCGTCGGTGCTATAAGGAAGAAAACGGCCTTGTGATCCTGGATGGCTGTACAGTTGATTTTAGCCGGGCGGAAGTACATAAAGATGGTGAAGTACTTTCCTTAACGGCCAAAGAACATATTTTTTTGGAAACGCTTGCCCGCAATGAGGGGAAAATCGTGACTGTGGATGCTTTATGTGAAGCTCTTTGGGGTGATAATCCTTTTGGATATGAGAACAGCTTAAACGCCCATGTGCGCAGGATCCGGGAGAAAATAGAAACAGATCCGTCAAAGCCGGTCTCCCTCATTACGGTCAAAGGTTTAGGATATAAACTGAACACAAGGAAGTATGGCCATGAAATTGAACGCAAGGAAGTAACGTTATGAAATTAAACACAAGGAAGTAATGTCATGAAATCATTTCGGAAATATCTGTCAAAATATCTGGCATCCTTTATGGGATTGGTTCTCCTTCTGCTGGCGATCAATGTCATTGCCTTCGGGTGGACGTTTTATGGGGTCGTGACGAAAGATTACGGTGATTTTTCCCCGCAGAATATGTTAGATACAACGGCGGCAGCTGCCTCTTTGGATGGAATATCTGAGGAATTCTCCGCGCAGTTAAGGCGCAGCCATATTTGGGCCGTCTACTTAGATATGGCAGGTAACGCAGCCTGGGGAATCGACATGCCGGAGGAAATTCCCGAACACTTTACTATCCAGGATGTTGCCCTATTTGCAAAAGGTTATCTTGCCGATTATCCTGTCTTTATCAGAAACACTGCTGACGGTATGCTGATCTTGGGCTATCCGAAGGGCAGCTATATGAAATTATCAAGCAACTATTTTTCAGTATGTGCAATCGAGACAATGCCGTTTTTTGTGATGGGAATTTTCGCGGCTGATTTTGCGATCCTGTTCCTGGCCTATTTCCTTTCTAAGAGAAAAATTCTCAAAAACACGGAGCCGATCATCACTTCAATTGAGGAACTGGGAACTGGTAAGCCGACTGCTCTTTCTGTGCAGGGGGAATTGTCGGGTGTAGCAGACAGCGTCAATAGGGCGGCTTACCTCTTAAACAGGCAAAACCAGGCGCGCGCAAATTGGATCAGCGGCGTTTCCCACGATATACGGACGCCTCTTTCCATGATTATGGGATACTCGAAACTCATCGCCGATGAGGATTCGCTGAATGTTGAGGTCAGGAAAAAGGCGGAAATCATCAGCCGACAAAGCATCAAAATCAGAGAGCTGGTACAGGACCTGAATCTTGTATCGCAGCTGGAATATGAAATGCAGCCTGTTCATAAAGCACCAATCCGAATCGCAAGCCTTGTGCGGACCTGTGCGGCGGATTTGCTCAACGGCGGACTGCCGGATCAATACTCGATCGATATTGAAATCTCAGCTGACGCTGAATTTACAACTTTTGAAGGCGATGCCCGGTTGATCTCGCGGGCAATGAACAACCTGGTGCAGAACAGTATCCGGCATAATCCGGACGGATGCGACATTATGCTCAGCCTGAATTGTACAGAGGACAGCGTGATTCTTTGTGTTGCAGATAACGGCATTGGAATGTCTGCCGAAAAACTCAGGGACCTGCGGGAACGGCCTCATTATACCGAGAGTACAGATGATCGTTTAGACCTGCGGCATGGTCTCGGACATATTCTTGTCCGGCAGATTGTTAAGGCGCATAATGGAACGATGCGGATAGAGAGTGAAGATCAAAAAGGGTTTCAGGTGATATTAATTTTTCCCAAAGCGACAGAAACGAGAGGTGTAATTCGTTTTTAACTCATAATAACGAGTTAAAAAATAAATTTAACTCGACAAATGAGTTAAAACGAGTTTTGCTATATTGAATTAGAAGATTTTTGAAGATCCTATTATTTTTGGAAGACCCTGACCGGATCATTTCGGATCTACCAGCAGAACCGTTAAACTATTTATTCAAAGGGCGAAAGCAGACTTGCTGTTTGCCCGTCATACAAAGAAAGACACCCCGAAGGGTGCCTCCCTGAATAAAGAGATTTAGTTAGCTTTTTGTGCACTCACGCCTAATATATTGGCGATTGCATCCTGTAAGAGCCGTGAATAATTTAACCCAGCTTTATCAGCTTCCACACTCATCCAATAAGGAATTGTGCAGTTTTTCTTAACAGCTCTGTTGTCTGCTTTTTTCCGATACTCAGAAAAATCAATATCTACTAACGTAACAATATCATCCTTTTCTGCTTTGATTTCTGCCTGATACGGCTTTGGCAATTCTTTTCCATCATCCTGAATGTCGATTCCCATTAAGCCGATAGCATCTCTCGCCATTTCCATGGCATCGGCTATAGAATCGCCTTGTGTTCCGATATCAAAATCCGGTATTTCGACATAATAACCATCGTCTGTCCGTTTTAAGATAATCGGGTACGCTCCCTTCATCATTTTTGTATCCTCCTTGTATTTACCGATAAACCATTTAGAAAAGCATTTGAGCCTGGGGCTTAAAGCCCCAGTCTCTTGATGATTGATTGTGCCAGTTTCTCGTTGATCTCAGAATGCCTCGGTATTGTCTCGCATCTATCACCATTTGTATATAAATCATGATTACTGCCGTTCCGCTTCAAATACCATCCATTCTCTTCGAGAAGTCTAACCAAATCTCTCCGCTTCAATTCAAATCATTCCTCTGAAATGGACATTTATCAGTTACACTGATATTATACGCATATAATGCGTATATGTCAATGCTTTTTGTGCGTATTTTATGCGCATGGATATTCTGATACGGAGGAGCCGTCTGTCCGATGCGATTTATTCTATTCTGCAAACTTTACCTTAATTTCCAGCTTCCCATTATGATAGTTTGCTTCAATACATCCCCCCATACGCTCGATCAGCAGCTTAGCGATAGACAGCCCCAGGCCGGTTGAATTGCGATTCGCTTCTACCGTGTAAAAACGCTCAAACAATCTGCCAGCCGTAACTACGGTCATATTGCGGGCTGTATTGCTGAATGTAACACATCCGCTCTTGTCCATCTTTACGGAAAAATCACCATCAGAGTATTTTATCGCGTTGCTGATGATATAACGCTTCTGTACCGGAATAGGCCCGAAGAACCGAGTAGCCTTCCTGCATCAGCACTTCCTGCAGCATATCTCCAATATAAATGTCATCGTCAATGATCGCGATCGTTTTCATTTTCCTTCCCCTGCAAAGATACTTATTGGAAACCGTTAAAAAATTCAATAAAAACAGGCATATCCCTGATAGTCCCAGCTTTTCCCGCCATCCTGCGACCGGAAAAACAGATAGTGGTTATTCACGTCGGCTTCCTCCGTTCCCACCTTCACATATATGGCTCCATCCTCTACATAAGGAATTCCCACATAATCAAAATCATCGCTGGTGAAGCCAAATTCATTCCCCGCAAGATCCTTTTCCCCTTCTTCCACTGACAGGGAAACCGGCACGAAGTTTTCGCCCCCATCTTCTGTATAATACAGGTCGGACTGGTCTGCGGAGGCGCTGCGTAACAGAATAAACCCTGTTTTCTCATCCAAAAACAGGATGCCCTCCGCTACCCCGGCGCTGCCCTGAAAGGGATCGGGGTTGAAGACGCCGGGAGCCTCAAAGGAGTAGAAACGGCTTCCGAGGGCAGCGTCCGCCACCCGAAGCTTCATAGAATAATCCTCCCGCAGATAATAAACGATCTCATCCCCATCCAGGAGGAACATCCCTCCGCCCTGGATCTCCTCTAAGAACTTTTCCTGCGCTTCCAACGACGCGATTTCTTCCCTGGTCTGCATGGTATCCACACCAGAGGCAAGCGTAAAGAGCTGTGTATCCCCATAAGAGAAGGACACCTGAAACCCTTCCAACGGCGCGCCGTTATTTACCGGATGCTGCGTAAAGCTTCCGTCCTCCTCCAGCTCGTACCAGGGGGCGCTCAAGGCCTGGGAACGGTAACCTTTGTAGTGCACGGAGATATAATCGGACGACTCCTCTTTCCCATCGGCATACTGCTCCCACAGCCCCTCCTGCAGAAAAGCATTGAGCAATTCCCTCATGGGAGTCAGGATGTCCTGGGGTGCTTCCTCATCCGGGACGTGGGAATTCAGTCTGACCTTCATCGCAGGATCGGTTTCGGCATCATATTCGATCAGCCAGGCCTTCCGTTCCCCGTTTTCCATCTCCCCGTAGAGGAAAGCGAATATGGACGTGATCGTTCCGTCCGCCCGGAAACTGACGGAAAAGCCGTTAGGCGCATATAATTCCTCCGGCAGAGCGTCCTTACGGTCCAGATCCTCCAGAATCCCTTCTATCCCGGACTCCAGAAAATTATTATGCCGCAGCGTAACCTCCGTCATGGAGCGCTTTTCCTCCAAGAACCAGGACAGGCGTCCCTGATAGGGGATGGAGCTCTGATAGATTTTATAACCATAAAAAAAGGTAATGCCCAGAATAGCCGTAAGCTCCAGGAAAGCCGCACCCCTGGTGATCCAGCGGGCCGCAGAAGACAGTTCCCGGCGGTTTGCGCTTTCGGCGTCAATAGATGATTCAGATCCGTTTGTGCCTTTTGCCCTGCTTTTCCTGAAAAATCCGAAAAATGTCCATCCGAGGATCCATAAGACGCAGATTCCGCCGCATACGGCAATAATCGGCAGCGATCTGCCCACGCCGCCATATTGGCACAAACGGTACGCCTCCGCCATCGCTATATAATATACCCCAATGACAACGGGGTTACATAAGATCTGCCAATAGTGTTTATGCTTCATCCTCTGTTACATCTTTCTTTAGATTTCCGGAACCGGTATTTCAAATCGCAGGCATTGATGATTTCTTCCTTACGAGCCTCTGTCAGTTCCGGTGATCTTTTCGGCATCTTATGTCCTACTCAATACTTATAAATATGTTCAGACATCGTGTCGGCATAGTTACTATAACACTGTTCTGACACGGTATCAATATCATGCTTCAATAAAATCAATCTTTTACATTTAAAAAGTTATTCAATGCAAGGTATCTTCACGGTTAAAGAGCCGGCAGCGCAAACCAGAATGTGCAGTGCTCCCTGTTGTCTACTCCAAATTCCGCCTTGTGGGCGGTCAGGATTTCCTTTGCGATGGACAGTCCCAGACCGGATACGACCCCTTTGTTTTTCCTGTTGCGGGCGGTGTAATAGCGGTCCCAGATATAGGGGATTTCCTCGTCTGAGATCCCTTTCCCGTAATCCGTTACCGCAAACCGCGCGGAATCGCCCACCGTTGTCAGCAACACCCTGATCTTTTTGCTTTCGTCTGTGTGATTGACGGCATTGTCGATGAAATTGTAGATGACCCGCTTGATCTGTGCCTCGTCCGCCGCCGCCATAAGTCCGTCGGCGATCTCTGTCTCGATCTTAAAGCCGTTTTGTTCGCAGAAGGGCGCGAACTGTCCGATCACATCACGGACCGCACGGCTCAGGTCGATTTTTCCGTACTCCTTCCCCGAACCGTCTGCCTGCATGGCGGAGAATTCCAAGATTTCATTGACCAGTGCCGTGAGCCTGTCTGATTCCCGCATGATAATATCCAGGTCTTTTTCCCGCTGTTCCTCATCGCTCCAGGAAATCTCTTTGACCATTTCCGCGTAGCCTTTGATCATCGTGAGGGGTGTGCGCAGGTCGTGGGAAACATTGGCCAGAAATTCCCGCTGGGCGTTTTGAGCCTTTTCCAAACGCAGCGCTGTTTCACCCAATGTATCTGACAGTTCGTCCAGCTCCGCACAGAAACCCTTTGGAAGCTCCGGGTGGAAGTTGCCTCCGGCGATCTCTTTAGCGGAAGCGGCTATTTTCTCTATCGGTCTTTCAAACCGTCTGGAAATGACCCAGGCAAGGACAAAGCCCAAAATCAGGGACAGAACGGAAACCCATACCAGCTGGAGCCGCAATATCCGGACTGTCCCGCCAACCGTACCGAGGGGCATACTGATATAGAGAATATTTCCGTTGTCCAAAATGTTTCCCGTCACATAAGCGGTGTTGTCCCCGGTGATGAATCCAACGCGGTTTGTGCCTGCCTCCCGGAGCTTCGCAAGGAACGATCCGTAACTGTAGGGCAAATTTCGCAGAGCTCCCTTTTCCCAGTTTAAGACCCTGTCAGAGGAAAAGTAGGGGTTCTCATTTCGGGGTTCATCCTGTTCGATTTCCCCGTAAAGGCGCTTATATTCGTCGGCGCTGTATAAAATATTTCCCCTGTCGTCCGTCACGAACACAAGCAGGGAGTTCTCCGCCGCCGTTTCGTCGATCACGTCATGGAAATCCGCGCTCGAAGAATGCTCCGCCATTTTCTCGGCTGCGTTCTCTGCGCCGCGGATCGCCATATCGTTATAGAAGCTCTGTAAAAACACCGTCTGCAAAAGCCAAAGCACTAGAAAGATGGCTGCGGAAAAGAGCACGAACCACAGCCATAGTTTTACACCGAAGGATTTACGCTTTTTCATCGAACCGATACCCCGTTCCCCGCAAAGTGACGATACATTTCCGATACGGTCCCAGCTTGCCCCGCAGGAGCTTGATCTGCCAGTCCACCGTGCGGTCGTCACCGAAATAATCATATCCCCACAGGTTGTTCAATATATTTTCCCGCGTCAGGGCGATGCCCTTGTTCTGTATGAAATAGACAAGCAGATCGTACTCCTTCGCGGTCAGCTCCGTCTTCACGCCGTCCACAAAGACCTGGTGGGAGAGCGTGTCGATGCGAAGCCCCTGTATCACGATTTCCTGTTTCGGTTTTTTCTCGGTATGCCTTGCAAGGACGGCCCTGACCCGCGCCATCAGCTCCCGGGGAGAGAAGGGCTTTACCACATAGTCGTCGATGCCCAACTCAAAACCCATCAGCTTGTCGTACTCCGTACCCAATGCGGAGAGCATGATGACAGGCGTTTGTTTCAGTTTGCGGATTTCTTTGCAGGCGGTAAACCCGTCCATCTCCGGCATCATAATATCGAGGATGATCAGGTCGTAGTCGTTTTCCCTGCATAAACGCACCGCTTCTTTGCCGTTGCCCGCCGTATCGACGGTGTGCCCCTCATGCTCCGCAAAACGGGAGATCAATTCTACAATATCCCTTTCGTCATCGACAGCCAATAGGTAAGCCATGATTTTCCTCCTATACAGCGCAAAACGCAAACCGTCGCCCGGACGGTCTGCCATTTTGCGCATTTTGCATTTTGTTACTGGTTTTTGTTACTTATGATAGCTCGCGCCGCGCTGCTGCCCGGTCAGATAGCTGTACCCGGACATATCCGGCGTGCTGTCCCCATCATCATCCTGCCCATCGTCGCTATGCCGGTAAGACGCACCTCTCTGCTGGCCGCCAACATAGCTGTAAGATGCAGCTGCTTCTTCGGACCAGGGCGTTTCCCCGATGCCGTTTTCGGCCAGGAAAGCGTCCTGCTCATCCTCCGGCAGCTCAGCCGCCTGCTCATATACTTCGTTTCGTTCGGTGCTGCGCTGCTGGCCGTTCAGATAGCTGAACGTATCGGACTCAGCAGCAAATGCGGTCATGCACCCCACCGACAGTACCAGAGCCGCCACTACAGCAGTTGTAACAATTGTTTTCTTCTTCATAGCTTTTACCACCTTTCATGATTCGGACCTCCGTCCGTGATTATAGAGTAAACCATGAATGAGGAATATGTGTGGCGGTTATTTGGAATCTGTGTGGAATATGCAAGTGATGAAAAACAGGTCGATAGCTTTGGCTGTATGTCCGTCAGCTGACTCTTCCGCTTTCCACGGAGATCACTCGGTCGGCAATCCGCATGGTGGAGGCCCGGTGGGACACCAGGACTACCGTCTTGCTCTCACATTCTTCCCGGAGGGACTTCAAAATTACCGCTTCGTTGAGACTGTCCAGGTTGCTGGTGGGCTCGTCTAAGAGCATCAGCGGCGCGTCATGGAGGAACGCTCTGGCCAGACCCAGGCGCTGACGCTCCCCGCCGGAGAGAGTGTCCCCCAGTTCACCAACCGGGGTATCGTAGCCCTGTGGAAGGGTCATGATGAAGTCATGGACCGACGCCTTTTTGCAGGCAGCCATAATTTCCTCGTCCGTGGCATCCAGCCTGGCAAGGCGCAGGTTGTTTTTGATGCTGTCGTGGAACAGGTGTGTCTCCTGGGTGACGAAGCTCTCCAGTTCCCGGAGATTCTTTGTGTTGATCTCACGAACCGGCACGCCGGAGACCTTGACGCTCCCTTTCCGCACGTCCCAGAAGCGCATCAAAAGCTTTAGGAGTGTGGATTTTCCGCTGCCGCTCCTGCCCGTGATGCCGACGATCTCTCCCTCCGGGACGGTCAGGGACACATCCTGCAGCACTTCCTCACCGCCGTAAGAGAAGGATACGTTTTCCACAGATGCGCCGGTGAAGGTCACCGCCGCCCTGCCCGTGACTTCTTTTGTCTCCGGAGTATCGTCCAGAATGTCCAGCACCCGATTTCCGGCGGCGAAGGTGCTCTGTAAGGTGCTGCCCAATGCCGCCAGGGCCACCGCCGGACCGAAGGATGAGAACAGGGTGATGGTCGGGATCAGCACCCCGTCAAAGCCCACCGCGCCGGACTGGTACAGCGAGGCACTCACAAACAGCATGGCAAGGTCAAAGATTAAAATAACCGTATTCGTCACCGCCGCGTTCCGCCCGGCGGTCTTTTTCATGTCGGCCTCATCTTTGGAAAGGGCGTCTGTGCGGGCGTTCATTTCTGTGAGACGTTTTTCGCCCTGGCCGTATTGCAGCGTCTCGTCCAGCCCCCGGAGGCTGTCCAGCACGAACCCTGCCAGTTCTCCGGACTGGGTGCGGAACCGCATCCCTGCGTCGCCGCTGAGGTGAGAGGTGATGAGGGGAATGACAATCCCCACCACGGCGTAAGCGCACAGCGCCAGCAGACACAGCGCCCAGTGGAAGGAACCGATGAACAGACACATTACCACGGTAAAGAGCGCCGCAATGGCGATGGGGGAGATGGTGTGGGCATAGAATACCTCCAAAAGCTCGATATCGGAGGTGATGACGGAAATCAAATCGCCCCGGTCCCGGCTCTCCAGCTTTGCCGGGCAGAGCTTCCGCAATGCCTGGAATACCTTATCTCGAATCATCGCCAGCAGCTTGAAGGCGATGAAGTGGTTGCAGGACTGCTCCGCATAGCGCAGTACGCCCCGCACCAGGGCAAAGATCAGCACGGCGGCGAATATCCGGCCCAGGGTCAGAGGCGTTTCGAAGCCCAGGACATTCAGTACCGCATAGCCGCCCAGAACGGTGATAAAGGATGCACACAGGTTTCCAATAAGTCCCATGGTAATAGCCAGAGCCATAAATCCGGTCAGGGGTTTTACCAACCCGATGAGCCGGGCCATAATGACAAATCCGCTTCTGCGTTTCATACGCTCGCCTCCTTCGCATAGTTTTCCAGAGCCTGCTGGGCATTCCAGAGGCCGGCATAGACGCCGCCCCGCGCCAGAAGCTCCTCATGTGTCCCACTCTCGGCTATGCGGCCGTTTTCCATGACGTAGATGTTGTCCGCCACAGCCACGTTGGCAAGGCGATGAGAAATGAGGAGTACGGTCTTGGTCTCAGCCAGTCGGTGGATCTGTGCCATGATATCATTTTCACTCTCCACATCGATGTTGGAGGTGGCTTCGTCGAAGATGTAGACCGGGCTGTTGTGGAGAAGCGCCCGTGCCAGAGCCAGCCGCTGGCACTGACCGCCGGAGAGATTGGAGCCCCGCTCGCTAAGGGCAGTGTCCAGTCCCTTTTCGGCCCGCAGGAAATCCGCCAGCCTTGTCTGTTCCAGAACGGTCCACAGATCCCCGTCAGAGGCATCCGGTTTGCCCATGAGCAGATTGTCCCGGACGGTGCCCTTGAACAGATAGCTCTGGTGGCTGATGTAGGTGAAGCTTTGCAGCAAATCCGCCTCGTTGATTTCAGACAGCTCCATGCCTCCTACGGTGACGGAGCCGGTATAGCCCCGGCTGCGGCCCATGAGGATGCCCGCTATGGTAGATTTGCCGCAGCCGCTCTCTCCCACGATGGCGGTAAAGCCACCTTGGGGGAACGCCAAATCAACGCCGTGCAGAACCTCCCGCTCCTTATCGTAGGAGAAACAGAGATTTTCGCAGACAATGGAGCAGTCCTCCGGGACGAGGGCGGCCTTTTCCTCCGGCTCGGGCAGGTCGAGAAGATTGAAAATCTTGTCGCTGGCCGCCATGCCGTTCATGGCCACATGGAAGTAGGATCCCAGCTGCCGCATGGGGAGGAAGAAGTCCGCAGCCAGCAGGATGATCATCAGCGCCCCGGCCATATCGATTTTCCCCGCCCGCATCTGTGTGGCCGCCAGGATGACCCCCAGCGCCGCACCGCCGTAGGCGATCAGATCCATGATGGTGATGGAGTTGAGCTGCATGGTCAGTACTTTCATGGTGATCTTGCGGAACTTCTCCGCCTCCCGGTTCATCTCCTCGTTTTTGAAGCCGTCGGACTGGTAGATTTTCAGGGTAGTCAGTCCCTGCAAATTCTCCAGAAACGTGTCACCCAAGGCAGTGTACTGGCCCCAATATTTGCTGAGCAGCTTCTTCGCCCAGGTCTGCACCGCCGCGATGGACACGGGAATCAGGGGCACACAGACCAGCAGCACGATGGCCGCCGGGAGACTCACGAAGCTGAGATAGACAAAGAGTGTCAGCGGAGCCAGCATGGCGTAGAAGAACTGGGGCAGATACGCGCCGAAATAAGTCTCCAGCTGCTCAACGCCCTCCACGGATACCTGCACCACCTCGCTGGTGGCGACTTGCTCCCGGTAAGATACGCCAAGCCGCAACAGCTTTCCGTAGATTTTTTCCCGCAGGGTCTTTTTTACCGCCTTGCTGGACAGGTAACTCATGCGGCTGGCTCCGACGGTACAGAAAAACCGCACCGCCACACAGACCGCTGCCGCAAGAACAGTCAGTAAAATTTGCTGCTGTCCCGCTGTCTTTGTGAACAGCCCCGCCAAAAGCCGAGCGATGGCCGTCATCAAGCCGATGTTGGCCGCCAGAGACAGCCACTGCAGGGCCACATTCCCCGCGATGTACTTTTTGCTCTCCGGGGCCAGCCCCAGGAGCCGTTTATCGATCATCATAGCTTGTCTTTCCTCCTCCTGAGTGTATTTTTGCAAAGCCTTTTGGAATTCATCCAAAAATTTTCTTCAATTTGCGCCGTCCCCACAGTCTGCCAGGACAGAATACAGTTGTGCGCTGTGTCCCCATAGATCATCAGCCAGCCGCATATGCAGACTGTCCGCAGTCTCATAGGGCGGCGTAAAAAATCCTTCTATTCCGCATTTTTCAGCGCTTCGTTCAGCGGTATTCGTTTAATTCGTCTGAAATCAAAGAACAAAACAATAAGGTATCCGATCAGTACAAACAAAAACATTTTTGCATATCCTGCCGGAGTCATCATAAAGGTAAACCAACCGCT
>CANQBS010000081.1 GCA_947589075.1 uncultured Acetatifactor sp.
TGCCATTTTTATCGGTTAAAGTATTGATTTTTCAAGGTTCATCGCACCAAATGGTGTGGGAAGTTTGAGTTAATTATTATTTAGGGGCAGAATACCTTGTCCCATTATTTTTTACCGATTGGATTTCTGCTTTCTTTGAAAGGGGATTGCTGGGAGGGCTTTCTTATACGCTGCATAAGCTGCTGCAGATGGGAATCCTCTTTTTGCAGTACGGATTAGAGGCTTTTCGGTCCGGATTTGCTGTGGGAGCGTTTGTTGACGGATACCTGGCGGTAATGCTTGTATTGATGGTTCAGTGGGCGCTCAATTGTTGGAAGTTTTACCGGAAGAAGGAGAAGAGCAGGTATTTTGTAATTGAGACCCATATGCTGTTCAGCTTCCTGGCCATGATAACAGCATTGCTTTTAATGTATAAGCTGAACGATGGAAGCAAGCATTTGTTGACTTTTATAGCTGCAGGGATCTTCATCATCCCGATGATCTGCACAAAACAATGGAAGAAGGTTTTATTCCTGGGGGGAGTATTCCTTTTCTTTTATACGATAAGGGCAGTGTCGCCCTACGATTATCAGGTTCCGTATATAACTGCCGAGAGAGAGGCTCAGGTAGAAGATTGGACGGAAGGATTCTCTGCTTCTATGTCGTTGACCAGGGAAAGGGTGCCGAATTATGAAAATGTTGTTATCTGGGTAATTGGAGACTGGGTAGAAGATCACGGAGAGTCAACGATGTGGCAGGCGTTGTATGGTCTGCCGGCAGGGTATGGTATCAGCTGCTGCGAGCCGGAATATGTGAAAAGTCAGTTTGAATTTCTGAACAGTCGGTATCTTTTTACGCCCTCTGGAGGAGAGATCGATAAGATGTGCAGGGAGGCAGGGTATCAGGAACTGCATAGAAGCGCCGGAATGATCTTATACAATATAAAAGAATAGAGCAGCAGAATAGAGGAATGAAGTTCCCAGAATAGAGGATCCCAGAATAGAGGATCCCAGAATAGAGGAGAGGGTCCCAGTAGAGAGGATTCCAGGATTGAGAATTCCAGAATAGAGGATTCCAGGATTGAAGATTCGTATGGGGATAGGGCGTTTGAGGGAGAGGATATGAAGAATTTTGAAAGGAAAACAGGAAAATACAGTTTGAGATATCCAAAAGATCTTCTCTTTTGGATATTGTTTTGTGTTTATCTTGTGTTCACCCTGTTTTTATTTCATCGGCAGACAGTTTCTTATAATGGACGATATTCTTCTGATATGCTGCCTTATGTGAGTGAGATTCAGGGGATAGATTCTGGGTATGATTATCCTTATCCCGTGATGTTTTGGGCCGCGGAAATACTGATGCTTTTTACCACGCCGGTTCACGCCATGGCGCTGGCGGTAGGCGGCTTCAATGCCCTGACTGCGATCGCTTTAAAATATTATTTCGACAGAGAACTTTTTTCGGCGTCCCGGAAGGGATCCGGGCAATTATCCACTCTTTTGGTATTTGGAACGCTGATGGTATCCATGCTGTTCCCGTTTCGCTACCTGGGGCATTATGTAGATATCTCCGAGGGGACGGAAAGCTTTTTATATCGATATTTAGGTGTCTTTTCCCCGAATCCATTTCATAATGCCACCTATTTGGCGGCGCGTCCCTTTACTGTTGTCATTTTCTTTCTTATAGTGGATATCCTCCGGGAATATGAAGAAAATACCAAATGGTTCAGATGGGATTATGCTTTCTTAGGACTGGTTTTATTGGCGGCGACCATGACGAAGCCCAGTTTTACGATCGTTTTTTTAAGCTGCGTGGGTCTCATCCTGCTGTTTAGGCTTTTGAAAAGCAGGGGAAAAAATTTTGGGGCTGCTTTTAGGCTGGGAATTTATTTTATTCCAACTCTGTTAGATTTGCTGTATCAATACCGGGATGTTTTTACGAGCAAAACTGCGGATGTAGAAAAAGGAATTGGGATAGGATTTCTTACGGCATGGGGAAGCGTTACGGACAATGTATGGGTTTCGGTGCTGCTGGCAATCGCTTTTCCGATCTCAGTGTTGTTTTTCCAGGGATGTCGGTTTTTAAAGAGGAAACCTTCTTCAGTGGAAAGAAATACAGCGGATCAGGAGCATCCTTCCCGGATCGGGTACCTGCTGCAGTTTGCCTGGCTTTTATACCTTGTGAGCTTTTTCATGCTGGTTTTTCTGTATGAAAAAGGGTATCGGCTGAAACATTTGAATTTTTCCTGGGGATATATGTATGGCATTTTTTTCCTGTTTGCAGCCAGCGTTTTGACTCTTGCCAGAGAAACAAGGAGCAGAACTCAGCCTGTCTGGCAGCTGCTGGTGCAGTGGATTTTCTTTTTCCTGCATCTTATTTGCGGCTTGGATTATTTCCGTGTTTTGTTATCAGGAGGACTTTTCCATTAAGTTTTCCCGATCACCCACCCTCAGTCTTTGGATTCCAGCAGTCCGAAATACTGATCGTGGGCTTTTTGATATTCCCGGTTGAATTCCTCGTCCCGTCCGGAATGAAGCAGGGAGACGTAATTGTGCACCTGGTGCTTGATCTCGGGAGTGGCTCTGGCGATGGTGGCCACGCCGATGTTGGAGCAGACGTCGGAAATCCGTTCCGCCTCCGCCAGGAGGTTTAGGAATTCCGTTCCGGCAAACACGGAGCAGGCTCCTGCCCGGAGCCGTTCCAGATGATTGTCCTTTAAGGCGTTTACGATATCGTCCATCACTTCTTCCAGGGGCTCTATGTGACGGGCGGCTTCCAGATCCCGCTTCATAAAGGTCTGATCGCAGAGATTCAGGATCCGGTCTAACAGTTCCTTCATCACCTTTATCTCCGAGGTCGCCATGGCGGAAAAGGAGGTCTGGCGTTCATACAGAGAGGTGGCGATCTCTTCGATGTTCATGGCGTGGTCGCTCAGCCGTTCGAATTCTGTCACCACAGAATGATAGTGATTGAGGATCTCCAGGTGATTGGGAGCGGTGATATGGGCGGAAAGCTGCACCAGATAATTGCCGATCCAGTCGGTCATGCCGTCAATTTCATCCTCATCCGCTATGATCTGTTCCGCAACTTTTTTGTCATAATGGGAAATAATGCCGAAGGCGCGGTCGATATTCTGACGTGCCATGTTATAGATTTCCAGCAGGGCGTCGTAGCAGCGTCCGAAGGCCAGGGCCGGCGTGCTGAAAAACACGGGGCTCAAAGCGTCCATCAGTTCGTCATGCCTGCCCTGTGCCGAAGGCTCGTCCTTGATCAGCTTATGGCTGGCGCGTTCATAGAGATTCAGCATGGGGAAGAGCACAATGGCGCAGGAGAGATTGAAGATCGTATTGGTGTTGGCGATGCCTCCGGAGTAGATCACTTCATTCCAGAAATGATCCAGAAAGCCCAGGGAATGGATCACTGTGACTACTGTCAGGATCAGTACGGTCTCGCTCAGATTGAACAGGATATTGACCAGTCCCACCCGCTTGGCGTCCGGCTTGGCTCCTATATTGCAGACAATGGCGGTGGTGACGCAGTCTCCCAGGTAGATGCCCACAAGCACGGCGTAGATGGCTCCGAAGGTGAGCTGGCCGGAGGTGGAAAAGGCCTGGAGGATACCAATGGTGGCGGAAGAGCTTTGCAGGACGAAGGCCACCCCCGCGCCGATCCCATAGGCTAAAAAGGGATTCCTTCCTAAATTGGAGAACAGCCTCTCGATAATGCCGCTTTCCGTCAGGGAGCTTACGGCATCTGTCATGTTGAGCAGACCGGAAAACAGGATGCCAAAGCCGATGATGATCTGGCTCACCTTGCCGGAACCCTTGGATTTCCAGCCCATCATAATGACCACCCCGACGATCAGCGCAATCGGCGCCAGGGTGGAAGGTTTAAAGATCTGCAGAAAGGATGCGCCGGAGGCATCCAGGTCCAGAAGCCGTATGATCTGCCCTGTAACGGTGGTGCCCACGTTTGCCCCGATCACAATTCCCAGGGACTGGTGCAGAGAAATGATGCCCGCGCCTACCAGACCGGAGGTGATCACGATGGTAGCCGTAGAAGACTGAATGACGGCGGTCATCCCGAGTCCCAGCAGAAAGGATTTTACCGGAGTATTGGTAAGCCGTTCCAAAGCTTTTTTTAACGTACCTGAAGAGCTTTCCTTCAATCCATCCCCCATAAGCCTCATTCCGTACAGGAACATAGCCAGACCGCCCAGAAGGGCGATAATATTAAACGGACTCATCTTTGTGTGCCACCTCATATGTAAAATATATTTTAGACAACATACATTTACATTCTACTATACTTTTGCATATTGCGCCATAGTTTTTTTGCAAATTAGGATATAGTTCTGGAAATAAAAAGGAGAATTCCTTATAAATCTAAAAAACCCCTAAAAAAAACCATAAAAAAATATAAAAATTTTTGCACTTTGATGTTGTAAAGCGGAAAAATGTGTGATAGAATATGTAAAGTTATTGCTAGGAATCAACAATAGATGCTTTAAAATAAGGAAATTTTAAAGGAATGACGACATGCTGCAGTTGATGTGCACCCGGGCGGAGATGCTGGAAAAACTGATTGATGCATACAGCGGTTATTTTGATATTGAACGCTATGGGGAGAGCAGGCTTCCGCTGGCTGCCTCCTGTCATTTTCATGTGCGGTCGGCGAAATATGTTCTGCTTAAGAGGGCTGAGCTGTGGAGCGCAGAGTCCAATGAGCATGTTTATATTTTCTCGGTTCCTGAGCTTACGGCTGAAACGTATCACGTCTGTGAAAAGATGGCGTATGAGGAAGGGATGAAGCTCATCCATCCGGATCGAAACCATATGTATACTTATATTACAGCCGTTTTCCTTTGCGATGCCTGCACGGAGGAGGCTAAAAAATGCGTCCGCAGGTGCAGGATTTACAAAAGTTTTCATTTTTCGCTGTATGGCTGGATGGATTTCCATACCGTACTGATCCAGCGCGGGGCAAATAAAATTCTGACGAACCCCAGCGGCAGGGATAATGCGAAATTAATGAAAAATATATTCATGAATAAAAAAGAAAGGAGAGAATAATTCATGAATGCAGCATTGTTACTGATTATAGGTGTTGCAGCGCTTTTTATCGGCTACATAACCTACGGCAAATGGCTTGCAAAGCAATGGGGAGTAGGAGAGGGAAATAAAGTGACCCCTGCCCACGAAATGGAGGATGGTACTGATTATGTTCCTGCTAAGGCTCCCGTGCTGATGGGCCATCATTTTTCTTCCATCGCCGGCTCTGGTCCTATCAACGGTCCGATTTGGGCAGCTGTTTTTGGCTGGGTTCCGGTTATGCTCTGGGTAATTATCGGTGGTATTTTCTTTGGCGCCATGCATGATTTCGGTGCATTATTTGCGTCAGTGAGGAATAAGGGGCAGTCCATCGGTGAGGTAATTGCTGTCAGTATAGGATCCCGTGCAAAAAAACTGTTCCTTATTTTTTCTTACCTGACCCTGATTCTGGTTGTGGCTGCTTTTGCGTCGGTGGTTGCCAGCACTTTTAACGCCACCTACACTGCCGAGGGCGCTGTGGATCTTGCTGCCAGTGCCGCCAATGCCCGTACTGCCATGATTTCCATCCTGTTTATCCTTGTGGCCGTTATTTTCGGCATGATGGTTTACAGAAGGAATGCGCCCCTGTTGGTTTCCACCATTGTTGGTGTCCTTGCCATCGTTGTCTGCATGGCGATCGGATATAATTGGCATCCTATTTATCTGAGCAGTCAGACTTGGATGATCGTTGTCGGCATTTATATTCTGATCGCATCGGTTACACCTGTATGGATCCTGCTTCAGCCCAGAGATTACCTGAGCTCCTTCCTGCTTTATGGCATGATGATCATTGCGGTGGTAGGCATTATCGGCGCGCATCCGGCCCTGGAGATCCCAGCTTATGTGGGATTTGTGGATCCAGGAACTGCCGGTAACGGTACTTCCCTTGGAAGTCTGTTCCCCGCCCTGTTTGTTACCATTGCCTGCGGCGCTATTTCCGGTTTCCATTCCCTGGTTGGCTCCGGTACCACGGCAAAACAGCTGGATAAGGAAACGGATGCCCGTCCTATTGCATACGGAGGTATGCTGATCGAGTGCGCGCTGGCCCTCATTTCCCTTTGTGCTGTGGGATATATTTGGAAGGATTATGTTCCGGGCGGAATCGTTACCCCTACGGCTGTATTTGCCACGGGTCTTTCCCGTATGTGTGCTACGATTCCTTTCCTGAAAGGTGCTGAGAGCGTGATTTATTCCATGCTGATTTTGGCTGTATCCGCTTTCTGCCTGACCTCTCTGGATACCGCAACTCGTCTTGCCCGTTATATGTTCCAGGAATTCTGGCTTGAGCCCGGACAGACCGCCAAGGATGCAAAGGGCTACAGGGCAGTCCTTACCAATCCCTATGTAGCCACGCTGATCACTGTGGTGCTGGGCATTGCCCTGGGTATGTCCGGTTATGCCCAGATATGGCCTTTGTTTGCAGCTGCCAACCAGCTTCTTGCAGGACTTGGTCTGCTGGCAGTAGCAGCCTGGCTGGGACAGATCGGCAAGAACAACAAGATGTTCCTTCTTCCCATGGCTTTCATGCTGATTGCCACCATCACTTCTCTTGTTCAGACAATTATCAGCAATGTGACTAAGGCAGTTAATATCTGGAACTGGATTCGTGCTGGCATTGCTGCGTTGCTGGTGGTACTGGCTGTTATTCTGGCAATCGAGGGCGTAAATACCTTGAGAAAGCTGTTTCAGAAGAAGTAAAGAGGAAAAGTAAAGCTTTTTATCGGAATCTGTTTAAGAATGTAATGTAAGAATGCAAAAAAGGAGCCGCCTTTCAGGAAAGTGAAAAGCGGCTCCCATTTATTCCCCATTCAGGAACGTCACAAATTGCCAAATGAAGGAATTTCGTTTTGTGAAACAATGGGCTGTCAGGCTCATTTTTCACTCTATTCCCTGCAGTTTAAGATATCCTGATAGAACTCATCCATTTCCTTCTGGGTCTTGAAGACTGCCACGTACATCTGGTTGCCCATGGCTCCTGCCAGCACATCCGGGATCCTGTCCACCATCTTCATATTGTCCTTGTATTTTTCCATAATATCGGCGTGGCTCATGACGAAATCCTTTCCGTCCCGGCGACCGGCGTAAGCGCAGTATGCGTGCTGACCGATGGGCATGGTGGAACGGTCGAAGGCGATCATGTCCGCCCAGATCTTATAGACATCCGTGCTGTGGGCGAAGTCGATCATATCCGGCGTGAAGCCGCCGCTGGGTCTCATGTTTACCTCCAGAGCCACCAACTCTCCCTTTTTGCCCAGACCTTCCTGGTCTTTTAACAGGCGGAAAAATTCAAAATGCACGAAACGGCTCTTGACGCCGAAACTTTTTACCGTGGCACGTCCCGCGGCGCGGGTATCCTCCGGCAGGTTTTTCAAAATATAATAGAGGGAATTGGCGGACTGGTTCACAATATCCATCAGGGAAACCGGGGTAACGTTGCCGGTTTCAAACATGGGCTCCCCCTGGGAGTCGATGATGGCGTCATAGGAGTTCACCTCGCCGTTGATATACTCCTCCATGATATACTGGGTTTCAGGCCATTTCAGGTCAAAGAAGCGTTTCAGCTCATATTCATTATCCAGCTTGAAGGTGTGGGAAGCGCCCACTCCGTTATCCGGCTTTGCTACCACCGGATAACCTACCTCTTCCGCAAATGCCTTACAGTTTTCCAGGTTGTCCACCATATGGTACCTCGCCACCGGAATCCCTGCCTTCTGGTAGTATTCCTTCATTTTGGACTTAAACTTCACATGGGGCATATCTGCCACCTGGAAACCGCTGGTGATGTTAAAATCCGTGCGGAGTCTGGCATCCCGTTCCAGCCAGTATTCATTGTTGGATTCCAGCCAATCGATGCGTCCGTGCTTAAAAATAAAGAAGGCAACGGCCCTGTACACCTCGTCGTCGTTTTCCAGATTGCTGACCTTATAATATTCGTTTAAGCTGTCCTTCATATTCTGGGTCAGCTGGTCGTAGGGCTGATCCCCGATGCCAAGGACGTTCAGGCCGTTCTTCTTTAATTCCCTGCAGAACATCCAGTAATTGGTAGGGAAGTTTGGTGAGATAAATACAAAATTTTTCATTTCTTTCCTCTTTTCCGTGCAGAGGCACTTTTATCTTTTTTGGACAAATCGCTACTGGGTATCCAGCAGGTAGGGCAGGAAATATTCGACCTGTTTGTACCACCAGTACCAGTCGTGGGAGCAGTCGTAACCCCAGTAATCCACCCAGACGTTGATGTGCTTGGCTGACAGGATATCATGAAGCCTTCTGGTGGCGTCCGGCAGTTCCCAGGCTCCCTGGCCTACGCAGATCACGGCTTTTTTCTTATTATACAAGTCGATGAAGGGATGGTCGTCAGGCAGATTGGAAAGATAGTGGACCGGCGAATTGTGATAAACCAGATCGTCCATATAGGAACCGAAGCCGTACTCCGCCGTATAGATCCCGCTTAGGGCAAGGAGCCTGTCGAAAAGGTCGGGGCGGCGGAAATAGAGGTTGGCGGCATGGGTGGCGCCCAGGCTGGAGCCGAAGACCATAATGCCGGGATAGCCATACCAGCCGTTGCGGGCGTTGACCATATCCCGCATAAAAGGCACCATTTCATCCGTGATATAGCGGATCCAGGCTTCATAACGCTCGATGCGCCATCTGGCGTCGCCGGCAGGATTGGACCAGGTTTCCTGGTCTATGGTGTCGATGGAGAAGACCATCACTTCTCCGGACTCGATCCTGGGATACCAGGTGTCGATCATACCGAAGTTCTCAAAATCAAAGAATCTCCCGTTTTGGCAGGGAATATACAGAACAGGCCGTCCGGCGTGGCCGTAGACCTTGCATTCCATATCCCTGCCCAGGGCGGGACTATATTCCTTAAAATACTGCATTTCCATAAAATCTCCCTCCCTTTATGCCAACTGATAGAACAGTACGTTCATGAAAAAGGGAATCTGTTTTTCCCAGCTGGCCTCGCAATGGTCGCCGTAGGGAACGATCCTGCTGGTGAGACAGATATCCTTGCTGAGCAGTACATCCGTCACATGCCGGAACTGGGATCTCATGGCGGCGTGGTGCCTGATCTCGTTGGAGCCGTAATCCATGTATACCACGGTTCCGGGCTCGATATGCGCATCCTGGATCATACGATCCAGTTTTTCTTTTGCGAACCAGATGGAAGGGGAGAGGGCCGCGGCCCTGGAATATACTCCGTTATACTTTGTCACTGCATAAAGGCTCATCAATCCCCCCATGGAGCTGCCCGCGATAAAGGTGTGCTCCCTGTCGGGAAGCGTCCTATACCTTCTGTCGATATCTTCCTTAAAGGTATGTATCATCCATTCCATAGTGATGCCGCCCCAGCCTGTGATGCTGCCCAGTTTGGGATCCTGGAAGGTAAAGGGAGAATATTCCTTCAGACGTCCGTTGTCAGGACTGTGGTTACATTCCACTGCAGCTATGATGAGCTGGGTATTGGTATAGTCCATATATTCCTTCATGCCCCAGCTTTTGCCGTAGGTGGCGTCAGAATCAAAGAATACGTTATGACCGTCAAACATATACAGCACAGGGTAGCGTTTCCTCTGGTCATAAAAATAAGATTCCGGAAGATAAATATATGCGCTGCGCGGCTCGTTGCCTGTCAGCTCCGGAATCGTAATTTCCCACTTGTCTACCATAACTGCCCTCCTGGAAAATCAAAAACTTTCTTCCTCCCATATTCCGGGGAAGATTGTTAACCTTTACACCCTAATTGTAGACTATAGCACAAACCAAGATAAAAAACAATGCGATAATTAACATAAAAAACCCGGGTTTTACCAATATAAATTTGTAATTTTGTATAGGAAGGTTCTGTGGAGAAAAGAAATGGATCAGTTTAAAAGTGGTTGTAAAATAGCCGGAATCACTGTATAATGAAATTGTTCCGAAAGAAAGGCGGTAGGTATCATGAAGGGAAAATCATTATTGCTGGGGCTGTTTGTGCTGGCGGTGGTCTGGCTATTGTACGACCTGATCTGCAGCAGCTTTCAAAAGAAGTTTCATTGGAAAAGAGGAAAGGTATTGTTGGGAGTGGTTGCGGTTATGGCGTTATTGATCGTAGCGGATTTCTTTTACAATTCCTATGTGACCTCAAAATACAACGACAGCTACCAGGAAGCATATCAAAATCTTTTTGTGACAGAGAAGGAAGAAGTGCAGAAGCTGGGAGACGCCCTGGATCTGGCCCTTGAATCCTCCGGAGAAGAACAGACCGCCGGAGTGGTGCAGGCCATGGAGAGCGTGGACAAAGTCTGTAAGCAGTCCCTGGAAGAAATTTCCGGGCTGCCCCAGATGGAGCTGCTGGGAACGGAGAATTTATATTACGGCGTATTTTTCCCGGCCATCGAAAGGGCGGCGAAGCAGGGAGACCTGGGAAAGCTGAAAGAGCTTTCGGAGGTGTTGCATCAGATCCTTCCCCTTTACGAGGAATATACGAACCCGGAAGATACCTACGATAAGAAGAGGGAAATGCAGTTATTTTACTCGAAGCTAGCGAATTATCGAGATACTCTGGAAAAACTTTCAGAATAAATCTGCGTTAGAAACGCTTTCGGAATAAATATGCCCTGGAAAAATTTTTGGAACAGAAGCGGAAAGGATTGGAAGCCATGCATTTTACTTACTGTCCCCACTGCGGGAGTTCTTTGGTTTTAAAAGAGATCGGGGATGAAGGGAAGATCCCCTACTGTGAGACATGCAAAATCCCCCTTTGGGATATGTTCACCACCAGCGTTATCTGCGCTGTGGTAAATGAGGAGAAGGAGATCGCGCTGCTCAGACAGGATTATGTGTCCGTCTCCTCTTATGTCTGTGTAGCCGGCATCATGAAGCTTGGAGAATCCGCAGAGGATACGGTCAGGCGGGAAGTGGAGGAGGAGATCGGACAGAAGGCAGAGCGGGTAAGGTATATCCGGAGCTATCCTTTTGAAAAAAAGGAAATGCTCATGCTGGGGTTTCGGGCAGACGTGAAAAAGAAGGAATGGAAGCTTTCCGGGGAAGTGGATTCCGCAAAGTGGTTTCCCCTGGAGGAAGCTCTGGGGCAGATCCGGGAGGGAAGCATCGCCTGGAGGCTGGTCCGGGAGGTGGCAGATTCCGTGAAAGAAGAGCAGGGCAAAAATCAGTCAAGAAAAGAGGAGAAGATATGATCATAAAACAGTACATTAAAGAATTTGAAAAAATGGGTTTCGGTATGTTCGTGCATTTTGGGATCTACAGCCTGATGGAACGCGGGGAATGGAACAAGTCCTGCAACCATATCCCGGACGAGGAATATGAGGCTTATGCGGAGAAGTTTTGTCCGAAGCCGGACTGGGCCATGGAATTGGCAAAGCTTGCGAAGGAATCCGGTTGTAAATATATTACCCTGACCGCAAGGCACCACGACGGTTATTCCCTGTACGATACCTGCGGGCTGAATACCTACGACGCCGTACATTCCTGCGGACGCGACCTGATCCGGGAATTCGTGGATGCCTGCCGTGCCAACGATATTGTTCCCTTTTTTTATCATACGCTTCTGGATTGGAGAGAGCCTTCCTATCGGAAGGATTTTCCGGAATACCTGAAATATCTGAGGAAAAGCGTGGAACTTTTGTGCGCCAACTACGGGAAGATCGGAGGTCTGTGGTTTGACGGGATGTGGGATAAGCCCGGTGCGGACTGGGAAGAGGACGCCCTTTACGGGATGATCCGCAGTCATCAGCCGGAGGCAATGATCATCAATAATACGGGACTTTCCGCCAGGGGAGCGCTTGGGCACATAGAGCTGGACAGCGTGACTTTCGAAAGGGGGAAGCCGGAGCCTCTTAATATGGAGGGGGCTCCGAAATATGTAGCCAGCGAAATGTGTGAAGTCTTTGGCTCTCATTGGGGATATGCAAGAGAGGATCTGAATATCAAATCTCCTGCGCAGATGATCTGCGAGCTGGCTGACTGCCGCCGTTATGGCTCCAATATGCTTATGAATGTGGGACCTATGGGGGACGGTAGTGTCCGCCCCATCGACCGGGCGGTGCTGGGCATTATGGGGGAATGGGTGCATTATTATGAAGAAGCGCTGCGGAATCCCCGCCCCTGCGGGATCGAGATTTCCGGAAGGGAAAAGGACTTCCTGTTAGAGGACGGAAACAGTTATTACCTGTTCTGCTTTGACCTGCCCATGCTGGCGGATCCGAATGTGGCGTTAAACGAGGGGGAGACGGATTATATTGACAGCTTCCGGATTCCCCGGAAAATAGAAGAGGCGGTCTGGCTCGATAATGGGGAAAAGGTTACCTTTACCCAGGAGGGAGACGCCGTAACCTTAAGGGCGCTGCCGTTCCAGTATGGAAGAGATCTGGTGGTGCGTGTGGCAAAGCTTGTCTGCGAAAGATGACTGCGGGATATATCGGGAGAAGATGCTTTGGGCACGCAAGAAAAATTATTTTCTGCAATTATCTGTAATTTTATAAAATTATACTGGATTTAAACTCTGCAATATGTTACACTATAAGAGCTTTTCGGTGTTACAGTTTTGTCGTACTAAAGTATCAGTCAACAGGTCGTGCATCATTGAATTTGGGAGGACAGACGAAAAGAAAAAAACACAAAAGGTATTGTTCTGATGTATAATAAAAAGAAACCAACGAAACTGAGCCAGGAGCAGTTCTTGGCCCTGAACAGGGCACTGGCTGAATACGCGCCTGATGTAGGACAAATGCAGAAGGAGTGGGAAGAAAAAGTTTGTCAAAAACTGCAGAGGGGAGGACTTTTTCTGCAGCATCAGGGCTGGGGAAGACATGCCGATGTCTGGTATGCGCCGGCGTCCCCGGAAGAATTGTTCAACATGCCGGATGACGGAAGTATTCTGAGAAAGCTTTTTTACAGGAGAAGTATCACCTATTATGAATATCTGAGAGACGGCGTGCTGGACAGCATTGCATCCCAGATCCGGGGAAAAGCGGATCTGCCCCCGCATTGTCAGGTCGTTTACAAGAGGAAAAGGTATACGGTTCCCAAATATATCGACCGTATTTTGAAGGAACGCGGGGATAGTCCGGTATATATCGTTGTCGATGAGATATGCAGGCGGGTGACGACAGATAAGCTGACGTATCTATTGGAGAACCGGAAAGGTTATGGGGAGCTTGCCAATCTGAGAAGACTGAAGGAAGAATTTATCAAGGGCATTCCGGAAGATTTTACCCTGCTGTTCCCGAAGGCCCGTTCCATCCACAGGCATTTTATCATCCATGTGGGGGGAACGAATACCGGTAAGACCCATGACGCCCTGGATGCGCTGATGGCGGCGCCCAGCGGGATTTATCTGGCTCCCCTGCGGCTTTTGGCCATGGAGAACCATGAACGCATCAACGAATGCGGGGTGCCCTGCTCTCTGACCACAGGGGAAGAGGAAATCCTGGTAGAAGGCGCAAGGCATGTTTCCGCCACCGTGGAGAAGGCGGATCTTCATAATTTCTATGATGTGGGCTGCATCGATGAATGCCAGATGATCGGCGACAGGG
>CANQBS010000082.1 GCA_947589075.1 uncultured Acetatifactor sp.
ATAATACTCGTAACCCCCCAATACATTATATAGTTTTTTGCTATACCCCATAAGAAAGAAATACCTTCTCTAAAAAAAGACAGCCTGCGGGCTGTCTTTTTTTTCAGGCGGCTGGCTGAACTGTTGTAACAGTTCAGCCGCGCCATTCGCAAAGCCGCGCTTACGCGCTTTCCGTCGCTGCGCGACTGTCTTTGCTCATTAAATGGCGCTCCCTCAGCCGCCAGACATGATGGAAAATTCGTGCAAGCACGATTTTCCATCAAATCAGGCGGCTGGCTGAACTGTTGCGAATGTTTTGGAAATGTTTTTACAAAGTTCTTGCAGTCTTTCTGTATTTTAGGTACAATAGAATAGGAGAAAAGAGGAAGGTACTGATCAAATGGAAATAGACAGAATCAAACAGGCGGAATATTATTCCCAGTATCTGACGGGAATGCGGCCCGTGTTTAACCGAAGAGGTTTGTTCAGCGATACAACTGAAAATTATGTGACTCCGGCGGAACCAGCACCGTATGATCTGGTAACGATACGCTTTCGCACGGCAAGGAATAATGTTGACCGTGTTTTTTTTGTCCATAAGGGCCAGAAATACCTGATGAATAAGGCGGAGACCGACTCCCAGTTTGATTACTATATCCATGAACAGCAGCTGGAGAACGAAAAGCTCTCTTATTACTTTCAGGTGGAGACCGGCAGGATCGTGGGATATTATGACACCAGGGGACTGTCCCGAAAGATAGACGAATATTATTCCTTTGTGATCATTCCGGGATTTAAGACTCCTGACTGGGCCAAGGGCGCTGTGATGTACCAGATCTATGTGGATCGCTTTTATAACGGGGATCCTGCTAACGATGTGGAGACCGGGGAATATTCCTATATTCGGGAACAGGTTAAAAAAGTGGAGAACTGGTATCAGTATCCGGCCGGTTCGGATGTCAGGAATTTTTATGGCGGGGACCTGCAGGGCGTCCTCGATAAGATGGACTACCTGGAGGATCTGGGGGTGGAAGTGATCTATTTTAATCCGCTGTTTGTATCCCCCTCCAACCACAAATATGATATTCAGGATTATGATTATATCGATCCCCATATCGGAAAGATCGTAAAGGATGAGGGACAGCTGCTGCAGCCCGGGCAGCAGGAAAACCGTTTTGCGTCAAAATACATTAACCGGGTGACGAACAGGGAGAACCTGGAAGCCGGCAATCGGTTATTTATAAAGGTGGTTGAAGAAGCCCACAAAAGAGGGATCCGGGTGATACTGGACGGCGTTTTTAATCACTGCGGCTCCTTTCATAAATGGATGGACCGGGAACGGATCTATGAAAATGCGGCTGGATATGAATCCGGAGCTTTTATTTCCGGAGACAGCCCCTATCGGGATTATTTTCATTTTTCCAGGGAGAGCTGGCCCTATAATTCTTCCTATGAGGGCTGGTGGGGGCATGATACTCTGCCGAAGCTGAATTACGAGGGTTCCAGGGAGCTGGAGGAATATATCCTGCAGGTGGCGAAAAAATGGGTTTCCCCGCCCTATTGTGCGGACGGCTGGAGGCTGGATGTGGCTGCGGACTTAGGGCATGACAGGCAGTTCAATCATCTTTTCTGGAAGAAGTTCCGCAAGGCGGTGAAGGAAGCCAATCCGGACGCCATCATTCTGGCGGAGCACTACGGCAGCACCGGGGAATGGCTGCAGGGCGACGAGTGGGATACCGTCATGAATTATGACGCCTTTATGGAGCCGGTCACCTGGTTCCTTACGGGAATGGAAAAGCACAGCGACGATTTCAGGGGAGATCTGCTGGGAAATGCAGACAGTTTCTGGAACGCCATGAAATATCACAATACCTGTCTGTCCATGCCGAGCTGGATGACGGCGATGAACCAGCTTTCCAACCATGACCATTCCAGGTTCCTTACCAGGACGAACCGCCGGGTGGGGCGGACCAACAATCTGGGATCCGAGGCGGCCAATCAGGGGATCAACAAGGGCGTATTCCGGGAAGCAGTGGTCATGCAGATGACCTGGATGGGGGCTCCCACCATTTATTATGGGGATGAAGCCGGGCTGTGCGGTTTTACGGATCCGGATAACAGGAGGACCTATCCCTGGGGCAGGGAGGATCAGGATCTGATCGCTTTCCATAAGGCTATCATCAAGCTCCGTAAGGAGCACGACGAGCTGCGAAAGGGTTCCATCAAGGAACTGGATTCGGACGTCGGTTACCTGGCGTACGGGCGTTTCCACAGGAAAGGGCAGTGCGTGATCCTGATCAACAATAATGACAGAGAAGTTACCAGGGATGTGAAGGTCTGGGAGACCGGAACGGAGAGGGAAGGACAGATGAGGCGGCTTCTGCAGACCACCGAAGAAGGCTATTCCATGGAAGAAGGTTCTTCCATGGAAGAAGCCTGGTATCCCGTCCGGGCCGGAAAGATCACGATCACCCTGCCAAAGCATTCGGGAACTATTTTAAAGTTTTGGAGAGAGGAAGAATCAACTAAAAAAGGAGGAGAATAGTGATGAAAATTTGTCCAAACTGTAATGCGAGTATTGAAGACAGCGCTACGTTTTGCCCTGCCTGCGGAGCGAATCTGGGAGGGAATCCGAATCAGCAGTCAGGTTTCCAATCAGGAGCCCAGCCGGGGTCACAGTCAGGAGCCCAGTCAGGTTTTCAGGCAGGGTCTCAGCCTGGATCTCAATCAGGTTCCCAGACAGGACCGCAGCCAGGATTCCAGTCCGGATCGGGGACAGGTCCCCAGCCTCAGAATGGGTATGGCCCCAACCAGGGCGGACCTTATTACGGATATGGGACCATCGATCCCTATGATCATACCTCTGAATTTGATCCCAGGGACATTTCAGAAAACAAGGTGATCGCCATGCTTGTTTATTTATGGGGAGTGCTGGGTATCATTGTGGCGCTTTTATGCAGCAATCATTCTCCCTACGCCGCGTTCCATGTCCGCCAGGCATTGAAGTTCACTGTGATAAACGCCCTGCTGCTGATCTGTGTGATGCTTTTGTTCTGGACAGTGATCGTTCCCATCGCCTATGCGGTGATTTCGGTGATCCTGTTTGTGATAAAGATCATCTGCTTCTTCCAGATCTGCCAGGGAAAAGCGGTGGAGCCTTACATAATCAGGAGTTTTGGCTTTTTGCGGTAAAGGAAAAGCACTGCTGCAGAAATCGGTTTGTTTTTTTGTATAATGAAAGGAAGGAAGAAAAAGGCCGGGCAAAGCCCGGGTCGTGAAGAACAATATTCAAAAAGCGGCGAAAATGGAGACGGGTCAGGAAAGGAGAAACTGATGAAGGAGATCATTCTGGAAAAGTTTGCGGAAATTTTTGGAGAGAGTGAGGGCGTGGGGGTTTATTTTGCGCCGGGAAGGGTGAATCTGATCGGAGAACATACGGATTATAACGGGGGACATGTTTTTCCTTGTGCGCTGACGATAGGAACCTATGGAGCGGCGAGAAAAAGGAACGACAATAAACTCCGGTTTTATTCCATGAATTTTCCGGGAAGAGGGGTGATCGAATCTTCCCTGGAGGATTTGAAGCCTTATAAGGAAGCTTACTGGACAAATTATCCCAAGGGCGTGATGTGGGCTTTTGAACAAAGAGGCATGAAGATTCCCTGTGGCATGGATCTATTGTTGAACGGCACGATCCCCAATGGTTCCGGCTTATCCTCTTCTGCATCGGTGGAAGTTTTGACGGGTTATATTTTGCGGGACTTTTTCGGTTTTGATGTGACGAATCAGGATCTCGCGCTGATCGGACAGTATTCCGAGAATAATTTCAATGGCGTAAACTGCGGGATCATGGATCAGTTTGCCATTGCCATGGGAAAGGAAAATCATGCGATCTTCCTGGACACGGCGGATCTTTCCTATGAATATGCTCCCATCCAGCTGGAAAATGCCAAAATAGTCATCGCGTCCAGCAATAAAAAGAGAGGGCTGGGGGATTCCAAGTACAATGAGCGCCGCAGCGAATGCGAGACTGCCCTTGCCGAACTGCAGAAGGTGGTTTCCATTCAGTCCCTGGGAGACCTGACGGAGGAGACCTTTGAGGAATATAAAGCAGCCATAGAGAGCGATGTCCGCCGTAAGCGTGCGAAACATGCGGTTTATGAGAATCAGAGGACCATTCAGGCAGTGAAGGCCCTTCAGAGAAATGATGTGGCTCTTTTTGGTCAGCTGATGAATGCCTCCCACGTATCCCTGAGGGATGATTATGAGGTGACGGGCATCGAACTGGATACCTTAGTGGAAGAAGCCTGGAAGATTCCCGGCGTGATCGGCTCCCGTATGACTGGAGCCGGATTTGGAGGCTGTACGGTGAGTATTGTGAAGGATGACGCCATCGATCATTTTATTGATGCCGTAGGAAAGGCATATGAGAAAAAGATCGGCTATGGGGCGGATTTTTATGTAGTGGAGATCGGAGACGGACCCCGGGCGATATAATAAATGAAGGAATGTGCCGGGGTGAAAACCGAAATGGGATTCTGCTGGGCGTCTTTGCCGGAGCCTGCAGCAGGTTGACAGCGCCGCCGACGGCGACAGAATGTGAGGAAATATGATTCAGACTGATATCAGAAAATTGGTGCTGTATGGAGTACAGACGGGATTGGTGCCGCAGGAGGATGTGGTTTTTACAACAAACCGCCTTTTGGAATTGTTTAAACTGGATGAACTGGAGGAGGAACCTTCTGGCGGCAAGGAAGCAGGCGATGATCTGCCGGATGGAGGCGGGACCAACGCCAGCGGCGTGACCATGAAGGAAGAAGAGCTGGAGGAGGTCCTGGGAAGGCTTTTGGATTATGCCTATGAAAAGGGCATTACCACGGAAAACAGTGTTGTTTACCGGGATCTGTTTGACACGAAGATCATGGGTATGCTGATGCCCAGGCCCAGTGAGGTCATCAGAAGGTTCTATGAGCTGTATGAGCATGTTTCTCCGGAAGCCGCCACAGATTATTATTATAAGCTGAGCCGGGATTCCGATTATATCCGCAGATATCGTATCCGTAAGGATATGAAATGGGTCGCATCTACAGAATATGGAGATCTGGACATTACCATAAACCTTTCCAAGCCGGAAAAGGATCCCAAGGCCATTGCCGCAGCCAAGAACGCAAAGCAGTCAGGGTATCCCAAGTGTCTGCTCTGCAGGGAAAATGAAGGCTATGCCGGGAGGGTAAATCATCCTGCCAGGCAGAACCACCGCATTATTCCTGTGACCATCAACGGAAGTCAGTGGGGTTTTCAGTATTCCCCTTATGTGTACTACAACGAACACTGCATTGTTTTCAATTATCGGCACGTGCCCATGAAGATCGACCATTCCGCATTCTGCAAGCTGTTTGATTTCGTGAAGCAGTTCCCCCATTATTTTGTGGGATCCAATGCGGATCTGCCCATCGTGGGCGGTTCGATCCTGAGTCATGACCATTTCCAGGGCGGACATTATGAATTCGCCATGGCCAAGGCGCCTGTAGAACGGACCTTTTCCGTAAAAGGTTTTGAGGATGTGGCTTCCGGCATCGTGAAGTGGCCCATGTCTGTCATTCGCCTGAGCGGAGAAGACACGGACCGTATCATTGCCCTTGCGGATGTGATCCTGGCCAAATGGCGGGAATATACGGATGAAGAAGCCTTTATCTATGCTTATACCGACGGGGAACCTCATAATACCATTACGCCCATAGCAAGGAAACGAGGGGAAAAATACGAACTGGATCTGGTGCTGCGGAATAATATCACCACAGAGGAACATCCCCTGGGAGTGTACCATCCTCATGCCAACCTTCATCATATCAAGAAGGAAAATATCGGTCTGATCGAAGTGATGGGACTGGCGGTGCTTCCTGCCAGATTAAAGGAAGAGATCGCGCAGCTCAAGGAAGCCATGCTGGCAGGAAAGGACCTCCGGGGAGAGGAAGTCCTGGCGAAGCATGCGGACTGGGTGGAAGAATTTTCCCCGAAATATGCAAAGATCGACGCTTCCAATATTGATTCCATTCTGGAAAAGGAAATCGGATTGGTATTTATGGAAGTGTTAAAGGATGCAGGAGTGTATAAACGTACTCCGGAAGGACAAAAGGCCTTCGACAGGTTCATAGAAAGTTTATCCTGAGGGACTGCAAATGAAAGAAAATACAGCGAAAATATTGGAGGCGCTGGATGCATATTATGGAACAGAACACCGCTGTTCCCTGGATTATGAAACTCCGTGGCAGCTTTTGATCGCCACCATGCTGAGCGCCCAATGCACGGATGCCAGGGTAAATATTGTGACGAAGGAGCTTTTTCAGAAGTATCCTGACGTGAAAGCTTTTGCGGAAGCAGACTTGAAGGATCTGGAGCGGGACATTCACTCCACCGGGTTTTACCACAATAAAGCAAAAAATATCATCGCCTGCTGCCAAAAGCTGATGTCGGAATATGGGGGAGAAGTGCCAAGGACGCTGGAGGAGCTGACTGCCCTGCCGGGGGTGGGACGAAAAACCGCCAATGTAATACGGGGAAATATTTATCATGAGCCCAGCATTGTGGTGGATACCCACGTAAAACGGATTTCCAGAAAACTGGGGCTTACCCGGGAGGAAGATCCGGTCAGGGTGGAATTTGATTTAATGAAGGAGCTGCCGCAGGATCACTGGATCCTGTATAACATGCATCTTATCACCCTGGGGAGAGAAATCTGCAGGGCGCCTGTGCCAAGGTGCGGAGAATGTTTTTTAAAGGACTTATGTCCTTCTGCAGAAAAGACAGTCCCACAAGAGGCAGGAAATTAAAATCTATATAGAACTTGCAAATCCCGGGGAAGTTGGTTATAATATCGGCAGATTGCAATTTCAGAGGAAGTCTGCGGGACAGGAGGTTTTTTTAGTGTTTAATCTGAACAATAAAAAGAAAAGGATAATTGCGGCTGTTATCATAGGATTGTTGATCGTTGCCATGATCCTTCCTATGGTGGCGTCTGTTCTGGGTTAGAAGATGCCCGTTTTTGAAGGAAGGGAAAAGAATTGGTCGATATGAAACAAGTCAGGCGTATACTTGGGTGCATAGTTCTGGCGGTTGGTATGCTGTTTCTGATACTGTCGGCGGCACCGGGGACCAGGGTACAGGCAGATGAAGGCCCCGGAAATCCTGCGGGGAACCCTTCTGTCATTAAAAAGGGAGTATATGCGGAAGAGATCGATCTGTCAGGGATGACTGAGGCAGAAGCGGTTCAGGCGGTCAATGCTTATATAGACGGCCTGAAGGCGGTACAGATCACGCTTCTGACAGGCGATGGTCAGCAGGTCCTCACCACTGCAGGGGAGCTTGGCCTGTTCTGGTCGAATCCGGAACTGGTGTCAGAGGCTCTGGAGCTTGGAAGCAGCGGAAATATAATAGAGCGGTATAAAGCGATAAAGGATCTGGAGCATACCAGTCGGGTATTTCCGATAGAATATGATTTTCATGTATCTGATATAAACGCCTTTTTGATCAATACCTGCTCGAAGTACGACAAAGAAGCGGTAAACGGTTCCCTGAAAAGAGAAAACGGAACTTTTCAATATACGGAAGGGCAGCCGGGATATTGTCTGGATGTGGAAAAATCCATTGACGCAATTTATGATTACCTGACAAACCACTGGTCCGGCGGGGCGGGAACGGCAGAGCTTACCGTCCGGTCTGTTGCGCCGAAAGGAACGAAGGAAGAGCTGTCCCAGGTAAAGGATCTTCTTGGAAGCTTTACCACATCCTTTGCCAGCTCTGATGCTGACAGAAGCGCCAATGTGACCAATGGATGCCATTTTGTCAATGGAACCCTGTTATATCCGGGAGAGGAATTTTCCACTTATGATACAGTATCTCCTCTTACGGCGGAGAATGGATATTTTAAGGGAGGCGCCTATTTGAATGGCCAGGTAGTGGACAGTATCGGCGGCGGAATCTGTCAGGTGTCTACGACGCTGTACAATGCAGTGCTTCTTGCCGAGCTGGAGGTTACCATGCGGTATAACCACTCCATGGTGGTCAGTTATGTGGATCCTTCCGCAGATGCGGCAATTTCGGAAAGTGCCGGCAAGGATTTCCGGTTTATCAATAATACGGATACCCCGATTTATATTGAGGGTTATGTCAAAAACAAAAAAATAACGTTTAATATCTACGGGAAGGAAACCAGAAGCAGGGACAGGAAGGTGTCTTATGTCAGCGAGATACTGGAGACAACGCCTCCTGCCGAACAGATCAATGCGGACGCTTCCCAGCCCCTTGGATATATTTCTGTGGGCGGAAGTCCCCATACCGGGTATAAAGCCAAGTTATGGAAGGTCGTAACGGAAAACGGCGCGGAAGTCAGTCGGGAAAGGGTGAATTCCAGTACATACAGAATGTCTCCCAAAATTGCCACGGTGGGGGTCGCTACAGCGGATCCCAACGCATATAATGAGATCATGGCCGCCATCGGAACCGGGAGCATCGACCATGTGAAGGCAGTGATCGCGCAGCTGACCCAGCCTGCTTTGACGGAATAAAGAATTCAGGAAAAAAGCAAAGGAAATCAGGTGATCTTCCATGAGGATCGGCAAAATATCGGATACCGTATCAGGACGTTCCGTAATAAAACAGATCAATTCAAAAAGGGAAGAAGTATTGGATGGCGCAGGCGTAGGTCGCGACTGCGCCATTCTGGCGTCTGCCGGGAATGCGGGGCAGGCGGTCTGTGTGCAGGAGGCTGTTATCCGCAGGACGGAGGATATGGGGCTTCTGATCCATCATTGCGCCAACAGCCTGGCGGCGGCAGGAGCGGAGCCCTTTGCCGTGATGCTGGCGCTTTTGATGCCGGAAACTATGGCAGAACCTGAATTGCGGCAGATCATGACGGAGGCGGACAGAACCTGCGAGGGCCTGAAATTGCAGATCGCAGGAGGGCATACTTCTGTGAGCCGCACCGTAACGGAGCTTACAGCGGCGGTGACTGCCCTGGGGACATTGGAAAAGACACTGCGGGGAGCTTCTCCCGGAGAAGACATCGTGCTTTCCAAGTGGATCGGGCTGGAGGGAACTGCTCTTTTGGCCGAGGAGAACAGAGCCGGGCTTCTTACCCGGTATCCGGAACATCTGGTGGAGGAAGCCTGCGGCTTTCGGAAATATATGTCGGTGCTGCCGGAGGCGCGTATTGCCCGGAAGGCAGGCGTCAGGGACATGCATGACGCTTCTGAGGGAGGAATTTTTGCGGCCCTCTGGGAGCTGGCAGAACGGAAGGGAACAGGGCTGACCATAGATTTAAAGAAGCTTCCTATTCGTCAGGAGACGGTGGAGGTCTGCGAATATCTGGGTCTGAATCCCTATGAGCTGTTGTCGGGAGGGTGTCTTATTATGGCTGCGGAGGACGGGGAGAGTCTGGTACGCACCCTGGCAAAGGCAGAGATTCCGGCTCGGGTGATCGGCAGCCTTACGGGGAGCAACAACAGGCTGATCCTGAATGGCGGCGAGGTCAGGTATATGGATCGCCCCGGAATGGATGAGATTTATAAAGGTATGAAAGGAAGGAGATTCAAATGAGAGAAGAATTGTTATCGATTATTGAAACCAACAGTCGTATTGATCTGAAAGAGCTGGCAGTGATTCTCGGCGTAGAGGAAATTGATGTGGCCAACGAGCTGGCTGCCCTGGAAGCAGAGGGAGTGATCTGCGGTTACCATACCCTGATCGACTGGGATAAGACTTCACTGGATAAGGTGACAGCCCTGATCGAGGTGCGCGTTACGCCTAAAAGCGTCCACGGTTATGACGAGGTGGCTCAGAGAATTTACAATTATCCGGAAGTGAACAGCGTCTATCTGATCTCCGGAGGATTTGATCTGATGGTGATCCTGGAAGGCAAGAGCCTGAGGGCGGTGGCAGCTTTTGTTTCCGAGAAGCTGGCTACCCTGGATGCGGTTTTAAGCGCTTCTACCCATTTTATCCTGAAAAAATATAAGGATCATGGAACCATCCTGAATCAAGACCCCACTGATGAAAGAGAGATGATCACGCCATGAAAAACCCACTGTCCGATGTATGCGTCGCCATAAAGCCCTCCGGCATCCGTAAATTTTTTGACATTGCCAGCGAGATGAAGGATGTGATCTCCCTTGGCGTGGGAGAGCCGGATTTTGATACGCCCCAGCATATCAGGGATGCGGGCATTTATTCCCTGGAAAAGGGACGCACCTTTTATACCTCCAATTCCGGGCTGTCGGAGCTGCGGATGGAAATCTGCAATTATATGAAAAGGCGGTTCGACCTGGACTATGATTACCAGGATGAGGTCCTGATCACAGTGGGGGGCTCGGAAGCAATAGATATCGCCATCCGCGCCATGGTCAATCCCGGAGAGGAAGTCATTATTCCACAGCCCTGTTTCGTGTCCTATGAGCCCTGCGCGCTCCTGGCAGGGGCTAAGCCTGTTATCATTGAGCTGAAGGCAGAGGATGAATTCCGCCTGACTGCAGAGCAGCTGCGGGAAGCCATTACGGACAGGACAAAGCTTCTGGTATTGCCCTTCCCCAATAATCCCACAGGAGCCATCATGGAGAAGAAGGATCTGGAGGCCATTGCGGAGGTGATCCGGGAAAAGGATATCTATGTCCTTTCCGATGAGATCTATACGGAGCTTACCTATAAGGGAGAGCCCATAACGATTGCAAGCCTTCCTGGCATGCGGGAGCGGACCATTGTGATCAATGGTTTTTCCAAGGCATATGCCATGACTGGCTGGAGGCTGGGTTATGCCTGCGGTCCCGCCCTGATCATGAACCAGATGCGGAAGATCCATCAGTTTGCCATTATGTGCGCTCCTACCACCAGCCAGTATGCGGCTGTGGACGCCCTGCGCAACGGGGACGAGGATGTGGAGCGGATGCGCACCTCTTATAATCAAAGAAGGCGGTACCTTGTAAACGCCTTCCGGGAAATGGGTCTGGAGTGTTTTGAACCTTACGGAGCCTTCTACATATTCCCCTGCATCAAGGAGTTCGGGATGACCAGCGAGGAATTTGCTACCCGCATTCTGGAGGAAGAGCGGGTGGCGATGGTGCCCGGAAGCGCCTTCGGAGACTGCGGAGAAGGATATCTGAGGATTTCCTATGCATCCTCCATGGAAAACCTGAAAATCGCCATGGGCAGGCTGAATCATTTTATCAAAAAACTGCGGTCAGAGCGGGCTTGATCAAAAGGACTTGATCAAAAGGATTTGATCAAAAGAAAATGGGATTGGGAGAAGGTCGGCTATGCATATTATCTTACATCAGCCTGAGATTCCGGCGAATACAGGCAATATCGGAAGAACCTGTGTGGCGACGGGAACCAGCCTGCACCTGATCGAGCCGCTGGGCTTTCGGCTGAATGAAAAAGAAATCAAAAGGGCGGGCATGGACTACTGGCAGCATCTGGAAGTAACCAGGTATGTGAATTTTAAGGAATTTCAGGAAAAGCATCCCGGAGCGAGGATCTGGATGGCCACCACCAAGGCGAAGCGGTCTTATGCGGAGGTGGCTTACGCCCCGGACGACTACATCATGTTCGGGAAAGAAAGCGCCGGGATACCGGAAGAGATTCTGGTGGAGCATGAGGAGACCTGTATCAGGATCCCTATGCTGCCCGAGATCCGGTCTCTGAATCTGTCCAACGCGGTTGCCATCGTACTCTATGAGGCGCTGCGGCAGAACGGATTTCAGGGATTGGAGAGAGAAGGAGAGCTCCACAGGCTCAAGTGGAAATCCGTGTAGGGCGGCGGAAGAGGTCCTTCGTTGGAAAAAGAGTGGAAATTGCTTGACAAATCCTATAATTTTGTGTATTATCTTACTGTTGTTAAAGGTGTGTGCTTAAACGGGTCGGAGAAAGTGCGCAATAAGAAAGCGCCGGCTCCCATACAGGCTTTAACAATAGCAGGAAGCGGCGCGTGGCTCAGCTTGGTAGAGCGCTACGTTCGGGACGTAGAGGCCGCAGGTTCAAATCCTGTCGCGCCGATTTACTGAAAAGGCTTAGAATGGCTACAAATCCACTAAATAAGCGGGTTGTAGCCATTTTGTTTTTCCGAATTTATAACTATAATTTATGAAAATTTGTCATATTTATGAGATTTTTTGTCATGAATTTTGACTTGCAAAATAATGGTTTTGATTGACCGGGTTCCCTGAAAGTGATACTATACCCTTGTGTAGGTGTATCACTTTCGGGGATATA
Organism: uncultured Acetatifactor sp.; assembly: GCA_947589075.1. Taxonomy (GTDB): domain Bacteria; phylum Bacillota; class Clostridia; order Lachnospirales; family Lachnospiraceae; genus Acetatifactor. The sequence goes on from CANQBS010000082.1 coordinate 12,238, forward strand.
TCATCGTGACTTTAGTGTTGGTAACACCGGGGCGGTTTTTAATTTATTGTTGCTTCTTTTTTGACTAACTCTATATTGTTCCGCATCCGGAAAATCAATAATTCCACAGTTTTGTCAAAATTGGTTTGAACAACTTTTTTATCTCATCCAAAGTAACATTGAAAAACTCCCGGCGCGTATTCACCATGTTAAGTTTTTTGTTCTCAAAACAATAAGTATGATGAAGTGTTTGCGGATGAATTAGTAATTAAAATGGATGGGACATTATTTAACGATCAAACATTATTTGAAAGATAATTTTATGTAATAAGCGATTTACTTTTGTCGTTGCAACACTTTTTAGGGGTGCAAGAACAAGTTGGTTGTTGGTAAATGAGGTGTAATACAATAAATAACTGAATCGGAGTGAAAAAATGGAACAAATATCAGCTGAATGGGAGTATTATATTAGTCTAGTCGAGCGGCTGCGTCATAGTCCTTTCGAAACAGAATGGCTTGAATATAAAGTGAATAATAATACTCCAGAATTAATTGGGGAATATATTTCTGCTTTAAGCAATGCCGCATCCATATGCGATAAAGAGAAAGCATATTTGCTGTGGGGAATTAGTGATAAGACACATGAAATAGTAGGAACTGGTTTTTCGCCCAAACAAGCTAAAGTGGGAAATGAAGAACTTGAAAATTGGCTATTGAGATTATTAAATCCAAAGGTTGATTTCAAATTTATTGAAGTGCCTACAGATAAGGGGAAAGTAGTTGTTTTGGAGATACCTGCGGCAGCAACTAAACCTACTGGTTTTAAAGATGTGGAATATATCCGCATTGGCTCCTATAAGAAAAATTGAAAGATTATCCAGAAAAAGAACGTAAATTATGGCTTTCGTTTGAGACAACCCCCTTTGAATTACGTATAGCAATGCAGAATGTAACTCCTGCAAAGGTTACGGAGTTATTGGATTGTGCGGCTTATTATACCTTGATGAAGCTGCCGCTTCCAAGCAATCGAGATGGGATTATTCACAATATGTGTGATGAGCAGTTTCTTAGGCAAATGGATAATGGAAACTATGAAATTACCAATATGGGAGCATTGCTTTTTGCGAAGGATTTAACAATTTTTGGGCATCTTAAGAGAAAAGCAATCCGTGTAATACGTTATAAGGGAAGTGGGCGTACTAATGCAATTAGAGAACGGATTTTTACAAAAGGATATGCCATTCAATTTGACGATATTACCGATTACATTATGACCTTGATTCCGCAAGAGGAAGAAATTAGTGGTGGACGCAGGCAAGAGCATATTATGTTCCCACGCAAGGCAGTTCGTGAGATGGTTGGTAACATTATGATCCATC
>CANQBS010000083.1 GCA_947589075.1 uncultured Acetatifactor sp.
GTTCCTTCTCGTTGTCCAGGCCATAAGCCAGAGCAGCAGCAGTGGGCTCGTTAATAATACGCTTTACATCCAGGCCCGCGATCTTGCCGGCATCCTTGGTAGCCTGACGCTGTGCATCGTTGAAATATGCGGGAACGGTAATCACAGCCTCCGTCACCTTCTCTCCGATATAGCTCTCTGCGTCTGCTTTCAGCTTCTGCAGGATCATAGCGGAAATCTGCTGGGGTGAATATCTCTTGCCGTCAATGTTGCGGCCTCTGTCTGTACCCATATCTCTCTTGATAGAAGAAATGGTCTTCTCCGCATTGGTCACTGCCTGACGCTTTGCGGGTTCGCCCACCAGCCTCTCGCCGGTCTTGGTGAAGGCCACCACGCTGGGGGTAGTCCTGGATCCTTCCGCATTGGCGATAACGGTGGGCTTGCCGCCTTCCATCACTGCCACACAGCTATTGGTTGTTCCTAAGTCAATACCTATAATCTTGCTCATGATTCTCTCTCCTCCTGAATCTCATTTCAGATGATTTTCATCCTTAATATTTATTTGAACTGATCATTACTGATTTCCCTGCTTTACTGTCCGGTCCATGCCTTCCGATCCTGCTTCCGCGGCCCGCCGCATTCCTGCTTTACTCGCTGACCACAGCCACCATGCTGTGCCGCACCACGCTGTCCCGGTAGGTATAGCCCTTCTGAAGCTCCTGCGCCACAACTCCGGCTTCGTACTCCTCGCTGCTTACCTGCATCACCGCATTGTGAAGGTTGGGATCAAATTCCTTTCCCACCGCCTCAATGGGCTTCACGCCTATGTTGTCCAGCTCTTTCAGCATCTGTTTGTATACCTTGTTCATGCCGTCCACAAAGGCGTCGTCCTTTTTGTCTTCCGGTACCGTTGCCAGACCACGTTCAAAATTGTCGATCACCGGCAGGATCTTTTCGATCACGCTTTTCGCTCCGATCTCGAACATGGCCTGCTTTTCCTTTTCTGACCGTTTGCGGAAGTTCTCAAACTCCGCCAGCTGCCGCTTTGTACGGTCCTCCAGCTCGGCGATCCGCTCCTTCAAGGGATCCAGCTTCTTATCCTGCTTGGCCTGCTTCTTCGCCGCCATCCGTTCCGCCCAGCTTGCCTTGGATTCCCTGCCGCCTCCGGCCTCGTCCTCCGCTTCTTCCCCGGAATCCTCTTCCGATCCGGGCTCACCATCTCCGGCTCCGGCGTCTTCCGTGGGGACTTCCTGATCCATATCCCCGGGTTTTTGTCCGCAACCTTCCTGACCTATATCCTCAGGCTTCTGTCCATCGCCGCCCCCGCTTCGGGCGTTCCCGCCTTCAGGTCCGGTCCCGGACTGTGCCGCCCCATTCTCTGCTCCGGCTCCCGATCCCTTTCCGATCCCAGGACCCTTTTCGGTTCCCGGTCCCTTTTCGGTCCCAGGACCCTTTTCGGTCCCGGCCCCGGCTGCAGTCTCCGGATTCTTTCCTTCCGTCTCCGGCGCCTGAGGTTTGCCTTCCGCGTCCTTTTCTACTTCCTTTTCCATGTCCGCCATAGCGTCATCTCCTTCAAGCTTTTTCTACGTGGATCCTTCCCGCTCCCTTAAGGAGAGCTCCGGAAAGCCTATCGCTTTCCTTTATATAATTCATCCAACTGGTTCTGCAGCATCTTAAGCGTCCCGATCACTTTATCGTAATCCATCCGCTTGGGTCCTACAATTCCAATTGTACCGCGCATGCCTTCTTCCAGTTCATAGGTGGCTGTTACCACGCTGCAGTCCTTCATGCTGCTGACCATGTTCTCGTCACCGATATAAACCTGTATGCCCGTGCCGGCGCCATCGTTTCCGGCTTCCTGCAAAAGACCGCTGAGAAGCTTTTTTTCTTCAAAAGTTCCGATCAGATTGCTGGCATTCTGCTGGTCCGCCAGCTCCGGATACCTGAAGAAATTGCTGGCTCCGCTGGTGTAGATCTGCAGATCCTCTTCCTCTTGAATGGCTCCTGCCACCGCGTCGATGACTCCCCCCACGATATCGCTGTGGATGCCTGCCTGCTGCTTCATGGCGGCTATCATTCCCAGGTTGATCTCGCTTAGAGAAAGGCCGTTCAGATGGGTGTTCAGCAGAATGTTCAGCTTTAACAGCGTCTCGTCCGAAAGCTTCTCCTCCACGTTCAGGATGTGGTTGCGGATCACATTGCCCTCCACCACGATCACAGCCAGGATCTGATGCTCATCCACATGGGAAAGCTGGATGAACTTCACCTTGTTCCCATGGGTCTTGGGGGCGGAGATCATGGTGGCGTAATTGGTATTCTGCGCCAGCAGCTTCACCACCTGCTGCAGGAGCACCTCCATCTTATCCTGCCGCTCTAGCAGCATCTCCTTCATCCCAACGACTTCCTTCTCCTTTTCCTCCATCATGGTATCCACATAAAAGCGGTAGCCCTTGTCGGAAGGAATCCGTCCGGCTGAAGTGTGGGGCTGGATGATGTAGCCCATCTCTTCCAGGTCGGCCATCTCATTGCGGATGGTTGCGGAGCTGAGATTCAGATCGGTGTATTTGGAAATCGTCCGGCTGCCCACAGGTTCCCCGGTCTCCAGGTAATTGCGGATCACAGCCTGTAAAATTTTCCTCTTCCTTTCATCCAGCTCCATGATGGCTTCTCCTTTTTCAGATTGTTAGCACTCGATAAAGAAGAGTGCTAACATCTTCATTACCTAACATATCACTTACCCTATCTATTGTCAACAACTTTTACAAAAAATAATTATAAAGAAATTATAAACAGGAATCCATTGTAAAACCCCTGATTTTATGCTATTGTTAATAATAAGTTAAATATGTTAATGCTATGATGTTAAGGCCAAATGATGACATACGGATTGTTCCGTGCTCCGCACTCCCACAATCCTGCCATTTTAAAAAGGAGGTTTCCACCCCATATGTCCAAGCGCAAGAACGTACTTCTCATCCTTTCTGACCAGCAGCGCCTCGATACCGTCAGCGCCTACGCCCCGAAGGGCATCTGCCGCACTCCCCATATCGACCGCCTCGCCGCCGAGGGCATGAAGTTCACCAACGCCTATACCACATCCGCCATCTGCGCCCCCTCCAGGGCCAGCGTCATGACGGGCCTTTACCCCCATAAGCACGGGGTCATCGACAATTTCACCGACATCCGCCCCGGGACTCCCCTTTTGGGACAGTGCATGAGGGACGCCGGCTACTACTGCGGTTATGCGGGTAAATGGCACGTTTCCCCCTCCATGCCTCCTGAGGAATGCGGTTTCCACGACGGCAAGCCCTTCATGGGCTACGCTTTTCCGGGAAGCGGCGTTTTTCCCCACCTGATCTTCAACCAGCCCCCGGACAACCAGCCGAACTATTACGAAGAATATTTAAAAGAGAATCATTTTACAGACATCGACGTTTCCCACGGCTTTCTGGGGGATAATCCCGCCCTGCAGATCCAGGAAATGTTCTGTAAGCACGAGGGTCCCCTGGAAAGCACCATCGAATATTTTGTTGCCCATGAGACCATGCGCCTGCTGGACATTGCAAAATCCCAGGACAAGCCCTTTTTCATCTGGAGCAACTTCTGGGGCCCCCACAGCCCCAGCATCGTCCCGGAGCCCTATTATTCCATGTATGATCCCTCCAGTATCCCGGAGCATCCCAGCTACTGCGAGACCTTTGAGGACAAACCCTACGGCTACTATCTTTCGGAAAAGATGTGGGGTCTCGGCAATTATGGCTGGAAGGGTTTCCAGGAAATCGCCGCAAGATATTTCGGCCATTGTACCATGATCGACGACATGGTAGGAATAATCGTGGATAAATTAAAGAAAGAGGGGCTCTATGACGACACCATCATTATTTACGGCGCGGATCACGGGGATTGCCTTGGGGCCCACAAGCTGATTGAAAAGGGAGCCTTTACCTTTGACGAGATCTATCATATTCCCCTGGTGGTCAAAGGGGCGGGCACCCGGGACAACGACAGCTTCGTCCTTCTTCAGGAAATGATGCCTACCCTTCTGGATATTGCCGGGAGCAGGCCCCCAAAGCCTGTGGACGGGGAAAGCATCCTGCCTCTGATGATGGGCACCGCAAAAAGCAACGGCCGCACAGAGGTCTACGGGGAATACCACAATCACTTTTACATAGCCAGGCAGCGGATGATCCGGGACCATAAGTTCCAGTTTACCTTCAATGAAAGCGAGCGGGGGGAGCTGTACGACCTGGAAAAGGACCCTTATCAGCTCCACAATGTCTGCTACGACCCGGCTTACCGGGAGATCAAGAAAGAATACATGGACAAAATGTCAAAATATATGAAGGAGACCCAGGACCCCGCCGGCACCTGGTTCCACAGGATCCGGGAATTCTACTAGGCCGGGCGGAGGGAAAACCCGGTGCTGAGTGAACCGGGCTCAGGATAATTCTGCGCCAGGCGAACCGGGTTTATGGCAAACCGGGCTCAGGGTAAATAGGACGCAAAAAAAGCCCCGAAGAAAGGCATCATATGATCATACAACTACATTATAATAAGGAAAATACCGTCCTCTCTTTTGCGGCAAAGGAGCTGGGAGATTACCTCTCCCGGATGCTTCCCTGTACGGTTCTTGGCGCCGACTGTACTGTTCCGGGCACTGGGACAGCGTCCTGCGCTGAGACAGCTTCCTGTGCTGGAACAGCGCCCTGTGCTGGGACAGCGCCCCGCGCCGAGGCAGAAACCTGCGCCCAGCCGGACTCCGGAACAGCGTCCCAAACAAAACCTCTGCGCAGCGAATGTGACAAAACAGACGCCGCGAACGTTCTGAGCATCCGCCTCCTGACCCCGGAGGGCGCAGAAGACATCCGCGACCGGTTTCAGGTTCACATTCAAAAAGGGGAAGGCTTCATCCAGGGCAGCAACAGCAGGAGCGTGCTCCTAGGGGTTTATCATTATCTCCGCACCCTGGGATGCCGTTTCCTGGGACCCAGCAGGAAATATGAGGTCGTCCCTTCCATTACAGAAGAACAGCTTTATCTGTCCTATACCAAAAAGGCCTCCTTCCGCCACAGGGGAGCCTGTATCGAGGGAGCAAACTCCCTGGAAAACGTGATGGATTTTGTGGACTGGCTGCCAAAGCTGGGATACAACAGCTTTTTCCTGCAGTTTTCCGTGCCTTATACCTTTCTCGCCAGATGGTACAACCACGAAAACAATCCACGCCTGGCAAAAGAATCGGCCGGGGAACCTTATACCGCAGAGGACGCCGCCGCCCATACCGCCGTCATAGAAAGCGCCATGGCAAAACGGGGTCTGCTGCTGCATAAGGTGGGACACGGCTGGACGGGCAGCGTCCTGGGCTATTCTTCTGTGGCGTGGCAGACGGAGGATCGGCCCCTGACGGAGGAGCAGCGGGAAATGACGGCGCAGCTTCAGGGCATTCGCGGTCTTTATCATCGGGTACCCCTGAACACCAACCTCTGTTATTCCAACCCCCGTGCCATAGATACCTTTGTCCGGAAGGTAACGGACTACGCCTCAGAGCACCCTGAGGTTTCCTGCCTGCATATCTGGCTGGCAGACGACAGCAACAATATCTGTGAATGCGAAAACTGCCGCAGGACCACGCCCTCCGACCAATATATCAGCCTGTTAAACCGGATCGACGAAGCCCTTACCGCAGGGAATATTCCCACGAAACTGGTATTCCTGCTCTATCAGGAGCTTTTATGGCCTCCCATCAGGGAAAGACTCCATAACCCCGACCGATTTCTCCTGATGTTTGCACCCATCAGCCGCACCTTTGAGGCCTCCTATGACCTGAATCAAGATCTGCCTCCCATACCGCCTTACCGCCGCAACCGGATTTCGCTTCCCACCAGCCTTTCGGAAAATCTCTCTTTTCTCCGGGGCTGGCAGAAAACCTTTTCCGGCGACAGCTTTGTCTACGACTATCACCTGGGGCGGGCGCATTACGGCGACCTGGGATACGTGCACATTTCCCGGATTGCCGGCGAGGACATCCGAAAACTGCGCGAAATGAGCTTAAACGGCATGATCAGCTGTCAGGAGCTGCGGGCCGGGCTGCCAAACTTCCTTCCCAACTATATCATGGGTCATACCCTGTTCGATGAGGGATTAAGCTTTGATCATCTAATGGAAGAATATTACCGGGCAGCATATGGAAAAGATTACCTGAAGGTCATGGATTACCTGTCAAGGCTTTCTGACTTAAGCAGCTGCGATTATGTGAACGGCAAGGGACCCCGGCAAAATCCGGATCTGGCAGAAAGATTCCGGGAGATTTTAAGGATGGCGGAAGGATTCCAGCCTGTGATCGACGCCCACAGGATCCCCTCATCCCCCAAACTTGCTGACAACCTTCCCGGGGATGTGGCAAGTCCCGCCGCCACACCCCAAAAATCCCGGTGGGAAACTCCCTTCTGGGGTCTGTTGTCCCATCACAGGCGGTACGTCCTGCTCTTAGGCGAGGCGCTGTTTCACATGGCAAAGGGAGAAAATAAAGAAGCTTACCAAAGCTGGCTTGCTTTCCGGGATTATATCTGTCGAATGGAACCGGAATTCCAGGAGGCTCTGGATGTATTCCGGGTAACAGAAATCACCGGCAATCATGCGGGACTGAAACGTCTCACATAACTGTCGGTGCTGCCGGAATTCCGGTTCTATTCAGCTGCCGTCAGGCACAGGTCCGGGTTCTGTCCTGGCTTGTGCCTCGAATAACTGGATAAGCATTTTTCTATAAACCTGCTGCGGATTCCAGGCATCAGACCGCCGCAGGTGCGATCAGGAAGAAATACACCAGCACCACCAGTCCAAGGGCGATCCGGTACCAGCCAAAGATCTTGAAATTATGCTTTTTCACATAATTCATCAGGAAGCGCAGACAGAAGAAGGATACTGCGAAGGAGACCACGGAACCGATAAGCAAAAGCACCGCCTCCAGGGAAGTAAAGCCGAAGCCGAATTTTACCACCTTCAAAAGACTTGCGCCGAACATCACGGGAATGGCCAGGAAAAAGGTATACTCCGCAGCCACCGTCCGGGATACGCCGATCATCAGCGCTCCCACAATGGTAGCGCCGGAACGGGATGTCCCCGGGAAAATCGCCGCGATCACCTGGAAAATGCCGATGATCAGAGCCGTCTGATATGTGATCTGGGAAAGCTTTCTGACTTTGGGCTTCCTTCCATGATTCCAGGTCTCGATGGCAATAAACGCAACTCCAAAAATGATCAGCGCCAAAGCGATACAAACAGGATTATAAAAAAGTTTCTCAAATAATTCATCAAAAAGAATCCCGATCACAGCGGCAGGCACACAGGACACCAGGATTTTCAGCCACAACTCCATGATATCCATTTTAATAAAAGAAGCAATTCCTGTCTTTCCTTCCCTTTCCTTCTCCGTCAGGGCAAAGGGCCAGATTTTGTTCCAGAACAGCACCACTACAGCCAGGATCGCCCCTAACTGGATCACCACATCAAACACTCCGAAGAAATCCTGGGATATCATCACCACGTTCTGGCTGACCCCATCCACTTCCTTCACAGCCGTAACCTCCCCAAAAGGCATCAGCTGCTCCAACAAAAGCAAATGCCCGGTACTGCTGATGGGAAGCCATTCCGTAATGCCTTCCACAATACCATAAATGACTGCTTTCAAGATTGCCAACATAACGCTCTCCTTTACCTAGTTACATCTTTTCATATTTCCTCGCATTTTGCCGCCGACCAGGCGGCGTTTGATTCGAGAGGGATCTGTAATTTGGGAGTCTGCTTTCAAGCTTTTACTGACCAAACCCGTCTTACTGCTCCAGGTAATTCATCATCTCTTCAAAGCATTCCCGGGCGTCCTGATACCCTTCCTCATAGAGCGCCCTCAGCTTCTTTACGTCTTTTTCTATTCTGCCCACCTGGCTGGGCTTCTTGGGACGGATCACAAAAGCCTGCCCGTTTTCCTGCTGTTTTTCAATGAATTTTAAAGCCGCATTATATACCGCGTGCCGCTCCGCCATACATTCATATACCTTCGGATATTTCAAATAACGCACTTTAACCAAAGAAAGCTGGGAAGCGGGTCTGCGGATAAAACCCTCCTCCTTTGTCATGACCACGATATTTTTCTGATTGCCGTCCTTAATGGAACGCTTCAGAGGGATCGCATCCGAAATTCCCCCGTCCAGATAAAGCTTTCCATTGATCTCCACATTCCGTGACACCAGGGGCAGGGAAGCCGACGCCCGGATCATATCGATATCCTTCTTCATATCCCTGATCCGCAGATATTCCGGCTCTCCGGTCTCAATATTGGTCACCACAGAGTATGCCTTGCCCTCATATCGGTTAAAAGCCTCGTAATCATAAGGATTCAGCTGCTCCGGGATGGTGTGATAGCACATTTTCACATTAAAAAGATCCCCGGTTGTCAAAAGGCTCTTCACACTGCAGTAATCCGACCCCTCAAGATAATCCGTATCCACTGCAAAAGCCCTTCCTCTCTGTTTGGACAAAAAGCTTGCCATATGGCAGGCTCCCGCAGATACTCCGTAAACACTGGAAAATTCCAGTCCCTTATCCAGAAAAAAATCCAGCACTCCTGCGGTATAAACTCCCTTCATACCGCCGCCCTCCAGAACCAGTCCGGCCTGATACATTTTTATTCCTTCTTTCCTTATTTTATTTCAGATCGCTTCATTCCCGCCTGACCTTCCGCCTGCCCGCTTCACGAACTGCTGCCTGCTTCGGGAAACGCAGCAAACCACGCAAACCGCTGCCTGCTTCGGGAAACGCCGCCTTTCTTACCGACCGTAAGTTTCCTTCACAAACCTGCGCAGCGCAGGCAGGGAACGCTCTACCTTCTCCGTGTCGATGCAGTAAGCCATCCTGAAGAAACCAGGGGCTCCAAAGGTATCCCCGGGCACCAGGATCAGATCGTACTTCAGGGCTTTTTCACAGAACGCCTTCGCATCCGCTTCCAGAGCCTTCGGGAAAATATAAAAGGTTCCGTCAGGCTTTACACAGGTAAAGCCAAGGTCCATAAGCTCCTCATACAGGATGTTCATATTAGTCTCATAAACGCTGAGATCAGAGGTCAGGTCCAGCACCTCAGCCACCGCCAGCTGAATGATGGAAGGCGGACAGTTATGCCCGATCCCCCGGGAAATCTGGCCGCACATGTTCACCATTGTCTCCGCGTCCCTGCAGGCAGGATGGATCGCCACATAGCCGATGCGCTCCCCGGGAAGGGAAAGGGACTTGGAGAAAGAATAACACATGATGGTATTCTCATAAAACGCGGACACGCAGGGAACCTCCGCGCCCCCAAACACGATCTCCCGATAGGGTTCATCCGATATCAGATAGATCGTATGACCCAGTTCTTCCGATTTGCGCCGAAGCACATCCGCCAGCCTCTGCAGGGTCACAGCCGAATACAACACGCCGGAAGGATTGTTGGGGGTATTGATCATGACTGCCATGGTTTTTTCATGGATCATCCCCTCAAAGGCTTCGAAATTGATCTGAAAAGCCTCAGTATCCGGCGGCACCACCTTTAACACTGCCCCTGTCAGATCCACATAAGGATGATACTCCGGGAAAAACGGCGCAAAAGTAATGATCTCATCCCCCGGCTCCGTTACCAGACGGAAGGCATGAGCCAGAGCGCCTGCCGCGCCGCTTGCCATAAAGATATGCTCCTTCCGGTAAGGAAGCCCGAATCTCTTTTCCAGAGACGCCGCGATCTTCTCCCGGACGCTGGTGATCCCCAGGCTGGGACTGTAACCGTGCAGCTCGTTGGTACTCATAGAATTTAACATATGAATCATCTGATCCGTAAATTCCCGGGGAACAGGAACAGACGGATTTCCCAGACTATAATCAAAAACATTTTCGTACCCGATCTCGGCGCCCCTTGCCGTTGCGAACTCCGAAAGCTGCCGGATCACCGATTTTCCAGACAGCATATCCTTATATTTTTGTACCAGCATAATGATATTCCTCTTTTCTGCCTAAACCCATATATTAAAATATATTAAAAGTGTCGGCCATTTTATAATTACCTAATTTTTATCTTTTGTCTTTTCAAGAAAATAATATCCATTAGGATATTCCTGCGTTACCTCATACCTCTGCTTTTGAAATATTATTTCTCCATCTGGCAGTTGATCAACCCAGATGATACAATCTGGGATAAAACTTCCATCTGTATAAGCTGCGGATTCATTTCCTACAAAGACATGTTCGATACGAATATCATCGCCCTTCAGCATATACCATAAAGGATATTCATAGCTATCTTCATTTAAACGAAGACCGATATCAGAATATTGATTTTCCAAGATTTTTTGACAAAAAATCATATGAGGCTCATATTCCCCACTTCTCATTACATAGTATCCAATCGGTCTTTCATCTGCCATATAATTCTTCAGAATGCCTGCATGATAGTTGATAATACCACAAAATTCCGTGAAACTCACAAAAAGTATAATTGCAACGCAGGCATCTCTAGCTCTTAAATTTGCTATTTTCTGCAACTGACAAACAATCATCGGACACAAAAGTGCCAGATAAGATACCATATATCTGGTCACAAATGGTTCCCAACGGAGCACCAAACAAAATATCGAAAAGCTCAACACCACAACAAAAGAATAACTGCACAATAATTCCGCCATTTTCTTCTTATTCCAATGTATCAGCCCTATTATCACAGCAAACAGCATCAAATAGATGATTACCGGATTATTAGCCGTATCGTGACAATAATCAGGAACCCCGTTATACATAAACTCTCTTCCGCCCTCAGAAATGGTTTCTCTGTTCAGATCCACATTCAACATGGAAGCACTTTTCCGCACTGCTTTCAGCAAAAAAGATGTTGCCTGCGGAACATACCGAGTCGGCATATTATAAGTAAAATTTTTAAGAAAGTTAATGAAAAGGTATCGCGGATTTAGAGTTCCCACCAATTGATTCTGACCGGCAATCGGTGCGGAAATGGCTGAAAATGTTTTTATATTTCTCAAAGTCTCAGGCAAAATTGGAAAAATAATAAATGGTATAACAAGCAATGCCAATCCAAAGATACTTTTAAAATTATCTTTTCTATAAATACATATGAAAAACAGCCATAACACCATGATTATCATTGCAATACAAACAGATGGTTTGGTCAAATATCCAAAAGCCACCAAAATTCCTAACGTACATACCTTGCTTATATTCGCCCATGTAATAGTAATTTTTTCGTTTGGATCTATAAAATCCAGCAAAATATAAACAAAAAACAGCAGCCACACAGTTGCGAAATTATCTACTTGAGTAGTCAATGCCTCTCCAAAAGCAATTGGCGTCGTCAAATAAATAATAACAGCAAGCGCACTGAAAGACAGAGAGCACTTAAGCTTGCGCGCTATAAAATAAATCATAAATCCACAGGTTAAAAAAGATATTGTCTGTAAAAGGTTTAAAAAAAAGTCACTTTTGCCTGTAAGGATATATACATGCAGATTAACAAATTCTGCCAGCACGGGACTTACAATCTGCCTTATAATATTTGTTGCATAATGTGCTACTGACCCATTTTGAGCCCAATGAGCCACCCTCGACACATGATAAGTCATAGAGTCCCAATTATAAGGAACCGTTTTCAAAGAAAAATAAACCATCAGGCAGGCAAAAACCGCATAAAAAACCCCAAAACCCGTTTTCTCCAGATGGATTCCGATTAATTTCTTCCCCTTTAAAAAAGACTTGCGCTTACTAAAACATTGTATTACACATACTATAAAGAGAAGCCCGGCAATACTAAACCAAGTCATTCGCAAGACATCATACTGCAACAATTTAAACACAGAATAGATTTCAGTTATTGAAAGTAACAATAATCCCCATATTACTGAAGCAAAAATGTACAAAAGAATCCTGTCACTCGTATTCTTTTTTCTTCCGTCAAAGAGATGTACATTTAACAAAATCAATATAAAAGAAAAAAACATTTTTTCTCCTTTTTAATACTGCTCTTATTCTGGTCAGAACGCATCTGGCAGCTTTCCTCCAACCTTTCAGGAACTTTGACCTGACTTTTTCTTCCATCTGATACATGAACATATTTCCACCCTGTCAATTTTCCAGATTTCCTGCTTTTTTCATACGGCCTGCCCTTTTTGTCTAGTTTACTACATTCCTTTTCCTATGTCTACCCAAAAATGTCGGCAATATTTTATTTAAAGATATAGTAAGATTAAAATAATTCGCCAAAAAGGCGGAGAATAGCATCCTTTATAGTGAAGGAAGTAATCTGAATTTCCATAAATTTATATACAGAAGAATCGGAAATAATCCAATGAATGCCACAGATAAGGATAAGGATAAAACAATATATTATGCGCACTTCAATTGACAAAATTATCTATAAGAGCATATAACCTGTCTTTGGTATCAGACATTAAAAAATGGCGTTAACTCATTGGAAAACGAAAGCTGTTGCAGTAAATTTGCAGCAGCTTTTTAAATTCTAAAGTTTCAGATTTTACGGTTTAAGATGGATCTGACCTGTGTTTCTGTCAGAAAATAGTTTGTCAGCGGAAGCTTTAATTTCAAAGACAATTCATTGATGATGTCGCTCGATGTTGCCGTGTTGATGTATTTTGTTTCTGCTTTCGTGACCCGGAAATCTTTCAGGAAACGAAAGACTTCCGTCGTCGCATACTTGTTTTCCAATACCTTGAATTGAAGGAGGCGCTCTAACAGTACCGTCAGGTAGCAGATTAAAAAGTGCCCCTTTATCGTTTCTTCTTTCTGGCAGAATACTGGCCTTGCATCCAGGTCGGATTTCATGATCTTAAAGGATTCCTCAATGCGCCAGAGGTTATGGTAGGTACTATAAATGTCCTGGTC
>CANQBS010000084.1 GCA_947589075.1 uncultured Acetatifactor sp.
CGAGGAGCAGCGCACCATGATGACCCTCTGGTGCCTCTTCGGCTCCCCCCTCATGCTGGGGGCTGAGATGACAAAGCTGGACGAGTGGACCCTTTCTCTCTTAACCAACGATAAAGTCCTGGCTATGAACACCCCTGACTGCCGCCCGAGACAGCTTGCCCGAGATGAAGAAAAGGCGGTCTGGCAGGCCAGGAATGAAAAAACAGGGGATTTCTACATCGCCCTGTTCAACCTGGGAGAAGAGACCCGGACCGTCTCCGCAGAAGTGAACTGGGAAGTTATCTGTATGGGCGGAGAAAAAGAATGCACCGAAAAAAAGGGTACAAAAAAAGAGGGTGCGGACGGCACCCTCTGGGAAGAGCTTTGGACCGGGGAAACCCAGTCCGTTCCCCTGGAGCCTGCGGAGGAGGCAGTCTGCCTGTCCAAAGAACTCCCACCCCATGGATGCTGTGTATACCGCGCCCTCAGTCGTTAGGTCTCTGATAAAATCTTCCCGACAGGCTTTCGGTGCGGATCATATTGATAAAGGCCGTGCTGTCCACCTTCCGCACGGTGTTTAAGACCTTCCTCACCTCGTCCCTGCCGATGACAGAGTAGAGGATGTTGCACTCTCTGTTCTGATAGCAGCCGATTCCCTTGATCAGGGTAGCGTCATGGTTAGTCACATTGCGGATCCCCTCGTAGACCTCATCCGGCTTGTTGGTCACGATGAGCAGAGTCTGCTTCTGATACCTCTTGTACAGAGTGTTCAGCACCTGGGTGGAGGAAAACTGGTAAATAATGGAATACAGCGCCTTGTCCCAGCCAAAAAGGTACCCGGCGAAAAGGATGATCACCACATTTCCCGCGAGAATATAATTCCAGGCGTCAATGCCGAACTTCTCCGACAGGAAAATGGAAATAAAATCCGTTCCGCCGCTGGTTGCCCTGGCGAAAAGGCAGATGCTGATGGCGACTCCGTTGATCAGTCCGCCGAATACGGCGATCAGCAGAATATCCGTGGTAAACTGGTATGCCGGCAGGATATCCGTCAGCAGACCCGCCAGCACGATCATCAGACAGGAATACAGGGTAAACCTTTTCCCGATAAATTTAAAACTGATAACAATGGGAACCGCGTTTAACGCCAGGTTGATGACCGTGAAGGGCGGTTCCACCTTCCACAGCATATAAGCGATCTCCTGGATCAGTCTGGTCAGCCCGTTAAATCCTCCCGGGATCAATCCCCCGGGTCTCACAAAGCTCTTCAAATTCATCGCCATGACCACGGATGCCCCTATGATCATCAGTATCCTCAAAACTTCCTGAGTCCTCTTCTTCCCATACTCCTTCCGGATAACCTCCTCCGTCTTCTCCAGGGCCTGCTTCGTCGCTTCCTGGGTCTTCTCCAGCGCCTCCTTCGTTGTTTCCTGGGTCTTCTCCAATGCCTGTTTCGTCACTTCCTTCACCGTTGACTGCATTTTTTTGAAACCTCCTTTTTTTCATGTAATATCGAATCAGCGTAAGCGCCCCGAAAAAGGACAGGCTGCACAGGCTGATGATGATTCCCTCATACTTTCCCTCCGGCACATAACTCATGGACAGGCTGTGGTGACCCGGAGCGAGATCCAGGGCCATCAAAGTTCCCCCAAAGGTGCCGGGCTCCGTTTCCTCACCGTCCAGCACCACCTTCCACCCCTTCTCATAGGGGATGGACAGGATGAGCCTGCCTTCCTTTGCCAGATCCACCTCGCCACTCACATGGGTGCTGTCATATACCACATCGGTCAGATGCTCCTCCCCCAGAACCCCAAGGGCTTCCTTCAAAACCTCTTCATCCATCCGATAAACATCGAACTTGATCTCAGGAGTATCATCGTCTTCATTATTGTTGGTCAGAGTGACGCTCTCTCCTTCCTTCAGATATCCCAGATAAAGGACAGAGCCCCTCTTCAGATCGTTCAATTCTCTTTCCGCGCTGCCGGTCACCTTGATCTTGCTGGTTCCCGAGGCTGTAAGGATCCCGTAATAGTATCCCTCTTCTTCAGCGGATACCTTTACCTTTTCCCCTGCCCCGCCTTCCGTGGTCTTGGAAAACAGGTCGCCCTCAACGCCCAGGCGCTGCACCATATTGTTCTGCAGCCTCAGGGCGTCGTTGTTGTACCCGGCGCTCAGCTCATAGCCTGCCGGCGCCACATATCCAAAGGGCAGTGTTTCCAGTACCTCATAAAGACCGACTTCATTGCTGCTGTCCGTCAGCTCATAAAGGGGTCCCTCCTCCTGCTCCTTTTCCCCGTACAGGAAACGGACATTCAACAGGGCGGAGGTAAAAAAGGTGGCTCCGTCGTAGCAGTAATATACCTTGCTGTGCCGCATTCCCAGCCGCTCGTACAGATCCATGACATAAGAATTCATGGTAGAGGAAAAAACCGACGCCGTAGGAAAGCCCGCCAGGGTTCCGTCATTCTTGGTCCTTCTGGAAAACTTCTCCAGCCGGAAAAACACCTGACCGTCCACTTCAGCCTTTTCCTTTGCCTCCTGATAAAGAGAGGCGTAGTCCGGAAGGGGATTTAAGTACTGGGAACGGCTGGTGGTGCCGATGCTGCAGCAGTAGGTATTGATCCCTGCTTCCGCCATCACGACCATCAGCGCCACGATGGCCAGACCGTCCCTCCAGATCTCTTTACAATGGGTTTTCCTCAGGTACAGCAAAATGGCGTAAGCGGTGACGAAGGCCACGTTCAGCCATTCCACACCCAGCAGGAAATCCTCGTGGTCCACAAACTTTTCCACGCAGAGCAGGAACACGATGGAACCCAGATAGGAATAAAGGATATATTCCTTCGGGATCCTGTCAATCTGCCGATATGCCGCATAACACATGACGATCATCAGGAAAATATAAAGAAAAGACTGCCTCGCCGGAAGGGAATCAGGCCAGTTTAAGCCATGCCAGATAAAGTCCAGGAAATTGGTGGAAAAGCTAAGGAGCATGATCCCGGCCAGGGCAAGATACCCGAACCGCCTGCGGATCGGGATTTTTTTACAGACAGCATAGATGGGCAGCAGCAGAAATACTCCCACGCCGCAATAGATATTGGGCCAGTGGTCCAGCCCCCGTTCCGTCATCACCGCCATGCAGTGCCTTGCCAGCATGTCCAGGACGCTAAAATAGGATTCCGCCTTTTTGGGGAAGTCCATATCCCCGAAATCCGTCTCCAGAATGGCCAGCACCTCCGGCAGCAGAAGCACCGCCGCCATTCCTCCCGCCAACAGGGAATAGACCGCAAAATCCACAAACATCTTCAGGTTTCTCTTCTCCACCAGCAAAAGCAGCAGGAAATAAAGCACCAGGAAGATGCAGATCATAATGGAGATATAGTAATTGGTCAGGATGGACATGGTCAGGGCGATACAGTACAGACCGCAGCGCCCCTCCTTCACCAGGCGTTCCAGCCCCAGCAGGATAATGGGCAGAAGCACCACACAGTCCAGCCACATGATATTCCAGTTATAGGCCGCCATAAAGCCCGACAGGGCGTAGAAGCAGGAAAAGAAAAGGCCTCCCGCGTCCACCCGTCTGAAATGTCCCCGCAGATAAATATAAAAGGTGAGACCGCAGAGTCCGGCCTTTACCACCACAAGATAGCTCATAAATTCCATCAGATGGCTTTCCGGCACCAGAAAGGCCAGCCAGTGAAGGGGGCTTGCCAGATAATACACATAAAGCGCCAGAAAATTGGAGCCAAGCCCCACCATGTAGGAGTAGGAAAGACCCTCTCCCGCCTTGATCTTATGGACGAATTCCGTAAAAAAAGGCATGTACTGATGCCACATATCGGAAAACAGGAAGCTCCTGTCCCCAAAGGGATAGATTTCGTTGATGATAAAAAGCACCAGCATAATGAGCACGGGAATGGAGAAGGCAAACAAAAGCAGCAGCCCCCGCCAGATCCGCTCTTCTCTCCTGCCGTCAGAAATCTGCTCTTCGCCCAAGATCAACTCTTCCTTTTGTTTTTTCCGAAAACTCCGAAAGCTCCAAACCCTTCCCGGCTTTTTTTCTTCAACCTCGTCCGTCATCTGGTGATATCCTCGTCTGAACTCTTTCATCCGTTATTTCGCACTGCCATTTTCCTGCGGAAAATCAAACAGCATATAATACTGCAGCTCCTGGTAAGGAACCAGCGCCTCCCTGCAGGCCTCCTGCTCCTCCTTTGTCATCTGGGAATCCATGGCGGTCCGTCCCGTCCTGTCCGTGATCCTGACGCCGGAAAGGACGGGGAATTCCTCCCGCACCTCCTTAAGATAGTTCTGATAAGGGGGCAGCGGCAGACCGCAGTCCTTAAGCAGGTCGATGGCAAGGTAATTGGGGCTGGTCTCCGTTCCCCGCTCTTCCTCTATTTCAAAATTGCTCCATATCACAAAGGGCACTTTATATTTTAACAGATTATCCTCTTCTTGTACAGAGTTCGGATCAATTCCTTTTGCCCGGAGCACCTGATTGCTTACAGACACGGTGGGCTGATGATCCCCGAAGAAAACGATGATCGTATCCTCCTCCGCCTCTGAAAAGTATTCCACCAGTCCTTGAAAAGCCTGATCCGTCCGTTTGATCAGGGAAAGATACCGGGACAGGGTTTTGGAGCTGGAGCCCTCCACCGTAATATCCGGCTTGAAATTATCGTAATCCTCCGTATAACCGCTGTGATTCTGCATGGTGACATTGAAGATAAAGATAGGTTCTCCCCTTTTCTTGCTGTTAAACAGGCGTTCAATGTTGCGGAAGCAGGTCTCGTCCGACGCGTACTGGCGTATTTTTTTCACTCCTGTAAAATTCTTCAGGGACAGGAACTCATCAAAGCCCAGCAAAGGATAAACCCGGTTTCTCTCCCACCCGCTGGCGTTATAGGGATGCATCGCCACGGTACGATAGCCCAGATCCTTCAAATAGCTGGCAAGGGAAGGGTGCTCCGCCTTCAGATACTGTTGGTAGGGAACGCTTCCCTGGGGCAGGAACTGCATCGAATGCCCCGTCAGGAACTCAAACTCCGTATTGGCAGTATTGCCTCCCAGGACCGAAACATTCAGCCAGCCCGTAGTATGATAGCCGGGAACCTTTCCATCCGAGCCGTCCTGCAAAGCTCCGTCAGTGTCCCCTTCTTTTCCGTTTTCTCCGGAAATCCCTTCTCCCGACCTTCCGTCAGCGCCCCCTTCTTCCCCGCCTTCTCCTGAAAGCCCGTCCTCCATCAGGCTATGTATAAAGGGCATGTAATCTTCATTGGATTGAAAGTCCGTCAGGACGGACAGATCGGAAAAGGCTTCATCCATGATCACGATGATATTGGGACGCCTTATGCTCTCCGGCTCCGCAACCGCCTGTCTGTAAGCATCCGTTTCGTTGGCGTGATAGAAGGCTTCCGCCTCTTCGGCGGAGTATCCCTCCGGGGTCTCCACCTCCAGATATTTCATTTCCATCATAAAGGCCACGATATTTCCGTCCCGCTTGTTCATGACAGTGGGGGTAAAAAGCTTATCATACAGCCCAAAGGACAGGACGAACTGATCGTCCTGGATCAGATTTTTGTAGCCCAGCAGCAAAAGGAAGGAAAGAGCTACGATAAAACCTCTGAACCACAAACGCCAGGTGGCTTTCAGCTTCATCCGGCTTTCCACGATCAATAAGATCAGAAAACCCGCCAGGACCAGAACAGCGTTTTTCTCCAGGGAATAATTGAAATTATCGGCAACGCTGGCCGCGGTAGAAACGGAATAAATATCCCAGGGCATGATGGGGGCGGAACGGAAATCCAGCACATAATAATTCGCCAGCCCCAGAACCATAAATAAACTGCTCTGCAGCATCAGCGCAAGGCGCAGGGTGCGCAGCAGTCCAAACAAAAGCACTCCCGACAGCTCATAAAATGCGATATTTAAAAGTTGAGTCTGAAAATTCATGCTTACAAAGGGATTGTGGGTAAAAGAATCAAACAGGTAAAAGGTGGCCGCCGGACAGATGACCAGCGCAAGATAGGGAAGCGCCTTACGCCAGCCTGCTTTCGGGCCGGCTGCTTTTGGGCTGCCTGCCCTTCCGGGCTCCGGTTCCCTCCTGCTTTCCCTGCGCCTCATTTCCAGAATTTTCATTTGTATTCCATTCATAATACATGCTTCATTCCTTTTAAAACGATTTCCGACAGATCCTCTTTCAGATCCTACGGTGCTTATTTTACCAATTCCCGATGAAAACGCAAGATGCTTTTTGAAAAAGTAAGAAAGCTTAAGAAAATTTTTAGATTACGCCCCGCCTTCAACGAAAAGCCCCCAGCAGAATAGATTATTATCAAAAAGCTTTATGGGAAAATGAAATGAAGCAACAAGTCATTATATTCGGACGGAAGGAGGACACCAAAAACTATGAGGACTTCTTTTCCAAGGTTCCCTTCCTTCAGGTGAAAACAAGCCTTGCCTTAGAGGAGCTTACAGACTGTTCCCTTTTAGTCCTGCCCGGAGGCGGCGACATTACCCCCGCCTTCTTCGGGGAGCAGAACCACGGTTCCCGCAATATCGACACAGAACTGGATATCCTGCAGTTTCAGGCTCTGGAGCATTGTGCCGGCCGGGGAATCCCCATACTGGGTATCTGCAAGGGAATGCAGGCGATCAACGTGGCCTTCGGCGGAACCCTGATCCAAAACCTTCCCACTGCCTATCTGCATCAATACCGGGAAGGGGACCAGTACCATAAGGTTCAGACCGCGCCGGACTGCCCCCTGACGGCTGTCTTCGGAAGCGAAATGACTGTCAACAGCGCCCATCACCAGGGGATTGGACGCCTCGGGACAGACCTGATACCAGTGCAGCGGTGCACATTGGACGGCTGCATCGAGGCTCTTACGCACAAAAGCCTTCCCATCTGGGGCTTCCAGTGGCACCCGGAACGGCTGGCAGGAATAAATGCCTCTATTCTGCTCTTGCAAATTTTTCCTTTCGGGGATATACTGGACGTATGAAATAGATTTATTCTCCCTTTCGGGGATATACTGGACATGTAAAACAGACTTATGAAAGGAGCGGCATATGGGCAGAATCAGAATCGTCGCGGACTCCACCTGTGACCTGTCCGCAGAATTGAAGGAGCAAAATGAGATTACCACGATACCCCTTTGTATCGTGATGGATGATAAAAGCTATTATGACGGAGAGGAGATCACGCCCCAGCAGATCTACGAATGGGCGGATGAAAACCGCACCACCCCCAAGACCTCAGCGGTTACCTATGAAAAATCCCTTTCCATCTTAAAGCCCATGATGGAGGCCGGGGACGATATCATCTTTTTCGGCATTTCCGAGAAAATGAGCACCACCTGCAACATCATCCGGCTCATCGCAGGGGATGAGGAATATCCCAGGCTGCATGTGATCGATTCCATGAACCTGTCTACGGGCATCGGCCTGCAGGTGCTTTACGCCGCAAGACTGGCAAAAGAGGGAAAATCAGCGGAAGAGATCGTCTCCCTGGTGGAAGAACGCAGGAGCCGGGTGCGGGCGAGCTTCGTTGTGGAGACCCTGACCTATCTGGCGAGGGGAGGCCGCTGTAAGCCCGTCACCGCCCTGTTGGGCAATACCCTGAAATTAAAGCCCCAGATCGTGGTGGAACGGGGCGCCATGAATGTTTCCAAAAAATACCGGGGCAGGCAGTCCGCAGTGATCCTGAAATATGCAAGGGATCTGGAGGAGGCCCTCCTGCATGCGGATCCGACCTGCGTTTTCATCACCCATTCCGGATGTGACCGGGAAATCGTGGAAGAGGTTCGTTCCTATCTGAAAGGACTGGACCATTTCGACGCCATCTATGAGACCCGGGCAGGGGGAGTCATCTCCAGCCACTGCGGTCCCGGGACCCTGGGCATCCTGTTTTATGCGGACTGAGGGAAGCTTGCCGCAGGCTTTGAGGCATTACACGAATACGGGAGTTCCTGCAGCCTGTAGTGTTTTCCGCAGGCCGCGAGAGTTTCCGCGGACATGGGATGTTCCCGCAGCCTGCGGGATTTTCAGCGACCCTTGGGATGTTTCGCAAGCCGCGGGGCCGCTCCCCGTACTACTCCGCAAAAAGCGGCGTAGAAAGATATCTGTCTCCGGTATCAGGCAAAATCGCCACAATGGTTTTTCCTTCGTTCTCCGGTCTCTTTGCCAGCTGGGCCGCCGCCCAGGCGGCGGCTCCGGAGGATATCCCTACCAGAATGCCTTCTCTGCCGATCCGTTTGCCGGTTGCGAAGGCATCTTCGTTTTCCACCGCTATCACCTCATCATAAATGGAGGTGTTCAATACCTCCGGAACAAATCCGGCCCCGATTCCCTGAATTTTATGGGAACCTGCCGTACCCTTGCTTAAGACCGGAGAGGAAGCGGGTTCTACCGCCACCACTCTGACTTCGGGATTCTTACTCTTCAGATACTCTCCCACACCGGTTAGAGTACCGCCGGTGCCGACTCCCGCCACAAAAATATCCACCTTGCCATCCGTATCTTCCCAGATCTCCGGACCTGTGGTAGCCTTATGCACCGCCGGATTGGCAGGGTTTACAAACTGCCCCGGAATAAAGCTTCCCGGGATCTCCTTCGCCAGCTCCTCTGCTTTTGCAATGGCCCCTTTCATGCCCTTGGATCCTTCCGTCAGTACAAGCTGCGCGCCATAAGCCTTCATCAGCTGACGCCGCTCCACGCTCATGGTCTCCGGCATCACAATGACGATCTTGTATCCCCGGGCTGCCGCCACGGACGCAAGACCAATCCCGGTATTGCCGGAGGTGGGCTCTATAATCACCGCCCCGGGCTTCAGCTTTCCCGTCGCCTCCGCATCATCGATCATGGCCTTTGCGATACGATCCTTCACAGACCCAGCCGGATTCAGATATTCCAGCTTTGCCAGGATGCGCGCCTTCAGATTCTCCTCTTTTTCCAGATGCACAAGCTCTAAAAGGGGGGTTCCCCCGATCAGTTGATCAGCAGATGTAAAAATTTTACTCATAATATTTTCCTCCATAAACCTATTAATCTTGTATGTTTATAGGGATTATAATCTTGCAGAGAGGTTTTGTCAACAGGTTTTTAAAGAAAATGAAAAAATGTTCTACACCGATTCATTGACCGATAACTTTGCTTTCATTGTGGAGGTAACTTTGCTTTCATCGTTTCTTGACAAATCCCTCAATAGATGATATACTGATAACATATTTGATGAAATATATAGATTTCATTCTTACAAAAGAAGCGGTCTTATTTTCTGGGAGTCTTTTCACCGCATAACCAGCGGTTCCGGCGTTTCCGCCACAGATACTCAGGAAGGGATAACTGAACAGGTATCGGTATTGTGGCGCGGCTGCCGGAAAGGCCTCTTTAAAGAAGGGTTCTCCTGCCATGCTTTGCCATAATGCCTTTATGAAACAACCCTTAGGGACAAAGCCTTTACCGACTATCCCTTTAGGGGAAACTTTATGAAAAGGAGGAACTTATGAAAAGCGGCAGGAAAAAGCACTTCTTTGTAAGGCGAAATGTAAAGGACCGGCTGTTCCGGTATATTTTTGAACAGGACAGGGGAGCCTTATTAGAGCTGTACAACGCCCTGAACGGCACGGATTACCGGGACAAGGACGCCCTGGAGATGATGACGGTGGAAAATGTCATTTATCTGTCCATGAAAAACGACCTGGCGTTTACCATCGCCGGGGTTTTAAACCTTTATGAGCAGCAAAGCACGATCAACCCCAACATGCCGGTGCGCTTCCTGATTTATCTGGGGGAAGAATACCAGAGGATCATCGGGGAATACGGGCAGGAAAAGGTCTATGGAACAAAGCTTTTGAAGCTCCCGGCGCCGCACTGTGTCGTTTTCTATAACGGGAGCAGGGAGGAACCGGAGGAACAGTACCTGCGCCTTTCCGACGCCTATGAACATCCGGAGGAAAAGCCCGGCGTGGAGCTGGAAGTAAGGATGCTGAACATCAACTATGGACATAACCAGGAGCTGATGGACAGATGCCGGAGGCTAAAGGAGTATTCTTATTTTATTGGACAAATCAATGAGGGACTGCGGGAAGGAATCGGGATCCGGGACGCTGCGGACAGGGCGATGGATGTCTGCCTGGAGGAAGGGATCCTCAAAGACATCCTGACCGACAGCAGGATGGAGGTATTGGGAATGTTGCTGAGTGAATATGATGAGAAAAAAGTACGGGAGAACTGGCGGCAGGAAGGATGGGAATCCGGGCTGGAGGAAGGACGGCTCGAAGGCATCCGCATTTTGATCGCCGGCTGCCAGTCCACAGGCGCGACTTACGACCAGACCCTGCAGCAGGTCATGAAATTGTATGGGCTGGGAAAGGGCGAGGCGGAAGGGCATCTAAAGAAGCACTGGAAAAAGTGAACATCACAATAACCCGGGAAAAATAATTACACTCTTGGAAAAATCATAGGAAAAGGATACCATAAAAATGATGATCTCAACGAAAGGGCGCTATGCCCTGCGGGTCATGATCGACCTGGCGCAGCATCAGGCTGAAGGCTACGTCCCTTTGAAAGGAATAGCCGAGAGACAGGAAATATCGGAAAAATATCTGGAAAACATTCTGGCAGTACTGGTCAAAAATAATCTTCTGACGGGGCTCAGGGGCAAGGGCGGAGGCTACCGCCTGGCAAAAGCGCCTGAACAGATCACCGCCGGAAGCATCCTGCGACTGACAGAAGGCTCCCTGGCGCCTGTTGCCTGTCTGGAAAGCGGGAGCCTTCCCTGTCCGAGGATGCCGCGGTGCCGCACGATCTCCATGTGGCAGGGACTGGATAAAGTCATCAGCGAATATCTGGACGGCATCACTCTGGCAGATCTTGCATATGAGGATCAGACCGGCAATGATTACGTGATTTAGATTACTTATAATAGCGGGGCCACTACCTTGATCAGGTATCCCGCCAGCTTAACCCTCAGCTTTTCCTTCCTGATGGTCTCGGGCGTCACCCTTCTGCATTTGGAAAGGGTCTCCTGGAAATCCTCCTCGATCCGGGAAATACAGGGCGTGCCATAGAGATAAGCGCCGCACTCAAAATGGTGGTACAGGCTTCTGTAATCCAGATTGATAGTGCCCACCACCGCTTCCCTGTCGTCGCTGACGAAGACCTTGGCATGGACGAAGCCGGGGGTATATTCATAGATCTCTATCCCGGATTCCATCAGGGACTTGTAATGGGTTTTTGCCAGCGCATAGGGTGCCTTCTTATCCGGTATGCCCGGCAGGATCAGAACAACCTCTGTTCCCCGTTCCGCCGCATATTTCAGGGCTGCTTCCATTTCCCCGTCCAGGATCAGGTAGGGCGTCATAATATGGACGTAATCCCCCGCCCGGTTCAGGATATCCATGTAAACGCACTCTCCCACCTTATTTTTGTCAAGAGGGGAATCCCCATAGGGAATCACAAAGCCCGGCGCTTTTTCCGGCGGGAAGGTGGGGAAATGGAGGTACTTATCAAACTCAGGCTTTCTCTCGTCGATCTCCCACATCTGCAGGAACATCAGGGTAAAGCTCGTGACCGCATCCCCCTTCAGCATTACAGCGGTATCCTTCCAGTGACCGAAGCGGCTTTTCTGATTGATATATTCATCTGCGAGGTTGATCCCTCCGGTAAAAGCAGTATGCCCGTCGATCACCAGGATCTTGCGGTGATCACGATTATTGTAATGAGTGGATACAAAAGGGGTTAAAGGCGCGAACATCTTGCACTGGATCCCCAGCGCACCCAGACGTTTGGGGTAATCGTAGGGAAGAGTCGTAAACTCACAGGTGCCGTCGTACAGGATCCGGATCTCCACTCCTGCCGCTGCTTTTCTCGCCAGAATCTCCAGTACTTCCCCCCACATGATCCCTTCATCGATAATGAAATATTCCATAAAAATGAAGTGCTCCGCCAGCTCCAGCTGCTTTAACAGTTCGGCAAACTTGTCCTCCCCCGAGGGGAAATAGGTCACTTCCGTATGGTCGTACACCGGATAATTCCCGATCCGCTGCAGGTATCCCGCCAGGGCCGCCGCCCCCGGATTCTCCTTCTTTAACGCCTCATGGATATCCGGAGTCCTGGGAAGCTTGTCCTTTGTCTCGTCTATGAGCTGCCCCAGACGCCTCTTTAACGCCCGGTGCCCCGGGTCCTTCTGGGTATACCAGAACAGGGCGGCGCCGAACACCGGCAGAAGCACGATGGTAAGCACCCAGGTGATCTTTGCCGTAGGATCAATGCTGCTGTTGAGCAGATACAGCATCATCACTACCGTAAAAATCAGCGCGCCCCCCAAGTAATGGGGCAGGAAATTAACAAACCGGCTGAAAATGCCGAACATCAGAAAAACCTGAAAAAGAAATAAAAGCAGAATCAAACCCAGTCTGCTGAAAATCGCATGAACTATGCCCTTTTGTCCTTTTTTTAAAAGCCTGATGGCTTTCCGCTCCCTCATATCAGTCTGCATTTCAAAATACCTTTTTCCATCTATCGTCACATGACCCGGCACCCTGTGCCGACGATCTGCCAAATATGCCTCCAGGTCTGCTGCTTCTATTATATAAGATATGGGAAAAATAATCAACTCATACCCGTCATGAAATCGCGCATCCCACAGATATCCGCTCTAAACATATCCTCCCTCTAAAAGCAAAAAAGGCAAAAAAAAACGTCGGCTATGCAATCCGCATTTTGCCCACACTTCATTATGTAGCTTAACACATTTCAGAAAAAAAGTCTAGACCTTTTTTTCTGTTTTGATACAATATTACTAACAGTTCAGCCAGCCGCCTGATTTGATGGAAAATCGTGCTTGCACGAATTTTCCATCATGTCTGGCGGCTGAGGG
>CANQBS010000085.1 GCA_947589075.1 uncultured Acetatifactor sp.
CAGTACGCCCAGATCCCCATGGCGGTGGTGGGCATCGTCATGAAATTCTTTCAGATCGTCATCTCCATCGTGGTGGGTATGGCTGCCGGGTGCATCCCCATTGTGGGCTTTAATATGGGAGCCGGCAAAAAGAACCGGGTCAGGCAGCTTTTTACCAGGCTGCTGACGGCGGAGGCGGCGGTGGGAGCAGTGGGCCTCGTTCTTGTGGAGCTGTTCCCGGGGCAGCTGATCATGATCTTCGGCGCTGCCAACGAAAGCGCATACTATACGGATTTCGCGGTCAGGGCTTTCCGCATTTATCTTTGCATGATGATATTTGCCTGTGTGAATAAAGCCTGCTTTATTTTTCTGCAGGCCATGGGGAAAGCGGTATCTTCCACGGTTTTGTCCATGGTCCGGGAGATCGTCTTCGGCGTCGG
Source organism: uncultured Acetatifactor sp. (assembly GCA_947589075.1). GTDB lineage: Bacteria > Bacillota > Clostridia > Lachnospirales > Lachnospiraceae > Acetatifactor. The sequence continues at coordinate 420 of CANQBS010000085.1, forward strand.
TTTTGCCCTGTTGCTTCCGGTTTTCTTCGGACTGGACGGCGTCCTGTACTCCATGCCCCTTTCCGATATCCTGACATTTTTCATTGCCCTCTTCCTGATCATAAGGACTTACCGGGAATTTTAAAGAAAAATATTAAAATTTTGCGAAAAGGACTACACATTTTGAAGAAAATACGTTAAAATAAAAAAGTGTGTGATTTCATCTATTGCAGGAACTGCATGACAATGAGAAGTATAAGGGAAGGAGACATTTTATTATGTCTAAGAAAGAAAAAGTTACAGAGACACCCGAGCAGGAGAAAAAGGTTGTAACGAGATATGACCGCAGGATGCAGAGAAGAAAAGAGCAGGAGGCGAAGCTGCAGAGGGAACATAAGATCACTCTTGCTGTCAGCATAGCCATCCTGGTGGCAGTCGTGGCTTTGATCGCTTCTTTTCCGATCCGGACATTTATCGGTGTGAACCAGGAGTTTGTGAAGATCGGGGATGAAAAGGTAACAAAGGTTGAATTTGATTATTATTATTATTCTGCCATCAATACTTACTATAATCAATATGGCGCATATCTTTCCTATATGGGCCTGGATCTGTCTTCTGATTTGTCGCAGCAGATGTATTCCAGCACTTTGACCTGGGAGGATTATTTCCAGAAGTCGGCTGTACAGAGCATCCGGACCAACAAATCCGTGAAGAAGGAAGCAAAGGCGGAAGGCTTTGCGTATGATACGTCAGAGGAGTTTGGGACCTTTCAGGAGGGGATCAGAGAGCAGGCGGCTGAATCCGGCGTAAGCGTGGATAATTATCTGAAGTCCATTTATGGTTCCTATGCCACAATGGGAAGGATCGAGCCGTATGTGAAGGACGGTCTGTATCTGAACGCATATTTAGGACATGTAGAAGAGGAAAAAACCCCTGCAGAAGAGGATATCCTGGCTTATTATGAAGAGAATAAGGACAGCTATGATTCCGTGGATTATCGTGTGGTGCAGATAGATGCGGAGCTGCCTACGGAGCCCACCGAGCTTGCGGATCCTCAGCCGGAGGAAACGGAAGGCACAGAAGAAGCAGAGGGAGAGGATGCGGAAGAGGAGGCTTATCAGCCTTCCGAGGCGGAGATTGAAGCCGCCATGGCCGCTGCTAAAGAAAAAGCGGATGAAGCGGAGAAAACCATTGAAACGGATGCTGAGCTGACAGAGAACGCATCCAGGGCGTCTTTGAATTATAATTACAGCAGCTGGCTGTTTGATGCAGAGCGGACAGAAGGGGAAACCACCGTTATTGAGGATTCCACCTACCATGCCTATTATGTGGTGCAGTTTGTAAAGAGATACCGGAATGATGCACCTACCGTTTCCTTCAGGGCTGTGGTCACGGATGAAACGGCGGGCGATGTTATCCTGAATGAGTGGACGAGCGGCGCCGCTACGGAAGAAAGCTTTATTGAACTGGTTCATAAGTACAGTGCGGATACCGGCGCGGAAGATGGTTTGTACGAAGGCATTGCGGAGGATGATCTGAATGAGAACCTGTCCGCATGGCTGTATGCCCAGGAAAGAAAGGCCGGAGATACAACGGTGGTCGATTCAGAGGATGGCACGGTGCATTATGTTCTCTATTATGTAGGGGAAGCTCAGCCGGAATGGTATTACAGTATTGAAAACGTGTTGCTGGAAGATGCCATGAATGAATATCTGGATGAGGTTATTGTCGGCTGCGAGGTTGAAGACAGGAAAGGCAATTTGAATTATCTGGCTGTGGAGGCTTCTGCTTCAGCTCAGGCTTCTTTGGACGCTGAAAACCAGACGGAGACCGGTTCCGAGTCGGAGGACGCCGGTGAGGGATCCGAAAACAGCACGGAAGCCTCCGATAATACGGAAGCTGCAGATGATCTGGACGATACAGAGGATATCGTTATAGGAGAATAAACAGGAGAGTGCCGATTTGGAACCACTGCGGCTTCTAAGTTACCTGAATATTTTGCGACGGAAGGAAGAACCCTGGGCTGAGGTATAGTTCAGGGTTTCCTTTATCCCTGGCCGGCGAAAGCAGTACGAAAGCAAGGAGGGTATGCATGGAGGGTATGCAAACCCTGTGATATGGGAGGGGTATGATTATGGACAGAAAACTTCCTGACAGGAAAATAGAACTTCCTGAAAAAGTGAAATGGATCATTCGCCGGCTGGAAGAAGCCGGCTTTGAGGCGTATGCAGTGGGAGGCTGCGTCCGGGATACCCTTTTGGGAAGGATCCCGGATGACTGGGATATCACCACCAATGCACAGCCCCGACAGATGAAGGCTTTGTTTCGAAAAACCATCGATACCGGGATCCAGCACGGCACCGTAACGGTGCTGTTGGACCGGGAAGGCTTTGAGGTCACCACCTACAGGATAGACGGGAAATATGAAGATGCCCGTCATCCTAAGGAAGTGACTTTTACAGGGCGCCTTGAGGAGGACTTAAAGCGCAGGGATTTTACCATCAACGCCATGGCTTATAATGACAGGTCTGGGCTTGTGGATCTGTTCGGCGGGGCAGCGGATCTGGAAAAGGGGATCATCCGCTGCGTGGGAAATGCAGAGGAACGGTTTTCGGAGGATGCCCTGCGTATGATGCGGGCGATCCGTTTTTCCGCCCAGCTGGGATATGAAATAGAAGCGGATACGCAGCAGGCCATCTGTAAATTGTCCGGAAATCTTTGCAGGATCAGTGCGGAGCGGATCCAGGCGGAGTTAAACAAGCTGGTTGTGTCGCCCCATCCGGAGAGGCTGCGCACTGCCGGCGAGACGGGAATCCTAAAGGTAATATTGCCTGAGCTGCAGCAGGCTATGGAGACGCCCCAGAATCATCCCCACCATTGTTACAGCGTAGGGGAACACATCCTTCACGCCATGCAGCAGTCGGAGGCTGTAAAGGAGCTGCGGCTGGCGCTGATGCTTCATGATATTGGAAAACCCCTGTGTTTGACGGTGGATGAAAAAGGAACCGCTCATTTTTACGGACATGCGCAGATCAGCGCGGATCTTGCCAGGGAAATATTAAAGCGTTTAAAATATGACAACCATACTGTCGATATCGTGCATCGTCTTGTTTTGTATCATGATTACGGAAACGGGGTATGTCCTGACCAGAAGACCGTAAGGCGTGCGGTGAACAAAATAGGAGAAGATTTGTTTCCCATGCTTCTTGCGGTCCGGCGGGCTGATATTCTCGCGCAGAGCGGGTATCTGCGGAAAGAAAAGCTGGAGAATCTGGAAGAATGGCGGAAGATATATGAGGAAATCGTGAAGGAAGGTCAGTGTGTTTCCCTGAAAACCCTGGCGATCACCGGAAAAGATCTGATCGCCATGGGTATGAGTCCGGGCAGGGAAATGGGAGAGGTGCTGGAAGCCGCGTTAAGGCTGGTGCTGGAGCGCCCGGAGTGCAACAACAGGGAAATCTTACAGGAATGGGTTCTTCAAAATCATACTTTATAATGTCCCTTCATAAGATAGGATAGATTGAATGGAATGAAATCCTATCAAATAAACATGGCTGCAATTTGCCGTGCGGATACCTGGAGGGATCAAAATGAATGACAGAGCGGCGGGCTTGTTGGAACAATACGATTGTGAGGTATTGAAGACCAGGAAAGGAAGAGGCGCCATCCTTTGCGAAACGGATAAGGGGGATATGATATTCAAGGAATATCCGGGCAATCTGGAAAAGGCAAAGCTTCAGAACCGTCTGTTGGATCAGATCCAGGAAAAGGGAGAGGTGCAGGTGGAAACCCTTGTCCCCACAAAGGAAGGTCAGCTCCTTGTGAAGGATCAGGAAGAAAAGGCATATGTTCTCAAAACTTATTTTGATGGGAGAGAATGTAATATTTTTGACAGGGCGGAATGCAGGGAAGCCGTTCATCTGTTGTCAAAGCTCCACAGCAGTATGGACCTTGAGACGGAGGAAGGCGGCAGCTTTTATGCTCCGGAGAAAGAATATGAAAAGCATAACCGGGAGCTGAAAAGAGTAAGAGGGTATCTGCGGGATAAGGGGCAGAAAAACTGGTTTGAGATCTGTCTGCAGCAGTCCCTGGATTATTTTCTGGAACAGGCGGAGCAAATGACCCGGGAATGGAAGCGGTACAGCCGCCTGGCGCCTGGACAGCCCGAGAGCAGGCGCTTCTGTCATGGGGATTTTCAGTATCATAATATTATCCGGACGGAAAATGAGTGGCATATCGTTAATTTTGAAAGATTTATCCGTGATAATCCGATCCGTGATCTGTATCTTTTTATGCGAAAGCTGCTGGAAAAAAGCGATTGGTCGGTTGAGCTGGGAAGGGAGCTGCTGGAAGTTTATGAAGAAAGCAGACCCTTGTCCGCTTATTCCAGGATAGATCTGTATTACAGGCTGGCGTATCCTGAGAAATTCTGGAAGATCGTGAATTTTTATTTTAATACCAGAAAGACATGGATACCGGAACGGAATTTGGAGAAGCTGCAGAAGCTTTTGGAGCAGGAAGAAGAAAAACAGCATTTTCTGGATGAAATATTCCGTAAAGTCTGTTGAAATAACTTGACAAACCCATAAAAAACGGATATAAATATGTATAGGTGTTTTGGAGGGGCATTCGTTCTGCCAAAAAGGAGTGCAAAATAACCGGAACATTCTAGAAATACAAATAGAAAACTCATATAGGAGGAGTTCATTATGAACAAGACAGAATTAGTTGCTGCTGTTGCTGAGCAGGCTGGACTTTCTAAAAAGGATGCAGAAAAGGCCGTAAAGGCATTGACCGAAGTTGTTACTGAAGAATTGAAGAATGGCGGAAAGGTTCAGCTGGTGGGCTTTGGAACCTTTGAAGTTTCTGAAAGGGCCGCAAGAGAAGGAGTTAATCTTCAGACCAAGGAAAGAATCGCGATCCCTGCTTCCAAGGCGCCTAAGTTCAAGGCAGGCAAGGCTCTTAAGGATGCTGTGAATGCATAACTGCCAGGAAATAGATCAATTACTTCAGAGAACCTGCAAGGGTTCTCTGTTTTCTTTTGCGGAGAATGATCCTTCGTACCGCTGGCAGAGCCCGGTATGTTCTGCGGAGCGGAGGGAAGAGATATCCGGAACAGGAGGAGTCCATGAGGCTGGATAAATATTTAAAGGTTTCCCGTCTGATCAAGCGCAGGACGGTGGCCAATGAAGCCTGCGACAGCGGCAGGGTGCTGATCAACGGCAGGCCCGCCAAGGCGTCTGCCAATGTAAAAGAGGGAGATATCATCACGATTTCCTTTGGAAATAAGGAAGTAAAAGTGGAAGTGCTGGACGTGCAGGAAACCGTCCGTAAGGAAGAAGCGAAGGAATTGTTCCGTTATGTTTAAAACAGGCGTCCCTCTGCAGGCATAAAAGGCTGGGGCCCTCCATATATTGTAAAAGAAAACAGGTAACTGCACGGCCATTGATATTTGGAATGGAAGAAGCCGATTATCTGATGGAAAGGAAAACAATATCGGGGAGGACCTATGGAGGATTTAAACAACACGGGTACAAATATGCACAGACTGACCATGCTGAATCGTAGGACATGTAGCATCACCGGAGTAGAAGATGTGCTGGCCTTTGACGAGCATGAGATTCTCCTGGAAACGGAACAGGGGATGCTGATGATCAAGGGCGAGGATATGCATGTCAACAGGCTTACGCTGGATAAGGGAGAAGTGGATATCGATGGAAAGATAGATGCTTTCACGTATTCCGACGTGTCCGGCGCAGGCAGTCCGAAGGGGGAATCCCTGTTTGCGAGATTGTTCCGCTGACCTGGGGAAGATGGAGTTTGCAGGTGCATATGACCGGTGAAAATATTTTTTTGCTCCATGCGTTTGTGCTGGGGGTTTTTATCACTTTTGTTTATGACTGGCTGAGGATTTTCAGGCGTGTGGTACCTCATGGCGGTTTTGCAGTATCCGCCGAAGATCTGGGCTTCTGGGGATTTTGCGCGATAGAGGTATTTTTGCTGATGTACCGCGAAAGCAACGGAAACCTCAGGTGGTTTGCGGTGCTGGGAGCTCTTGCCGGGATGGCGCTTTATCGGAAAACCCTGAGCGATCTGTTTGTAAAATATGTATCCCTTCTTTTTCAGAAGCTGTTGGGGCTGATAGGCAGGATCCTGGGGATTTTCCGGAAGCCCGGGGCGGCTGCAGGCAGAAAAATCGGAAGATTTTCCTCTTTTTTAAAAAAAAGATTGACGGCGTCTGTGAAAATGCTTAGAATGGTTATCAGAAAGCAATAAGGGAAAGGGGCTGCGCTATGGCGAGAAGAAGGGCTGCATACCGTAAAAATCATCAAAACAGATTCAGCATGTTTCTGGTAACCCTGGTGGTAGTCCTGATTCTGGTGGCAGTTTCCGTAAAAAGCGCGGATCTGCGGGGGAAGCTTGCGGAATATACTGCGGAGGCGCAGCAGCTGGATCAGCAGATCGAAGCGGAGAAGGAACGGGCGGAGGAGATAGAGGAATACCGGAAGTACACCCAGACGAAGAAATTCGCGGAGGAGATCGCCAAGGAGAAGCTGGGTCTGGTGTATGAGGATGAGATCTTATTCCAGCAGGAGTAGGAAAAAAGATCGTGGGGAAAAAACAGGAAAAGATAGGAACCGAAAAGATAGAAAAGAAATGCGTGGATTTCGGAAAGCAGGATGCGGATGCGCCTGCTTTTTTTGTCGCATAAAAAAAGGGATTTCCCTCCTCTTTTTGACAAAATGTTTTTGCCGGCAGGGGTATACTGAGGATTACGCACAGCCGTAAAGCCGTAAAGAACGGGATAACTGTGAAAAGCAGAAACTAATAAAATGAGGAAAATGTAGGGTCTGAATCTGTGATAATCAGGAACCTATAAAACCAGGAAGAGAGGGAAACTATGAAGACAAAAGTGGACAGGCCTTCGGAAAATGTCCTTGAAATATGGGAATTTGGAAAGAACAGGCTGTTAGGTTATGCGGATTCTTTTAGAGAGCTGGCAAAAAATCTGAAGGGAGATTTTGAATTTTCGTCCCGGGAAGTTCCCTCCCGGGAGAGGGAAGAAATATTGATGGCGAGGAATCAGTGGGAAAACAGACAGGTGCTTTGCGACCATCTGGCGGAAATGGCGCAGATCATGACAAAGGTGGCTTTGGAGGTCTTTCGGTACAGACCGGTGGAGGAAAGACGCAGGAGGATCATCCTTCATACGCTGAAACAGGAAGGAATCGCTGTAAAAGATCTGTTTTACATAGAAAGGCCTGGAAAGCGAACAGGACTGTGTATCGCCATGAGCAGCGTAAAGCATGGGAGCCGGAAAGCCGGGGAGGTGGCGGATCTGCTGTCTGTTGCCTTAAACCGCAGGCTTTCCATGTCCTTAAACAGTCCTTATCAGGTGGACGCCCAGTTCAGGAGCTTTATGCTGGTGGAAGAACCTCCCTTTGTGGTGATGACTGGTTCAGCCCGGGCGGTCAGGGAAAATGAAGTCTGCTCCGGGGATAACTACGCCTTTTTGGAATCGGAATGCGGGAGGGTCACAATGCTTCTTGCGGATGGAACCGGTTCCGGGGAAAAGGCAGGGGAAGACAGCGGAAGGGTTCTGGATCTGATGGAAAAGCTGATCGAAGCGGATTTTGCCATGGAAAATGCGGTGAATCTTATCAACAACGCGTTTCTCGCCAGAGGACAGGAAAAAAATCTTTCCACACTGGATATCTGCGACCTGGATCTGTATGAGGGGACCTGCGCGTTTTATAAGGCGGGAGCTGCGGCCTCCTTTATCAAAAGAGAATATCTGGTGGAGCAGATCGATATCCGCAGTCTTCCCCTGGGTATTCTGCAGTCCATGGAATCCGAGGCAGTCACCTGTGAACTGACGGATGGGGATTATATCATCATGATGACGGACGGGGTGCTGGATGCTCTGGAGCAGAATCATTATGAAAACGCCATGAAGCGTATGCTCAGTGAAATGAAGGAACGCAATCCAAAGGAAATGGCGGAGCGTATCCTGCAGTTTGTGCTGCGCTGCAGCCAGGGCAGAGTCCTGGACGATATGACGGTCATTGTGCTGGGGATGTGGGAAAGCAGCGGCGGAAGCCCTTCTTCCGGAAAAAGAGGATTCCCTTCTTGATTTTTGCAGGTAAATTGACTATAGTAAAAATATGGAAAATACGAAAAAAATCGAGCAGCGGGTTTTTGCGTTTATAGAAAAGCATAAAATGCTGACGCCCGGAGAGGGTGTTGTAGTGGGTGTCTCAGGAGGGGCAGACTCTGTTTGCCTCTTATTTGTATTGTCCGAATGGGCTGCCCGAAAAGGCGCCTCCATCCATGTGGTGCATGTCAACCACGGGATACGGGAGGATGCCGGCAGGGACGGGGAATATGTCCGTAAGCTGTGTGAGGAACTGGAGGTTCCCATGACCCTGATCGAAAGGAATGTGAAGGAAGAAGCGAGGAAGCATAAGTGTTCGGAGGAAGAGATGGGGAGGATCCTCCGGTACCAGGCTTTTGAAGAGACTGCGGACCGGGTAGGGGTGCAGAAGATCGCGGTGGCCCATAACGAAAATGACCAGGCGGAGACCATGCTGTTTCATTTGTTCCGGGGCAGCGGTCTTTCCGGCCTGTGCGGGATCCGGCCTGTGCGGGGGCGGATCATACGTCCCCTTTTGTGCCTTGAGCGCCGGGAGATAGAGCAGTATTTGAGGGAAAAGGATATTCCCTTTTGTCTGGACAGCACCAACGAAGAGGATGATTACGCCAGAAACCGGATCCGCCATCATATCCTGCCTTACGCCCGGGAACAGATTTCGGACGGATGTATTCCCCATATGAACCGGACGGCGGAAGAGATGCAGGAGCTGGAGGAATTCCTGGAGGAGCAGGTACGGATCGCTTACGATGAAATTGTCCGCAGGGAACGGAGTACGGAGTCCCGGAATGGACAGGAGGGGATCCGTTTCCTGCTGGACAGAAGGCTTTTTCTGGAGCTTTCCCCTGTGATCGGAAAAAGGCTGCTTAAAAAAGTGCTGCAGCAGTTAAGTCCCTGGGGAAAGGATATCGGGCGTGTTCATATAGAGGCGCTGATAGGCCTGTTTTCCAGAGAAGGAAACGGAAGGGTTGACCTGCCCTGTCAGATTCTTGCCAGGCGGCAGTATGATGCGGTGATCCTGGAGCGGAGCAAAGAGGCGCGGCGGGGGAATGCTGCGGATTTTGGAAAAGGAAAAAATCCGTCTGCAGAAGGCGTGGAGGAAGGGGAGTATCTTAAGAGGACAGGAGACGTTGTTCAGGTGGATATCCGTTCCCTTACCGGAAGGGAGACGGTCGTCCCGGCGGGAGAAGACAAAGCTCTGGGTTTTGCGCTGCTTGAAGGAAAAAAAGTTGAAAATATTCCAAAAAATCAGTATACGAAATGGTTTGATTATGATAAAATAAATCAGCTGTTGACTGTTCGGCGAAGGGAACCGGGGGATTTTCTGACCCTGCGGGGCGGCGGACAGGATCAGATCCATCAGTCCCTTGGACGGTTTATGATGAATGAAAAAATACCCGCAAAGGAGCGGGATAGAACCATCCTGTTGGCGGAAGGACAGCATGTTCTCTGGGTGATCGGTCATCGTATCAGTGAATTTTATAAAGTCGGCGAAAACACCCGGACCATTCTGCAGGTAAGGTTTTTAAGGCGCGAAGGAGAAAGCTTCATGGAAATGGAGGAGAGAAAATGTCAGAGCATATAAGGGTTCTTTTATCGGAAAAAGAGGTAGACGCCAGGATTCAGGCCATCGGAGAGCAGATCAGCAGGGATTATGAGGGAAAGCAGGTTCATCTGGTGTGTGTGCTGAAGGGCGGCAGCTTTTTTATGTGTGAGCTGGCGAAGCGGATCACGTTGCCCGTATCCCTGGATTTTATGTCCGTATCCAGCTACGGCAAGGACACCAAGTCCAGCGGCGTGGTGAAGATCGTAAAGGATCTGGATGAGTCCATTAAGGATAAAGATGTGCTGGTGGTGGAAGATATTGTGGATTCCGGAAGGACCTTAAGCTACCTTCTGGAGATGCTCCGGGACAGGGGACCGAAGTCCCTGCGGCTGTGTACCCTTTTGGATAAGCCGGACAGACGGGTGGTGGATGTGAAGGTGGATTATACAGGATTTGAGATCCCGGACGCTTTTGTGGTGGGCTACGGCCTGGATTACGACCAGAGATACCGCAATCTGCCCTATATCGGCGTTGTGGAATTTGACTGAACGGGTTTGGAAAAGTGGAGGCTGAACAGTGAAGCAAAATAATGGAGGAAGTTTTTTCCCGATGATTTTTTTCCTGCTGATGATTGTATTTATCATCGGCGGTCTGGGATTGTTTCAAAGAACGGAATATGAATACAGCAGGGAGCAGCTGATCGCGGATGCACAGGCCGGGCAGGTCAGGTCGGTGGAGATCACCCCTAATCCCGAGACCCCTACAGGCTTTCTTTCCATCCGGAAGACCTCCGGAGAGGAAAAGACCCTTTATGTAACTGACGTGGAAAGCGCGGAGGAGCTGGTGAGAAGCCTGGGGATCGTGCCGGTGGTAAACGACGTGAAGCGGGAAAGCTGGCTTTTGACCTCGCTGCTTCCCATGCTGATCGTTCTGGTGGTGGGCGTGTTCCTTTTTATGATGTTCAACGCCCAGAACGCCAACAGCGGAGCCAACGGCAGAATGATGAATTTCGGGAAAAGCCGGGCAAAGCTGTCCATCGGAGACAATAAAGTGAATTTCCAGTCCGTGGCAGGACTGAAGGAAGAGAAGGAGGAGCTGGAGGAAATCGTGGATTTCCTGAAGGAGCCCGGAAAATTTACCAAAGTCGGCGCAAGGATCCCCAAAGGCGTTCTGCTGGAGGGCCCTCCCGGAACCGGTAAGACCCTGCTGGCCAAGGCGGTGGCAGGGGAGGCGGGAGTTCCCTTCTTCAGCATTTCCGGTTCGGATTTTGTGGAGATGTTTGTGGGCGTAGGCGCTTCCCGTGTCAGAGACCTTTTTGAGGAAGCGAAAAAGAATTCTCCCTGTATCATTTTCATCGATGAGATCGACGCCGTTGCCAGGCGCCGGGGCACCGGCATGGGCGGCGGCCATGACGAGAGGGAGCAGACTCTGAACCAGCTGCTGGTGGAGATGGACGGCTTTGGAGTCAATGAAGGGATCATCGTAATGGCGGCGACCAACCGGGTGGACATCCTGGATCCCGCGATCCTGCGTCCCGGGCGCTTTGACCGCAAGGTGGCCGTGGGTACCCCGGATGTAGGGGGAAGAGAGGAAATTTTAAAGGTTCACGCCAAGAATAAACCGCTGCGGGACGATGTGGATTTAAAGCAGGTGGCTCAGACCACCGCCGGATTTACGGGGGCGGATCTGGAAAATCTTCTGAACGAGGCTGCCATCGCCGCGGCCAGGGAGGACAGACCCTGCATTATACCGGAGGATATCAGCAAGTCCTTTGTAAAGGTGGGGATCGGCGCGGAGAAAAAGAGCCGTATCATATCCGACAAGGAGAAAAGGATCACGGCATACCACGAAGCCGGGCACGCCATTCTGTTCCATGTGCTTCCGGACGTGGGACCGGTGTATTCGGTATCCATTATTCCCACCGGCGTAGGAGCCGCGGGATATACCATGCCCCTGCCGGAGAAGGATGAGATGTTCCTTACCAAGGGGAGAATGCTGCAGGATATCATGGTTTCCCTGGGAGGAAGGATCGCGGAGGAGATCATTTTCGGGGATATTACCACAGGCGCTTCCAGCGATATCAAGAAGGCGACCAAGGAAGCCAGGCGTATGGTGGCCCGGTACGGGATGAGTGAAAACATCGGCGTGATCTGCTACGACGACGATGACGACGAGGTGTTCATCGGGAGGGATCTTGCCCATGCCAAGTCCCACAGTGAAGCGGTGGCGGGCGAGATAGACCGGGAAGTGAAGATCATCATCGACGACTGTTATGCGAAGGCAAAGGAGATCATCCTGAACCATGAGAAGATCCTTCACAGCTGCGCGGAGCTTCTTCTCCAGAAGGAAAAGATCGGGAGAGAAGAATTCGAAAGTTTGTTTGCGTAATTTTGCACAAAAACGAACGGGTAAATTTGTGAAATTTGTGAAAACTGAGAATAGCCAAAAAGAAGGACTCATGCTATTATAATACTCGTAACCCCCCAATACATTATATAGTTTTTTGCTATACCCCATAAGAAAGAAATACCTTCTCTAAAAAA
>CANQBS010000086.1 GCA_947589075.1 uncultured Acetatifactor sp.
GAAATTGCGGGTCTGCTTTGCGTATGCAAGGCGGGCCTGTTTTGATGCGCAGATCTGCGTAAAGGAATGGGCTGCTTATTGGGCTGCGCATTGAACGGGGAGAGAATCTTTTCTGCCTGAGAAAAGGAGGAGATCATGTTACAGATAAAGGGACTTACCATCACCCACAGAAAAGATCTGCGCGTGATACTGGAGGATTTCAGCCTGGTATTGAACGACGGGGACAAGGCGGTGATCATCGGGGAAGAGGGAAACGGCAAATCGACCCTGATGAAGTGGCTTTATGACCCGGCGCTAACAGAAGGGTATGCCGAGGCCAGGGGAACCCGCGTGCTTGGAAACGAAAGGCTGGGTTATCTTCCTCAGGAGCTGCCGGATCAGGACAAGGAAAAAACATTGTACGAATTCTTCACGGAGGAAGAAGACTTCTGGAGCCGGACTCCAAAGGAACTGGCGGAGCTGACAGGAAAGTTCGGCGTCACTTCGGACTTTTTTTACCGGGAGCAGAGGATGGACAGTCTTTCCGGCGGGGAAAAAGTAAAGGCCCAGCTGATGAAGCTGTTGATACAGGAGCCCACCGCGCTGCTTCTGGACGAGCCTTCTAATGATATTGATCTCGCCGCCATGGAATTGCTGGAAATGGTGATCAGGGACTGGAAAAAGATCGTGCTTTTTATTTCCCACGATGAGACGCTGATTGAAAATACCGCCAACATGGTGGTGCATCTGGAGCAGATCAGACGAAAAACAAAATGCAGATATACGGTTGCGAAAATGCCTTACCGTGATTATGTGCAAAAGAAGCTTCACAGCTTCGAGAGGCAGGAACAGCAGGCGCTGAACGACCGCAGGGAAAAGAAGCTGCGGGAAGAACGATTCCGGAAAATTTATCAGAGCGTAGACCATGCGCAGGCTGCCGTTTCGAGGCAGAGCCCTGGCGAAGCCAAAAATCTGAAGGATAAGATGCATACGGTCAAGGCGATAGAAAGACGGTTTGCGCGGCAGGATGAAGAGATGACCGAATTTCCGGAGCAGGAAGAAGCTATCTTTTTTAAGCTGGGCGGTCAGGAGTCGTACATGCCGTCCGGCAAGACGGTCCTTGAGTATTCCCTGGATGAGTTGTGGACGCCGGGCGACGCGCAGAGCGCAAGGCTTTTGGCGAGGAATATTTTCCTGCGGATCCGGGGACCGGAGAAGATCTGCATTGTCGGACCAAACGGCGCCGGGAAGACCACCCTGCTGAAAAAGATCGCCGATGAACTCATGGCGAGGAAGGATGTCCGGGTGGAATACATGCCGCAAAGCTACGAGGAACTTTTGGATCTGGCCATGACGCCGGTGGACTTTCTTGACAGATCCGGCAGAAAGGAAGAGCGCACAAGGATCAGAACCTATCTCGGTTCGCTGAAATTTACGGCGGATGAAATGGAGCATCCCATCCGTGAGCTGTCCGGCGGACAGAAAGCGAAGGTGCTCCTTTTGAAAATGAGTATGTCCGGTGCGAATATTCTGATCCTGGACGAGCCCACAAGGAATTTTTCGCCGCTGTCCGGGCCGGTGATCAGAGAGATGATACGGGAATTTCCAGGAGCGGTGATCAGTATATCCCACGACAGAAAATACATCGCAGAGGTTTGCAGCGTGATATACCGGCTCACGCCGGATGGACTTGTGCCTGAGCCTGAAGGATGACGAATGAGATTGACAACCATTGCCGTGGCGAACGAGAACAGCATGACAAATGCAAGGTACAATTTTGTTTTGAAAAACTTCTCTCTTTCATTTAGTATTCGCTGCCAAAATCGTAGTATATAGGTGAAGCCGGAAAGGAGGTGGCGCGATGATTGATGATGAAAAAATTATCGAGTTATTTTTTGAGCGTTCCGAGCAAGCCATACGGGAGCTGGACATGAAATACGGTAAAATCTGCCGCAATCTCTCGTATAACATCGTGAACAGCAGCCAGGACGCAGAGGAGTGTGTCAACGACGCTTACTTAGGCGCGTGGAACGCCATTCCCCCGGTACACCCCAACCCCTTGTTATCCTACATCATGAAAATCGTTCGGAACATTTCACTCAAAATCTATTGGAGAAAGGAAGCTGCCAAACGAAGCGGATGCTATACGATTGCGTTAGAGGAAATCGAGGGCTGTATCGCAGACTGGAAAACCGTGGAAGATGAAATCGGAGCCAGGGAGTTAGCCCGTATGATCGAGGCGTTTTTGGATACGCTGACCGTAAAAGAACGCGTTATCTTCATGCGCCGCTATGCGTATGCAGATTCTTATGCGGATATAGCAAAGCGCGTAGGTATATCTGAAAAAAATGTATCCGTCCGGCTTACCCTGATCCGCCAGAAGATGAAGCAATACTTGATTGAAAGAGAGGTATTCGTATGAACGCAAAACTGTTTTCCGAAGCCATAAGCGAAGTCAGCGATAAGTATTATGAAGAAGCTGCAAACTATCATTATAATAAACATGGGTGGGTAAAATGGATTGCTATGGCAGCCTGCCTTACCCTTGTGCTTTTTGCTGCCCTTTCGGTTTTCCCTGATTATTTCCGCCAGCAAGGTACTACACCGCCGGACAATCCGAACGGAGTTATTGTCAAAAATCCTATTGATACTGCCAATAACGAGACAACGCCCGCAACTACTACGCCGTCGGACAATTCGAACGGAGTTATTGTTGAGAATCCTATTGATGCTGCCGATGATGAGACAACACCCGCGACATCTGAAATTTATATCAGCATGGACAATATTTCCTTCAATGAAATAGAGGCATTGATGGATACCGCTCTTCTATGGCGTGACCCGGAGTTATATGACCGTATTTGGTGGGACAGAGAAGATGTGATCGACTATTACGGAAAAGATTTAACACCGGCATATGTTCCGGATGGATTAACCGCGGCCAATGGAAATGGAACTGCACAGGTTGTTGCAGACAAAAGCGGCAATATTGTAGAGGACACAGCTTGGCTCGGCTTCTACCATGACTATAACGAAACTGGATCCCCGAAGCTGACAGAAGGCGTGACAGCTCGCAAGGGGTTTTCCATTACCGTTTCAAAAATTGGCCTTATGAATGATTGCGTATACATTCTGCCGGAAAACGAAGTGAAAACCTCTGATATTGACGGAACGGCAGTTACCTTTGAGTATCGTCCCATGCCCTATGGCCCTTTTGATCCAGACACCCACGAGCCCTCCGGCTATTATGATCTGTATGTGGCTGGATTTGAACTTGACGGTATCGAATATGAGATACTCGCAGAACAAATGGAAGCAGAAGAGGTCGTAAAAGTTGTATCGTCCATCATCTATGGAGAAGAAGTAATCGTTGAAAAATAAACCTATACTGGAAACTATGTTTTCCAAAAGGGCAGCCGGGAAAATCGACTGCCCTTTTTCCACGCTTGCGGGCAGATAGGAGCGACCAGCTATGACGAAACCGAGGAAGAAAACCCGCGAGGAACAGACCGCCGAGATTGAGGAAAATAAAATCCTGGGCTGGGTGGCAGATCGAAATGATTATGAAAAGTATGCAAAATACATTGACATTGAGTATAACATTAGATACAATATTAAATAGAAACAATGTTACATTTTGAGGTGACATTATGAGGAAACTTATAAAACAGATCAGAGCATATTTGAATATGAGTCAAACCGAGTTTGCCGAACAACTGAACGTTACCTTCCAAACCGTGAATCGTTGGGAGAACGGTCGTGCAGTGCCTAACAAATTGGCACAAAATCTTATACTGTGCAGATTGATTGATAGAATCTGTTGTAAGGTGCAGCACCAATACAGTCATGCTAAGGATAAAGAAAATCATACTAGTGGAAATACCAAACAGCCGGATGCCGGTAGCGGTCAATGCGACATCATTGCTTTCCTGTGTCCGAAAGCGAATCGGGTCAATAAACTGGCTTTTAATCAATGATGTATTCAATTATGTATTTCTTCATAAATCAGCCCTGGTCTTCTGTGATTTCATACACAAAGATTCTGTAATAACTCCCTTCCGTTTCAAAGGGTTTCTCTCTCATAAGCCGCAACCCCGTCTCTTCACCGTTCATGATATAGGCTGCCGACAACAGATATTTCCCTCCTAGTTCCCGCAAAGCTGTAGTATCAATGTCATAATCCTGAAAATAGAATCCATTTTTTTCTATAGTGTAATAGCCGGGGCACTCCGCACTGAATAAATAACACCGATTGCCCCATCTATCAAAATTCTCGGTAAGATATTGGTTTTTCTCCAATTCCGGAACAATGATCCTGCGAAAATGATGCTTGTATTCCAGGGAATAATTGTTGGAATACCCATCCAGGCAATAAAATCCAGCATAATAAGCGGCCGCCGGATCGATTCCCAAGCTCACTACACGATATTGAGACACATCCCGACCGGATGTATCATCCAGGAATTCCCTAACCTGATCCATCACTCCAAGGGCATAATAATCACTATAAGATATGGCGTCATATCCAGGCTTCCAAACCTTCTGCAGATTTGGTTTCAAATTGCTTTCCACGGCGATCTTCCATCCCAAAATTCCCAGGCAAATGACGAGGATTCCCGTCGTAACGCCTGCTGCCAGGGTCATAAGTCCGTTTTTTCCGCTTCCTCTGCGGGCTAATGTTTTAAACAGGTGTTCCCCCTCTCCCAATACACAAATCAATATCATGTACCAGAAAGCAGGCGCCAGCCACAAAACCCTTCCAAATTGAAAACCTTTCAATGATTGAAACTGATTTCGGACTGCGATTCCCGCCCCGCTGCTCCAAAAGGCGGAAATGAGTGCCAGAAGAAAATTTACGCCCAACAACAGAAAAATCCATCCCGTCAAGTCATCGGGGGGCTTTTTGCACCTTTCCGGCATTCGAATTTTTTTCACTCTTGCCTTACGTCCCACCCCCCGGCAAAACAGCACTGGAATGGCGGAAAGAAGGATGAGAAAATGGTGGTCTTCGCTGTACTGCATTCCCTGCAAAAAAGCGGTGCATAGCCCTGTCCAAAAAGAAACCGGATACAACTGATACTCCGTTTTATGAGACAAATCTCCGACACCACCCAGTATCTGAGCCAGTAGGCTCCAGTTTTCAATTATATAGGCTGCCAGCATCAAGCCCCAGACTGTCAGGATGGTTCCGTTTCTGTTTTTTTTGCGGCATACCATCAATACGGTCAGAAAGCCCATCACGGCAAAGCCGATCAGCACTAAAGAAGAATTCAACGCATAGAGCAGACAATAGCCCATATAAAGAAACTTTTGTCTCTTAGAAAGACTTCCACACAGGCGCCAGATACACCAGACCAGCAGAGGCAGACCATACTGGGCTAGACCATAGACCGGCCGGAACGGTAAATAGGCATACAGAATTCCGACTATCGTCCCAATCCACTTTCTTCCTGCGATATCTCGCCCCAACAGGTAAATCCCCAGAAATCCCAGGAAACTCTCTGCAATCTGCAGGAAAACATAGGCCCCAAAATAATGACCCGTGCAAAAAAGTAGGACGCACATAGGGGCCGGCGGAAGCAGCGCAGTTTTTTCCATGCCTCCCATGAACTCAGGCAATATCCCTTTCTGGAACAAATGTTTTGCCTGAAAAATATAGGCTAGCAGTTCTCCGTCCAGCTGATCATGATACACTATGATGGAATCTTCTCCCAGGATCAAATAGGGAATGAGCATCACTAGCACGGTCAGCGTTCCCAGAATCCACCAGACATTTCTTTTCAATTCATTCAGAAAATCAATCTTCTTCACAGATATGCTATGCCTCCAATCCCTTCTTCCCAAAATACCAGACCAGATATGCCCCGCCATGAGACACAGTTATTCTGTCCTGTAAAACAGCCTGTCTCCCAGTTTTTTTTTCAAAATAACGGACAGTAATATAATCCTTCTGTGCTTCCAGGGAACTGCCTTCATCATAGACAATGACATAAAGGTTCTCCCATTCCCGGCCCAGATACTTTTGTTCATACTTCTTGTTATCGGGAGAAGTGGAAATCCAGGTTCCAGAATAAATTCTATTGACGGGATAATAGATTTCTGTCTCTAAGGCACTTCCCTTGTAATAAGAGAAGGAGGCGCTATCCAACACGTACTTATTATCAGGACGCATTCTGCAATAATCCTGAATTTCCTTAAGTCCTTGAACATAAACTTCCTGACTTTCATTGGTCATGGAAATATATTGATACTGACTCCAACCAAATTTGCAGCCATATAAAAGGAACAGGAAGCACATCCCCAGCAAGAAAAGATTCTGCCAGTTCGTTTTCTTGTCTATTCTTGCATAGGAACGCAACAGAATGAAAAGCATCAGGAGCATTTCGGCCCAAAAAATAGGATATGCCACCCTATCCGGCATCCTGCCCAGATAAATGAGATAACATAATATAACTGCCAGAACCGTCGCTAACCCAGCTGCGGGCAAAAGCAATCCCTTTTTCTTCATCAATAAAATCCAACAAAAAACACATCCAAAGGTAATTTTCAAGAAACCTTTCCCCAGCTCCATTTCTATACTTCTTTTCAATAAACCCCAAATGTCCGCTTCCCTCTGCTTATTATTTTGCACATACTCTTTCAGTTCTTCTAAGCATTCTGCATTTACGGCTGTTCCTGTCATAACATATTGGAAATAAGCCTCGTACTCGACTCTATCAATCTGAAACCGATCCAAAATACCGCTCACTTCTTCATACGCAGGAGCAGCATAGTAATCCATGATCGCTGCTCTTGCAGTATTTTCCATCTGATATTCTTTCCATTCATCAGAACTGTAAATGCCGCCGTTGCTCATCGTTCCTATGACAAGAATACCAATCAATGACAAAAAGCAATTAAAAATAAATTTTTGAGGTTCCTTCTCTTTCCATTTTTTCTCTGCCAGAAAAAAACCTAACAAAACAACCATGCCCAAAGGTTGAATCATCAGCATCGCTTCCTTGCGAAGAAAAAAACTGAACATTTCCAATATTGCAAACGTGGGAACAGATTTTCTATCAAATCCCATGATTAAATGTACATATCCTGCGATGGCCAATAACGCTGCAGTAGATGTAAACTGGATAAAACCGATAGAATAGAGATTCGTCAAAGAAACATATGTGCATAATCCCATTCCCAGGAAGATTCCCTCCAGCTTATGAAAGCATTTCAAAATATTCTCAAAAATGACCGCATACGATATAAGCTGGAACAATATCAGGCATGCGCCATACCATGGGATTCCGCCAAAAGCACAATATAAACAACTTATAGGTGCGGTTAACAGTATGTTGATGAGCGGTATTTCGGCATTCGGAGAACCCGTAATGGCCCCTGATAATATTTCTGTAATGATTCTGTCATCATTTGTTTCGAAATAAACGCCCATCTTAGTATATGCAAGAACTATGAAAACAATTGCCATGAATAAAGCAACACTCTTTATCCTCCAGACATTTATCTCTTTTTGGGCCATGAACAGAACCTCCTCCATCGCTATGGCAATTATAAAGTAAACTTAAACTATTGTCAATATCAGATTTGAGATTACGCAGTTTTGTCCACCGTCAATGCATTACTTATGGACATCTTTAAAATATCTTAAAAAAATAAGGAATCCTGGCTGATTTTGTAGTAGAAAAGAAAATAGTCCTCCTTGACCCGATTCCTGCGGAATCTGTTTCAGTGCGTTTGCTTGTAGAATCACCCTCCTAACTCTTTCAAAAAATCGGCAGAGTGGCACTTTGGATAGGTTCAGTCGCTTTTCATTGTAGTTTGCGGAAATTCAAGCCTACATTAGATGAATTAGTCGGCGACTGCTTTCTGGATGCAGGTAATCGTCTGCATACGCCGCTCTGGTAGGCGGCACCGGCAATGGCAGAATTGTCTTTGCTTCGCTTGGTGATGGTGATTTTGAAATGCGGTCTTGGCATTTCCCAAAGCCTCCTTTCTCGTTTTTGGGCAAAAAGGAACGACCAGCTATGACGAAACCGAGAAAGAAAACCCGCGAGGAACTGATTGCCGAGGTTGAGGAAAATAAAATCCCGGGCTGGCTGAACTGTTACTGGCAGATCGAAATGATTATGAAAAGTATGCGAAGTATATTGACACCGAGTATAACATTAGATATAATATTAAATAGAAACAATGTTATATTTTGAGGTGACATTATGCGGAATCTTATAAAACAGATCAGAGCATATTTGAATATGAGTCAAACCGAGTTTGCCGAACAACTGAATGTTACCTTCCAAACCGTGAATCGTTGGGAGAACGGCCGCGCTGTGCCTAACAAATTGGCACAATCAAAGATGTTTGATTTATGCAGGGAAAAGCACGTCCCTGTTTATGATATGACCCTGAAAAGAATTGCGGAGGAATCGGAAGCCATTCAGTTAGATGCAGGCAGTGTGCTTCTTTATCATGGCTCAAAGTCGGGTATTGTGGGTCCTATTGAGCCTAGGAGCCGAAAGCAATGTGATTTTGGCAAAGGCTTCTATATGGGAACCGATCCCGGTCAGGCACTTACTTTGATCTGTGACTATGATAAGTCTAAGTTCTACATTGTTTCTGTAAGCGTGGATGAGCTCGCTCAGATTGAAGTTCCCGCTGATCTTGACTGGGCAATGCTTGTGGCATATCACAGAGGAAAAATGGAAAAAATAAACGGTACTCCGTTCTACAACAAGTACCGTGATATGACATTAAACAAGGAT
This sequence comes from uncultured Acetatifactor sp., assembly GCA_947589075.1. Classification (GTDB taxonomy): domain Bacteria; phylum Bacillota; class Clostridia; order Lachnospirales; family Lachnospiraceae; genus Acetatifactor. The sequence continues at coordinate 8,739 of CANQBS010000086.1, forward strand.
CTAATTATCGGAAGTATTGCGAACGACCGCATGTTTTTCGTTATCGATAACTTTTTTGTCGGCAATATAACCGATATGGCACTTATCAACAGTCTTTCTGCACTTCAGCTGGGTAAGCAGTATGTGGTGGTTTCCCAAAAAGGCTGTGATGCTGTTCATATCGAGACAGAGGTTGAACTTTCTTATCTTGAAAGGCTGTTTATGAAAGAAGCAGCCCAAGAAAACCGGGCGAGAGGGATTTCCCTTGCCAACGATATCTGCAAAAAATATCGTCGTGAAGGTATGTTCTTTGATGAAATACTCGATGAGGTTAAGAGTGGAGGAAAGCAATGAATGAGCTTCAGTTAAAGCTTTGTGATATTCAAGGCAGATTATTTGAATTATCAGCCGAGAAGAAATATAACAGCGCCGCTTTTATCAAGGCGTTTATGACGTCCGATACCGCAAAGGAGCTTGATTCAACATATAACCGTATGCAGTGGGCGGGAGAAGAATACCTGCTTGAGGAAGTTGCCTCTGCCGCTGGTGAATCGCTTGCAGGAAACGGAGAGATATTTTCTGCGGATGTGCTGTACTGGATCGGCTATATCTATCGTTATTGGCACTATTACAACGGTGAGGACAGCGCAAAGATTTATAAGCAGGCTCCTGTCCAAACAATGAAACGAAATTATATGATGTTTCACACGATGGATCCTGAACTTGCCATAGAGGATTTGAAAGAAATCCATAATCAGAAAAGTAATTGATTTCGGAGGTGCAAATATGCCCGACAAGAATTGCGAAGTTTTGGCTTAACATATCTCATATTGCCGCAGAGCATCCAAAACATCAATATAGGTCCGTGATTGGGTCATCCATAGTTTGCACAAGCCAATTTTTATGGAGCTTTGTAAATGTATCCATAGCTTCGTCAAAAGTATCCTCATTCAGCATCATTGAGGCAAGGCTTTCTCCTTGGACCTTTTCCATGATAAATCCAAATCGCTGATTCTCTTCTACGAATTCAAATAACTTTGGTATATTTTGTACTGCCTTGCTTACCATGCAATGATCCATAATATCTGTTCCTTTGATGATTTCCGCAATTTTTCAGAATGATTATAATTTATTGTTAGCGTGTACATAATTCCGAAAAGGGAGAAACAAGCAAAGTATATGATAGATATTGGCATAATAAGGATCTGTAATGGACTAAAAGGTGAGGGAATCCCATATTTCGCAAAGCAGATTCATGAATTGAATTACTTTGTAATTTGAATCAGTTCGATCCCTTCGCTTTTTCCGAGATTACGGCTATACAACTTTTCCGTGGAGTTGCACCAATGTTCATGTACACCCAAGTTCGTGACAGTATGCCCCCGACTATCCGTGTAGATCGTGCCGGACGGCGCATTCCCGACGAGTCCTGCCTCATGCAAATAATTTTCCACGGTGGGGTCGCCGCGCAGAGCATTGTTATTCTCTGTGACGGCGGGTTCGTTCATCAGAAAATCTGCCCCCACACTGTCAATGGCAACCGGATCCTGAGAGACAAACACGCTGGAGGTATAATCTCCATTGAAGGGAGCTTGCTGCCATCTGGAATTGCCTCCTGTAATGGATGCCCCCTCGCTGGGGGCGCAGATCAAGGCATCCAGCACATACAGCACTGTTTTCCCGCCAAGATCCGCGTTTGCCATAAGGTCAACAAGAGGGCTGTAAATGCCCATCTCGTTTCGGGTGAGCCATTGATGAAGGTTTGCGCCCTCCGGCGGGCGCATGGTGTTGCCGTTGATGAAGGAACCAAAGTGGTTCTTGCCGCACAGCGTGATCCCATAGCTGTGGCCTTTGAGGTTGGCCAGATTGATGACATACGTTGCATCAGTGACGCAGGTAGGGAGGTAGTTGGCCTTTCCGCTGAAAGAATATGACCAGACAATAGGGGCAGACTCGTCCGCCACTCCGGTATCTCGGTCAACAAAACGAATGCCTTTCAGTTCTCCATTAGTACACATTTCTACCATATAGTCCGGGAACAACCGGGAAACATCATAGACGGTGATGTCCTCCGGCGCGACGTCGGCTTCCCTTACCAGCGATGTGAGCAAGATTTTCAGCAGAACGGGGTTCGTATAGCTCATTTTTGTCTCGCCGGAGGTATCGTCGTCATAGACGGCGGAGCCGTTGATGTTAGCCTTGATAGCTATTTTTTCGCCTGATTTGTACCCGCCAGTTCTGCCGCAGGCATTGTTATTCGCGGCGAACAGCGCCGTCCAGCCATCCCGGGCGCTACTCTTCCCGCCCAGAGAGGCGATAGAGTCGTTGAACATGTCCAAAATGGCGCTCTCGTCGAAGTGGTCAAGTTCCCACCAATAGCCGTTTCCATCCCAGTTCACGCTGTCCGGATCGTAGACCCAGACCACGCGCCCCGGCATGGCACCGATTCCGGTTCCGTAGGGTTCGTGCTGCGGATAAATCCCATCGTAAGGCAATGTGGACACCTCATTCATCTCTATTATTTCAAGGCTCTCAAGCCATGCCTGTATTTCCGATTCGGAGGTTCCAGCGGGGAACCGCTCTCCTTCCAGCCAGTTTGCGTTCGGGGCAAGGGAGTGAAGATTGCTTGCGCTGGAACCGATCCCGCTGGAGTGCGACGTGCAAAACGGCAAGATCGTCTTGCCGGAAAAGTCATAACTTTCAAGGAAGGTATAAATGATCTTCGGTGCCTGCCCGTGCCAAATGGGATAGCCAATCAGGACCGTATCGTACCCACTCATATCCTCGACCGAGCCGGAAATCGCCGGACGTGCAGAAGGGTCGCTCTGCTCTTTGTCCGCACGACCGCCCGTGTAATAGGCCAGATCCTCATCCGTGTATGGGTCTTGCGGAACAATTTCGTAAATATCGGCGTTCAGAATGTCGGCGGCATATTCCGCAAGAGCCTTTGTGGTGCCTGTTGCAGAGAAATAAGCCACTAAAATCCTGCTCAAGACCTCACCTTCACTTTCTTCTGTATTATTTTTCTCCGATTCCTTCTCTTGATTGGAAATAGGCGCTGTGCTTTTGTCACTTGCAACTTCACTGCTTGAATTCGCCTTTTGTTCCTCATTTCCGCCGCAGGCGGTACAGCAGAAAATCATCGCCAATAGGAGAACCACCGAAATCAGCCGTTTCATTTTCAGCCCTCTTTTTCTATATTCATGACTTGTTATTTCAAGTATTCCGCAAAGAATTGCGTGAGCTTATCAAATGGAATAGCATTCTTCCCGCCGCCGTCATACAAGTCGGTGTGAACGGCGTCCGGGATAATCAGCAGTTCCTTGTTTTCCATGTACTTACTGTCCTTGGTCATATTGGCGTATGCGTCCTTTGAAAAATAGCAGGAGTGCGCCTTTTCACCGTGCATGATCAGCACGGCGCTGCGGATTTCGTTGCTGTATTTAAGAATGGGCTGATTGAGGAAAGATTCACATCCGATCACGTTCCAGCCGCCGTTTGAGTTGAGGCTGCGGGGATGGTAACCACGTTCGGTCTTGTAGTAATCGTAATAATCCTTGACGAAAAACGGCGCATCCTCCGGCAGCGGATCAACCACACCGCCTCCGAGAGCATAATCTCCCGCTTTCAAATCCGCAAGCCGCTGCGCGCACATGGCCGCCTTTTTCTGATACCGGGCTTCTTCGCTGTCCTCGGCGTCAAA
>CANQBS010000087.1 GCA_947589075.1 uncultured Acetatifactor sp.
GCCATGATGTTCTCGCCCCGCACTACATAGATATAACCGGTAGGGCTGACAATCAGCTTGCTGGGTGTAAAGGAAGTGCCTGTATTCAGATCACTTTCCGGGTTGGTGAACTCCTCCACGAAGTTGCCTTCCGGATCCATATGGACGACACGGTTGTTGTTGGTGTCCGCCACATACATATCCCCGTCATCGTCCACGAATATGCCCTGAGGGCTGTTAAAAGCCTTGTCGGGACCGTAGAACACGCCCACGGTCTCAAAATTGCTGTTCATTTTTACAACACGCTTGTTCAGCGTATCCACGATATAAATGTTGTCCTGCTTATCCACAAAAAGGTCCTGTGGCTCTCTGAAGGTCTGGGTATCGTCTTCATAACCGCCGATATTGTTAATCGTCCTCACTACAACATAGGACTCGGGAACCGGCTGACGATAACTGTCATCACCGGTCACATAGCTGTCCGTTCCCGAAGCGAAAACCGTCTGGGAAACAGATATCATGCATGTGAACGCGGCTAACAGGCCAATGCCTATTTTCTTAAGCGACTTCATATCTCTCCTCCGTTTCCGATTAACCTTTGATTCCTGAATATGTCATAGTTTCCATAACCTGTCCCTGTTTGATCACGAAGATGATGACCGTAGGCGCTGTCATTAAGAAGGTGGCAGCCGCCACAGCTCCCGCACGGCCCACGCTCATACCTGCCGCGCCGCCGCCGATGGTCTGCAGCGCCAGAGGCAGGGTCTTCATAGCCTGGCTCGTCACGTAAATCAACGGAGAAAAATAATCGTTCCAGTTGTTTACAAAGGAGAACACCGTCAGGGTTGCAGTCGCAGGCTTTAATGCCGGCATAACCATCTGCAGGAAGATACGGAACTCTCCTGCCCCGTCGATCCTCGCCGCCTCCAGAAGCTCTGTAGGATACTGCTCCATGAACTGCTTGATCAGGAAAATGTTATATGCTACAGCGATATTCGGTAAAATCAATGCACCGTATGTATTGATCAGTCCCAGTCCGTTTACAACCATGTAGCTGGGGATCTTGGTAACATGGGGGGAGAACATCAGCGCTACCAGGATCAGGTTGAACAGGAAAGCGCCGCCGGGGGGCTTAAGCTTTACCAGGGAATAAGCGCCCATGCTGGATACGATCACGGTACAGATCACGATGGTGATGGTGTTGACCAGACTGTTGAAGGCGTATCTCGTAAAAGGCACCGTGGAGCTTCCCAGGGAAACCACCAGGTCGCTGAAGTTCTTGGTCGTCGGGTTCTGTACAAAGAAGCGCGGCGGATAAAGGAACAATTCGTCCAGGGGCTTAAACGCCGTGCTGACTAAATAAACCAGAGGCAGGGCAGTGAAGCACACCATCACGATCATGATCACATACAGGGCGACCCGGGCGAAGGTGATATGAAGCCACTGGCCTCTAAACCATTTGATCTTTAACATTGTAGCTCCTCTCTTTCTTCGATATTTGCAGCTTCTTATTCATCCTTGCTGGAAAGCACTCTCATAACGATCCTGCCAAGCACGAAGGTGATGACGAACAGCACCACTGCCACGGCGGAAGCATAACCCATCTGGAAACGGATAAATGCATAATCGTAAAGGTGTGCTACAATGGTATGTGCCGCGTAGTTGGGGCTGGGCATACCTGCCACGGAAACTGCGATATCAAATACACCGAAAGCGCCGGTAATGGCATTGATGGCGCCGAACAGAAGCTGTGGCTTCATCATGGGAAGGGTCACATAGAACAGTTCCTGGAACTTGTTCTTAATACCGTCGATGGCAGCCGCTTCGTAATAATCCCTGGGAACGTTCTGTAAACCTGCGAGGAACACCAAAAAGCCGGTACCCATGCTCATCCACAGGGAGATGAACATTACCACGCCCATGATATAGGTGGGGTCTGTATTCCACAGAATGGGTTCATCGATCAGTCCCATATTTAATAGGAAGTTATTCAGATAACCCATACGGTCGCTGGAGAAGATCACCATCCACACGGTTGACATTGCGATACCACTGCAAATGGAGGGAGCATAGAATGCCAGTGCGAAGATCCTCTTGAACTTCAACTGATTGATGACCCAGGCTGCGAAGAAGGATAACAGGTATCCCACAGGTCCCGTGATGATGGCGAAGGTCAGGGTATTGCTCAGACCGGTTAAGAACACCTCATCATCCAAAAACAGCAGCCTGTAGTTGTTCAGTCCTACAAAGTGCGGTGTCTGCATCATGTTGTAATCCGTAAAGCTCAGACCAATAGCAGTGATCACAGGCGCCACGATGAAAATGGTAAATAAGATTAAGAAGGGAGCAAGAAAAGCATATCCCATCCAGTTCTTACGCCAGAAGCGGGCAATCGCTTCCCTGGGAGTCAGCTTCCTCTGCGCAATCAATGCGGACTGCGGCTTTTTTGATTTTCTACTCATCAGCAATCACCCCGTATTCTTCCTGCTTAGAACGCATTTCTCGGTTGATGTCCTTGACAGCCTGTTCCAGCGCCTCCCTCACGTCTCCGCCGCTGATTACCACGGTAGTCCATGCGTTGGTCATATGACGGGTGGTCATGTAGCTGCCCAGCACAGTAGGCGTCTCGCGTGCCCACTGCCACATCGTGTTCAGGGTCTCAATATCCTCATCATTCCAGGAAAGGCTCATGAAGGCTTCCTTATTGGCGGTGTTCCATCTTGCCTCGGCGCCCATCAGGGCTTCCACTTCCTTTGCGAAAGCTTCCTGGGTCTCGGTGCTGCTCCACCACTTTAAGAACTTCCAGCTCTCCTGGGGCTTATCGCTCTGCTTCATGATCACGTCGCCCTTATCCGTAATGGCGCCGGCGGAACGGTCGATGGTACCGTCCTCCTTTAAGACGCCTGGCAGGGGGGCGATGCCCCACTTACCTGTAATTTCGGGAGCGGCAACGGAAAGCTGCATATACATATTGAAATCTCCCACTCCCAGGGGCATAAGGCCGGAACGGAAATACTGGTAGAAGTTTGCGGTCTCAGGCACACCGTAGTTGGTGAAGAGCTCGGTGTACTCCTTAAATGCCTGATATGCCTCAGGGGTATCTAAGGCGGACTTCAAACCGTCCTCGGTGTAATAACTTCCGCCGTTCTGGAAAAGGAACTGGGTAAAGTCACGGTTGAAATAATACTGTAAGCCGTTCTGGTACAGGGCAGGCAGCACATATGCGTACAGGTCCTGCCTGGTGTTGGGAAGCTCGATGCCATACTCGGAAAGAAGATCCTTGCGGTAGAACATGACGTTAAAGTTCATGGTCTCAGGAATGGCAAAGGTTCCTCCCATATATTCATAAGGAGTCAGGGTAGCTTCCACGAATCTGTCCTTCACCTCTTCAAAGCCTTCAAACTGGGACAGGTCGTAAGCCTGGTCACGAATGGCGAATTCCACAGGGGAGGTGATATCCACTCCAAGAGCCACGTCAGGAGCCTTGCCGGAGGTGATGGAAAGCATCAGGGCGTTGACGTTGCCCGCGTTCAGCTGGGAAGCAGGAAGCACGTTTACCTTGATGGCAATGCCGGTTTCCGGAGTGAAGCTCTCGTCCGCCAGCTCCTTGATCACCTCTGCCCATTCGGTACCTCTTGAAATCCAGACCTCGATGGTCTCATTTACCACCACGTCGTCCGCCAGGACGCCGCCCACGTTATCATAGTCCTTGGTAAAGGAGGAGAAGAACTGGGTGATGGTGGCGCCGATCCTCTGGAAGATATTGGAAGAAACGCTCTTCCAGGTCTCGTTGGGATCGCCCACATCGAAGTAGTCGATGACAAGGGGACAGCTCTGCATGGACAGATACCACTGGCTTAAGCTGTTCTGGGAAGTAGTCAGGTCCCCGATCTTCTTGGCGATGCTGTATTCGTCATCCAGCATTTCCCGTACCTGGGTGGCAATGGTTAAGAAGTTGTTTGCCATGGCGGGACGCTGGGACGCCATCTGGTTCACCATGTCGTACTTTTTCAGCATACTTGCCTCAATGAACTCCATATTTTCTTTCAGGTCAGGGATCCTGGTGAAGAACTGATAATCGTAGTTGGGGTCGGGGTCGCTGCCTGCGATTAGGTTAATGTCCAGCAGCATATCGGACAGGATGGTGATATCCTCCTGAATGGACTCTAACACCGCTCCCAGTTCACCCAGCTTCACGGTCATGGTGATGGTATGGGTTCCCGCCGTGAGGTAAAACTGGTAAGGATTCCCTTCCGCATCCCCTAAGGTCTGTAAGGACCAGACGGTATCATAATCGAATTTATATTCCAGAAGTTCGGCAAAAGGAACCTGACCGTCGATCTCGATCCTTCTAAATGAAGGAAGACCGTCGTTCCAGGACTGCTTCACATACATGCCGATCTTATACAGGCCATCCTTGGGAACCTCAAACTGCCAGGTAATGCTCTGGTTGCCGGCACGCCAGCGGTAGCCGCCCATCACGTTCAAGATACGGTTCACGGAGGACGCAGGCTGCACCAGAGGATCACCGTCGTTATCACGCCTCAAGGTCACATCGTTCTTCTCGATGGTGGTGAGCTCAGCCTGAAAATGTACCTTTTCCACATTGGCTGCCTGATAGCCTTTGGAAGCATATTCCGCGGCAACCTCTGCATAGGTTTTATATTCTTTGCGGGGAACAAGCCTGATACCGGAGAAATAAATATCCACTTTATTGTAAATCAGACGGATAGTATGCTCCCCGGCTTCCAGATACAGGGCGAAGGAATCGGAATAAATACCCGAGGTATCCTCAAGACCTGTGGTCCTCCAGCCAGGAATCTGTACCTGGGCAGGCCTGGTCTCGTCACCGATACTGTTGATGACGGGTTCACTCTCATCCTTAAAATACCGCACAAAGGTAATGTCGCTGCTCTCGTCAAAGGGCGCGGCACCGTCTATGTACAATATTCTCTTGCCTTCGTCGGACTCACCGGGTACCAGATAATAATCCATCTCCATCTGATAAAAAGCGCTTGCGGGCACATTCACCGTAAATTCCATGTACTCAGAGGATTTCTCAGACAGGACAGCTTTCCTGCCTTCATAATCCTGGGCCCCAAGGGCGCCGCTCTCGTCATGGATAGCGGAAAGAGGAACCTCGATGGCTTCCGCTGCGCTGGGTGCATCCTCATGGGCTTTCAGATAATCCGCATAAGTGCCGGAATCTCCGCTGCCATATTTCCAGTCGATCTCCACGCCTTCGAAGCCGGTATACTTGTCTTTCAGCTGCACGCCTGCAGTATCACCGTCTTCGGCAGCCAGGGAAACCATACTGCCGGTGCACACCAAGGACACAGCCAAAAGAAGTGCGATCCGTTTCTTCCAACCGCATTTACGATGCTGAAGTGAATCATTTTTTCCACTTCGTCTCATGTTTGCGTCCCCTCCTTTTTGTTATTTTTTTCATGTAAACGCTTACAATTCATAATCCATTGTGCATTTTGTTTGCCGCTTACCATATAAGCATAAGTCTTATTGGGTACTTTGACAATTTAGAAGATTTTGACCTTATATATATTTTTTTGTCTTTTCCCATTTTTTTATCTATATTTAATTAATAAAAAATTTACAAATTTTCTGAGGATTGCTTTTCTTTGCTGTTTATGATATAAGTAATATATGAGCCGACCGGATCTGTATACAGAATTGCAAAAGGATATGAACGGAAAATTGACGACAAAAAATGGACAAAATGCACAAAAGAATATGGGGAATATGGAGACTGCGGAAACTTTTGACGAAGGCGCGCATTCTTATCGGCAAGCGGGGCTTCTGGTGGATTTCCTTCCGACTAACGGGAAAAAGAAAGCGGCCACCCAGGCGGATATATGCGCCGTCACAGAAGAATTCCTTGCGGTCTGCAACATCGGCTGCCGTTTTGAAGCCCATCCCAGGTATATTTACTGCTTTCTCACCTTTGAACAATACAACATGAGGGTGCTTGCAGACGCTTTAAAGCAGCAGCTCGTAAATCTTCTGGGGAACCTTCCTGTGAATATTTACTACAGCGACTATCTGGACGGGGAAGAGGCGGTGAGACTGCAGCTGGACTTTATGGCTGCCCGCCTGGACTATAGTCTGATCTATGGTTACTGGAAACGTTTTTCCTATTCTCTGATCCGCAGCTCGGAGAGCAATCAGGAATCGCCCGCGCCTGACGCGGCAGCCGAAATGGCAGCCTTTCTGGAACAGAAAAATTTTACGGGTCTGGTTCATTACATGGAGGAAAAGAAAAAGCTGATCATCTCTCGGATGTCAGCTGATATTCCCTATTCTTCCCACGAAATATATCTTTTTATGGAGACACTGATGTATACCCTGAAACTGTTCTTCCAGAACAGATCCTACAATTCCCCCTTAGACGGGCAGACGCTCCCCGGGCTTTTGAGGGACTGCCAGGATATTCAGGTTTTCTTTCATTTTCTGGAGACCTGTGTTGCCGAATACGAAGCCCTCTCCCATTCCGGCACAAGCAGCCGCAGGCAGCAGCTGATGGACATGATGCTCCTTCATATCGAACAGAATCTGCCCACCGTGACCCTGGGATCTCTGGCGGAACGTTTCCACCTCACCGGCGCCTATGTGAGCCGCGCCTTCAAAAGCTACACAGGAGAGAACTTTTCAGATTTTGTCGCGGCACAAAAGCTGCGCCGTGCCGCGCAGATGCTGGCACAGGACATAAGCATCCGGGATATCTCCGCCCAGCTTGGATACAGCTCACCCGCCTATTTTCTTGCAAAATTTAAAGAGAAATTCGGGATGACCCCCAGCGCCTACAGACGCAGGCGCCTGGTCTTAGAATTGTCGGGCGATGCAGGATCCGGCGCCGGACAGACCGAAGGGCAGCCCGACGGACAGACAGGCGTCACTCCTGTCCATTCAGATACCGCAGAATTCCCATATGAACCGCCCAGGCAAGGCGATCCTGATAGCTTTTTGTGTTAAGCCGTTCCTCTTCGGAGCTGTTGGACAGAAAGCCGCACTCCACAATGACGATGGGAACCGTTGTTCTTTTCAGAAGATAGTAGCTGTCATTGGACTTTGCCTGCCTCTTATTCTCCGGATCAGCCTTTTCTGTCATCTCTCCCTGGATCAGCTCCGCCAGCTTTCTTCCTTCCTCGCTGTTGGTATAATAGAATACCTGCGCCCCGTGGACAGGCTCTTCGTGATAACTGTTCTGATGTATGCTCACTGCCACCGCAGGATGCGCCTCGTCGATCAAAGCCACCCTCCGCTTCATATCCTGTACCTTTTTATTTGAGGCATTCTCGTCATACAGCCCTTCGTCACTGTCCCTGGTAAGGATCACCCGGATGTCGTCAGCCTCCAGGTACTGTTTCAGGATCAGGGCGATCTCCAGGTTCAGATCCTTCTCCAGGGTCCCCCCGATCCCTACCTTGCCCGGATCCCATCCTCCGTGTCCGGCATCGACCACCACGCAGGGAAGCTCCCCGCCGCGGGCGGCTCCTGCAGCGTTGTCTCCTGCAGCGACGGTTCCGGTACCGGAAGCCTCCGCATCGGCTGCTCCTTCACCGGAAGCTTCTGCGCCGACGGTTCCGGTACGGACTTTTCCCGTGCTGACAGCCATATATCCGGCCGCTTCCTTTGCCGCTGCCAGCATAGATACCACCAGCAGGACCCCCATGAGCATGGATAATAATTTCTGTTCAAAATCATTCACCGCTTTATTACATTCCCTGTCTCTCCCCTCTTCCCTTCATATATATGACAGACTCCCTTATAATATGAGCCCTGGATTCCTACCTGGCAGCGTATGCTCTGATCTGTTCCCAGATTTGAGGAGTCCCGAATCCCAGCCTCCATACCGCCGCGCCGCCGATATTCTGAGCGGACATCACATTCAGCTTTACCGCTATGGATTCTTCGTCTTCGATCCAGATCTGGTACAGGGTCTCTCCCTCCGTCCAGGACGCATAATTCTGGCAGGTCTCCTCGTCCCATTGAGGCGTAACATTATGGGTTTCCAGATACTCCTTTGTATTCCTGATGGAAAGAGTCTCATCCGTGACCGCACTGTCGCTCTTCCATACCCGCGTATAAAAAGGCAGGGCGTTCACTACCTTCTCCGCAGGCACCTTCTCCACCGCCCTGCTGATCCCGTCCCGCACATAGCCGATGCTTGCCACGCTGCCCGGGTCGCCGCTGGAATGCCAGTGCTCGTCATACCCCATGATGATCACATAATCCGCCACCAGGCCCTGCACATCTATTCCATAATGTGCCCGGTAATCATAAGGCACATAATTATCCACCGACAAAAACAGATGATTCTTCCGGCATAAAATGGACAGTTCCCTCAAAAACTGCACAAAATGCGTACCGTTTTCCTGGGTCACCCGTTCAAAGTCAATATTTATGCCGTCCAGTCCCACTTCCAGGGCTGTTTTTACGATCTCCTTCACCAGCTTCTGTCTGGATGCTGTGGAGGCAAGGACTGCCAGCACATCATCATCGGATTGATTCTCCAGATTATGATTAAAATCATCCCAGACGCCCCAGACCTGTATGCCTGCGCCGTGTGCCTTCGTCACGTAGTCGCTGCTGGCATAGCTGTAAAAGCCCCCCTCTTCATCCTCCAGGCCGAACCAGGTAGGAGCGATCACATTCATGCCCTCAGCCCCCGCCAGCATCTCATCCAGGGTAGCGTTGCCCTTCTTGGAACCGATGGAATGGAACCCCAGCACCACCTTTCCATCCATGGAAAGGGAAGTATATTCCGGTGCGGCGAAATCATGCTCCGGCGCCTCCTCATAACGCCCCGTCCCAGGAGCCCCCTCTTCCTCTCCGGACAGGTCTTTCAGCTTTTTATTTTCCACATAACCGATCAGGGAATCCTCCGTTTTGACAAGGCTCCATTCCTCCCCAGGGGTAAGGATCTCCACCTCGGCTTCTTCCAAAAGATCGCAAAGGATGCCGCTCTTTGGGTCTCCCTCCAGCCTGAGCGCCGTATCCTCCATCACGCTGTCAAGATATCTTCCTTCCCACCGGGTATAAACCTGCACATGCAGATCAAACAGCTCCGCAGTACAGTCCATGTATCTTTCTATATAATCCGCTGCGATATACAGGACTTTCCTCTCTACAAACGCCGCTGCATAGCCCAGCTCTTCCGTTCTGACTTCCCCCGTATCCTGCCCTTCGTCTTGCCCTTCGCCCTGGGCTCCATCCTCTTCAAGCGCCATGTCGGCATAGAAGATATCCTTAACCAGGCTGCCGCCCAGCTTTACGCTGTACACATCCGTCAGCGTCGAATACAGCAGGCATCCTTCCTTTTCATCCAGATAAAAGCCTTCTCCAAAATATTTTGAAACTGTGGCAAGGTCAAAGTAGCACCTCCCGTCCCGCAGGAGCGCCTTTTCTTCCACGATCTCGTCCTGCAGCACAATTGCCAGCTGGTTCCCAGCCACATCGAAATAATCATCCAGATCCACCCTCTCAGAAGAATAGTGGATGCGTTCCATAAAATCTTCTCCAAATGCGATTCCGGCAATTATGATGATCAGCACAATTGCCACCAAAGTCGGTATGATCTTCTTTTTCATCGTTCCAAGCCTTTCTCCTTCCGGGTCCGGAAGATTCTCGTTCCGGACCCTTCTTAATCAGGTCATATCCATTATATCAGACAATTTCCATATCGTCATTATGAAATTTTATTTTTTTGAGCCAGAGAGGCACTCCACGCTCTTTTGCAGTTTTCTGCCGTTATGGACCAAAAGTATGTGTGATATATAAATCCCGATGGGAAATGGTCTTTTTGAGCATCAAAGACCCCGGCACCTCGATTTTCCAAAAATAAACATGACCTGAGTGTTTAATTTAAATCAAAAGCGTAAAAATAAAGGGTGGAAAAAAATAACCGAAAAAACAATGACAGACCTATCTGCCTGTAAGACATCTCCCGGGAACAAATCCCCCAAGAGATGAGATGATGCACCTCTGCCTTCTCACAATACTCGAAATGCAGAAGGAAAGCAAGGAACGAACGGGAAAATCTGCGGTGTACCCTCCTATCCGGTGCGGATTGACGCCAGATGCTCTGCATTTTATTATATTCTTCTGCGGGCGCTTAGACAAGCCGCAGATTTCACAAAAATATTAAAAATTTTTAAACCTATTGACTAAACGCCCCTGAGAGCATAAGATAGCGGTGGGAGCTTCTTATGGAAGTTGTTTTAAAAAGAAAGGATCATCCCTACATGAAAATAGAGAAAGTAAATGAAAACCAAATCCGCTGTACCCTCACCCGCGAAGATCTCGCCAGCCGCGAGCTCAAGATCAGCGAACTGGCCTACGGTACGGAAAAGGCAAAGAATCTTTTCCGGGATATGATGCAGCAGGCCAATTATCAGTTTGGCTTTGAGGCTGAGGATATCCCCCTTATGATAGAAGCGATCCCCCTCAACGCCGAATGTATCGTTCTCATCATCACGAAGGTGGAGGACCCGGAGGAACTGGACACCCGTTTTTCCCGTTTTGCCCCGTCCGTCCACGACTCCGACGAAGAAGAGGATGAGATAGAAGACTTTGCCGGGGATGGTTCCGACGAAGTCATGGATCTTTTCCGCCGCATCCACGAAAGCCAGAAGGCTTCCGTAGATACCGATATCAGAAAGCCTGCCGACCCGGAGGAGGATCCGGGGCTGACACGTATTTTCTGTTTTTCCAGCCTGGGCGTTGTTCTTGATGCTTCCGCCCATCTGGGACATCTTTTCGGCGGGCAAAGCGCCTTATACAAGGAGGAAGGTTCCGGCAGATACCTGCTCACCCTCACCCGGGGCGAGGCTGACCTTGCCGATTTCAACAGAGCGTGCAACCTGCTTTCCGAATACGGGCAGCTTAAGAAGAACAGGGACGCCGGTCTTTCCTATCTGGAGGAACACTGCGAGCCCCTGATCAGAGAGAAAGCGCTGCAGATTCTGGCTGGGATCTGAGTGCATAAAACCGTATCTTTCAGATTCATCCGTTAGAAACCTGCGCCGCCAGGCGCACCAGGAAAATGCCGCCGCGGGCACAACGCATCCGCGGCGGCATTTCATCCTTCACCTTCCATTTTCGAAGTATTTTCCCTTGAAGCAGGACTGCACTCCTGTCCTTTACAGTATACAGGACCCCGCTCTCTGCTCTGTCACCAGGGCATACTCCCGCTCCTTACAAAGCCTCGATCTCTGTCATCAGGGCATCAATGTCGATTCCATGGACCATTGCCGCCTCTTCCAGGGATTCTGCCTGGGCAGAAGGGCAGCCCAGACAGTGCATCCCGGCATTCAAAAGCACGGGAATCACCTGGGGATTTATGGTAAGGATCTCTCCGATGGTCATTTCCTTTGTGATCTTGCTCATATGGTACGCTCCTTTCCGCTCTTCTATTGTAACCGCGTATAGTATAATACTTTTCCCCGATTCTTGCAAGATATTCTTTTCCACCCTAAGGATGTTCTTTCCCGCGTTAAGGATGTTAAATTTTTCTAAAATTAGGACATGTACCGAAAAAAGAACACTTTCCGCCTTGACTCATAGGCAGATTTTACATATAATAGAATCCAGGAACGAGAAGTGACTATTCACTTTTTCCACTAAATATTTTATAGGAGGCTATTTCAAAATGAGACCAGAATGGACAGATTTTGTAAGTGGCAAGTGGGACAAGGAAGTTAACGTCCGGGATTTCATCCAGAGGAACTATCATCCTTACGATGGCGACGATTCTTTCTTAGCCGCTGCCACCCAGAACACCAAGGATTTGTGGGCAATGGTGCTTGACCTTCAAAAGAAGGAAAGGGAAGCCGGCGGCGTTCTTGATATGGACACCAAGGTTGTTTCCACCATTACATCCCATGGTCCCGGATATTTGGACAAGGATAAGGAGACCATCGTAGGCTTCCAGACCGATAAGCCTTTCAAGCGTTCCCTGCAGCCTTACGGCGGTATCCGTATGGCAGAGAAGGCATGCGCCGACAACGGTTACGAAGTTGACCCTGAGATCAGCGAGTTCTTCTCCGTTCACAGGAAGACACATAATGCAGGCTGCTTCGATGCTTACAACCAGGAGATGAGAGCCTGCCGTTCCTCCCATATCATTACCGGTCTTCCGGATGCTTATGGTCGTGGACGTATCATCGGCGACTACAGACGTGTAGCCCTGTACGGCATTGACAGGCTGATCGAGGATAAGCAGGATCAGAAGGATTCCACCGGCCGCGTGATGAC
>CANQBS010000088.1 GCA_947589075.1 uncultured Acetatifactor sp.
GAATACCATCCGTTCCTATCTGGACAGCTATTCCTCCCGCCCTGATACTCCCCTCTCCAGGGAAGAATTAGGAGAGCTCAGAAGATTTGATTTCCGGGGCATCCTGATCACTGCGGCCGTTTACTTTGCCCTGCTGCTTCTGGGATTCGTGCTGAACGCCGCGGATACCTGGATGCTGCAGAAAATGGGACAGAAGATTATTTTCAGCATGCGTGAGGAGGTGTTCCGCCACATTCACAGCCTCTCCTTAAGCTTTTTCAACACCACTCCCGTGGGCAAGCTGGTAACAAGGGTCAGCAACGATACGGAAGCCATCAACGAGCTGTTTACCACCATTCTGGTGAGGCTGTTCAAAAATGTGGTCATGATCATCGGCTATGCGGTAGTGATGATCTCCATCAGTCCCGGCATGGCCCTGGTCTCCTTCCTGCTTCTGCCTGTGGTAGGGGTACTTACCTTTGTGTTCCGCTATACCTCCAGAAAGGCCTACCAGCTCACCCGCAACAAGATCACCGAGATCAACACCTTCCTTTCCGAACACATTTCCGGCATGAGACTGATCCAGATCTTTGCAAGGGAGAAGGAAAAATACAAAGAATTCGAACAGAAGTCCAGAGAGCTGTTCGCCGCCAACTGGCGGGAGGTCATGATCTTCGCTATCTTCCGCCCGTCCATTTATCTGCTTTCCGTTGCGGCAATGATCATCGTGATCGGAACAGGCAGTTCCTTTGTGCTCCACGGCACCCTGTCCCTGGGAACCCTGTTCATTTTCATCACCTATATCAATTCCTTCTTCCAGCCCATCCAGGAGCTGGCGGAGCAGTTCGGCACCCTCCAGTCCTCCCTAGCCTCCGCGGAAAAGGTTTTTTCCATCCTGGATGAGAAACCGGAGATCGTAAACGCCGAACATCCCCTGCCGGTGCAGATCCAGGGCAGGATCGAATTCAAACATGTGTGGTTTGCCTATGAAAAGGAGGACTACATTTTAAAGGATGTGAGCTTCGTCATCCATCCCGGGGAAAAGGTGGCCTTCGTGGGCGCCACGGGAGCGGGCAAAACCTCCATCCTGAACCTGATCGGCAGATATTTCGATATTCAGAAGGGAGAAATCCTCATTGACGGAGTGAACATTAAGGACATCGATACGGATGTGCTGCGAGGCGCCATCGGACAGGTACAGCAGGACGTGTTCCTTTTCACCGGGGACATTAAGACCAACATTTCCCTGGGAAATCCCGACATCAGCCTGGAGGATGTAAAGACCGCCGCCCGCACTGTCAACGCGGATACCTTTATTGAAAAGCTTCCGGAGACCTACGACGCCCCGGTGACGGAACGGGGAAGCACCCTCTCCGCCGGGCAGAGACAGCTGATCTCCTTCGCCAGGACCCTGGCATACAAGCCCTCCATCCTGGTGCTGGACGAGGCTACCGCCAACATCGATACGGAAACGGAGAGCCTGATCACCAAGGCCCTTGAGAGGCTCATGGAGGGCCGCACCACCATCATGGTGGCACACCGCCTCTCCACCATCCAGCACGCGGATAAGATCATCGTCATGCACCACGGGGAGATCCAGGAATCCGGCAGCCACCAGGAGCTGCTTGCGCAGAACGGGCTTTATAAGAAGCTGTATGATCTGCAGCTGGTGGAGTAAAGGGCGCCGGGTGCAGAAAACGAATTGGGGAAAGTGCGAAAAGATGCAAATAATGAATTGAAAGAATTGTGAAATGGTGCAAATAACTAATTAGAAAAATTATGAAATGGTGCAAATAATTCTCAAAATATCTTGAGAAATAATGCAAATTATGCTATAGTACATTCATCGAATATGCGGAGGTTGGTCTATGGAACGAAACGCTTTGCAAGATCTGATAGAATGGAATCGAAGCATGCGCAAAAAGCCTTTGATCGTCTGGGGCGCAAGACAGGTAGGAAAAACCTATCTTATAAAAGATATTTTTGCTGAAACCATTTACAAGGACCAGTATATCTATGTCGACTGCAAAATCGAGGACGAAATCCGCAATTTTTGTTCCGAAACTGCCAATGCCCAGAAAATCATTGAATATATCTCCCTGCGCAAGGGAAAACAGATCAACGAAAAAACTCTGCTCATCTTCGATGAGATTCAGGAATGCCCGAATATCATATCCTCTCTGAAATATTTTTGCCAGGATTACCGCCAGATTCCCGTGATCGCAACCGGCTCGATGGTAAGGATAAAGCTTCAAAGGGAAACCCACAAGAGAGGTTCCATGGATAACGGCAAGTTTCTTTTCCCAGTAGGAAAGATCAATCAGCTGACTGTTTATCCCATGAGCTTTGATGAGTTCCTGAAAAACAGCAACAAAGTGCTCTATGATGCCGTTCAGAAAGCATATGAGGACAAGCGGCCGCTGGACAGACAAATTCATGAACTGGCCATGGAGCAGATATATAAGTATCTGCTGGTGGGCGGTATGCCCGAAGCAGTTGATACCTATATTGACTCAGGCAATCTTCTGGAAGCAAGAGAGATTCTCAGTACCCTGTACGACAATTATCTTTCCGATATGAATCTGTATCAGGCAAGTCCGGAGGCAGTTTTGCGATCCCGCGCCCTGTTCCAAAACATCTATAAAGAACTTAACAGAGAATCCAAAAACTTTTCGCCCGGGCTGATTGAAGAAAAAGGAAAAACGAGAGATTTTGCGACCTCGATCCAGTGGCTCACAATGGCGCATGTCGTCAATCAGTCCTTCCAGCTCAAAGAACATATCACGACGCCGCTTATGCCGGATCACGAAGGCAATTTCCGTCTTTTTCTCAGTGATATCGGAATGTTTTCCTACCAGAGCGGAATCAACGCCGCCTCGTTCCTGTCGAAGGAAAGGGAAAATACCCTTTCAGGCATTTTCTTTGAAAACTTTGCGGCGAATGAGTTGATTGCCAAGGGACATAAGCTGTTCTATTGGCGCGGAAAGGCGTCCGCCGAGCTGGAATTTATCGTCGAATCAGATAATATGCTGTATCCAATTGATGTCAAAAAAAGCAAAGGAACCCTGAACTCCCTTGAAAAATTCGCGAATCACAACAAGTTTGCTTATGCCATTAAGGTTTCCGGAAACAATTATGGCTATCACCCGGAGCAAAGACTGCTCACCGTACCGTTTTACTTTATCCCGTTTGTGGCGGAGGATCTTGCGAAGGGGACGATGAAGATTTAATTCTGCTGAATATCGCATGATGGAGGAACAGAATGTTCTACAAAATGATAGAGAACAAGTGCAAAGAGTGGTATGCTTCTGAACGATGCACTGTTCAAAATTTAATAAAATATATTGAGAAAACAGGACAAATGCGGGACGCACAGGTTGAAGCGATTAAGGTTTATCTTTTTCTAAAAATCAGCTGCGAATGTAAGCCGTTAGAGTTTTTGTTCAAAAAAGGTTATTTTAACTCTGTCGATTTAAATGATATTGAATTATCCACGGCAGCCCGCAAATATCTGGAAGGAAATCCGGCGGCGGCAGCATTGTTCGAGTATTCCCGGTTAACCAACGATAAAGGGGAACAGGTTTCCGAAAAGCTTGAAGAGCAAATCAGGAAAGATCCATCCAGCATTAACTATAACGAGTTTTTCCATATGGTTTTTTATAATATTTCCTACACGGATTATCTCTTCAGCCTTCCTATGGGGGCTGGAAAAACGTATTTGATGGCAGCGTTTATCTATCTTGATCTGTATTTTGCGCTCAGCGAGCCGACAAACCCTGCATTTGCGCATAATTTTATTGTTTTTGCCCCTTCCGGGTTAAAATCTTCCGTTATTCCGAGCCTCAAAACAATACAAAATTTTAACCCTTCCTGGATCATCCCGGAACCCGCAGCAACAAACATAAGGCGGATGATTTCCTTTGAGGTGCTTGACCAGGGAAAAACCGCCAATAAATCAAACAAAACCAAGAACCCGAATGTTCAGAAAATCGCGAATCATCAGCCGCTTTCCGATCTTTTCGGATTGGTTGCGGTTACAAACGCGGAAAAGGTGATCCTTGACCGTATTCAGGAGAAAAACGGACAGATCTATTTATTTGAAAAAAGCGATGATGAAAAAGACAGACAGGCAAATGAACTCCGCAACCTTATCGGGAAATTGCCGGCGCTTTCTATTTTCATCGACGAGGTGCATCATGCCGTCAGTGATGAGATAAAGCTGCGCGCCGTTGTTACCAAATGGGCACAAAATAACACTGTTAACTCTGTTATCGGCTTTTCGGGCACTCCTTATCTTGAAAAGGCAGAAAAATTTAAGGTGACAAACTCTCTTTCTGTTGGGACGGCTGAAATCACGAACATTGTGTACTACTATCCCCTGATCGACGGTGTCGGCAACTTTTTAAAACGTCCCATCGTTAAGATCGCTGATATTGCCGACAGCAGTCTGATTATTGAAAAGGGAGTTCGGGAATTCCTTGATACCTACAAAAATAAAGTCTACAGAAACGGATTGACCGCCAAACTCGGCATTTACTGCGGCAGCATCGAAAAATTAGAAGAAGTTGTCTATCCTTTAGTATCCCGTATTGTTGCAGAATATGGGTTCAAAGCAGACACAATTCTCAAATTTCATAAAGGAAACCAGCAATATAAAATGCCTGCTGACAGCCAAATGCAGTTTGATATTTTAGACAAATCCATCTCCCAGATCCGAATTGTGCTGCTTGTACAAATCGGTAAGGAAGGCTGGGATTGCCGCAGTCTGACAGGTATTATCCTATCCCAGGAAGGAGACTGTCCGACTAATATGGTGCTGCAAACCTCTTGCCGCTGTCTGCGCCAGGTCATGAAGGACAGCACCGAAACAGCTCTCATTTATCTGAATGAAAGCAACGCTGATAAGCTGAATCTGCAGCTTGAACAACAGCAGCATATTACGCTAAAAGAATTTTCCTCTGCCGATAACGGCAAAACGCCGTTAAAGCGTTATGATCGCACGACGTATTTAAAACTGCCGAAAGTGGATTTTTATCAGCTCAAAATCAACTATGATACGCTTATAATCCAAAGAGCTGATCCTGCAGGCGATATTGTGACCTCGGCCGATTCTGCGCGTCTTACAGAAAGTATAATAAAAACCACCGACCTTTCAATGGACGAAAGTAAGACAACTCTTACCGTTGACGATACAGAATATGGAACCGAACCCGCAACTTTTCTTTCCTGGGTTTATGGTATTATGAAAAGCAGCTTCGGTACACTCTCAACTGCGGGACTAATGAGATTTGAAGAGGTCCTCAAGGTTGTCTATAGGACGATAACATATGAAAAAGAAGGAACCCGTTATTACAGTTCCAAATACAACCAAAAACTGGTCGAAGCCAATATCCGCAAGGCTTTCTGCGATAAATGCAGCTTTACCACAACCGAAGAACTGATCCCCGAAGAGGCAGGCCTCTTGAATATCGCAAATTTTGCTCCGGAAATTTATACTGACAAACCGCAAAATTACTATCCTTCACAGCCAACTGTCGAAAGGATCATTCTGGACGACGAAGGCAAACTGAAAGCCAACCCGAAAATGGAGGAAGCTATTCTCCTTCTTGAGGAATCCGGCAACAAAGCCCTGGCAGGTACATTGCGAATGCAAATGACCTCGCATAAAAATAAAGACCGTTCTTTCCATTATCTGCCTTATCATACCGACAGCAGCTTCGAGCAAACATTTTTGAAGGAAGTATTATCCTTTGATGAGATTGAAAAACTCGGTTTAGAAGTCTATTACAACGGCGACCGTGCCATGACTGAGTTTAAGATCAAATGCTATCAGCAAGACGGTGAAAAATGGAAATACATTGGCATCTACACCCCCGACTTTTTGATCATCAAACGCAAAGACAATAAAATCTACAAAGCGGTCATCGTAGAAACAAAGGGGGCAATTTACGCAAATGACCCGAGTTTTAAAGGCAAGAAAACCTTTATGGAAACAGAATTTTCAAAACAGAACAACAGAGCCTTTGGATATGAGCGGTTCGACTATTTATATTTGGAAGACTCGCTGCCGGAAAACGAAAGAATACGGCTGACGCGAAACAAAATCCAGGATTTTTTTAGGGAGGTTAAAGCAAAATAAAAAAGGAGAAAAACAATGAACAACTTTAAACCATCATTAGGAATTGAATTTGATGATAATTTCTTATATCTTTTGGTGCAGCTGATTCATTTGAACAGTTTGCAAAATATATGAATAATGGAGGACGATTTTAATGCCGATCAAATATGTGCCATTTGTACCTGAACCTATTGAAGGACAGGCTGTGCTTGGAAACTTTAACCGGATACTGAAATACAAGGGCTCCGGCGATGTTTCCGCGACGCTGCAGCGCGGTATGCCTTTATATGAAATGGAGAAGCAGGAGACGGTGGGCGAGAACGCTGACGGTAATATGGTCATTCGGGGCGAGTGCATTTCCGCCTGCGCCTATCTTAAAGAACAGGGTGTTCAGGTCGACCTTGTGTATATTGACCCTCCTTTCGCAAGCGGAGCGGATTACGCTAAAAAGGTTTATATCCGCCGCAACCCAAAGCTGGCAGAAACTATTGCGCAGGCAGAACAGGAACTTGATATTGAAGAACTGAAAGCCTTCGAGGAAAAGATGTATGGTGACGTTTGGGATAAAGAAAAGTACCTGAATTGGATGTATGAAAATCTTATGGCAATTAAGTCTGTTATGAGCGAAACGGCGTCAATTTATGTGCATTTGGATTGGCATATTTGCCATTATATAAAGATACTGTTAGATGAGATTTTTGGGGAGCAAAATTTTCGAAATGAAATTGTCTGGTCTTATACAGGAGGTGTTGCTCCCAAAAGAGATTTTTCAAAAAAGCATGATGTGATCTATCGATATGTAAATTCTGATAATTTTATTTATAATCCCGTTTATGAAGAATATTCGGAAACTACTATAAAAAGATACGATAAAATTGATGAAAATGGAAGAAAGTATAAAGTCACCTATTTTGAGGGCAGAGAAAATCGGAGCTACATGAAAGAGGGGAAGGAACTGGATGATGTATGGGTAATTTCTAAGAGCTCGGATCAATCTTTAGATGCTGCATTTTCTTATGCCACCCAAAAACCGGAAAGGCTTTTATCATATATTTTGCAGGCTTCATCAAATAAAGATATGCTCGTCGCCGACTTTTTCGGCGGAAGCGGCGTTACCGCTGCAGTTGCAAACAAGCTCGGCCGCCGCTTCATTCACTGCGATATCGGACTCAACTCCATTCAAACTGCCCGCGACCGCCTTGCAGCAGACGGCGCAGAATTTGACGTGCTTGAAATCAAGGACGGGGTACAGCTTTACCGCAACCCGGTTCAGACCATGGATAAAATCAAGTCATTGATTCCCGGTCTCAAAAATGATGATTCTCTTGATTCCTTTTGGGAGGGGGCCATCTCTGACAGCAAGTTCGGAACAGTTCCCGTTTATGTGCCCAACTTGATGGACAGCAGTTCCAAACTGCTCGATAAGGTGATGATGAACCGCATTATTCATCAGGCTATTCCTGAGCTTGACAACGACATTAAAAAGGTCATTGTTTATTACATAGATATCACGGATGAAAACGAACTTCGTCAGTTTATTAAAGAGGACGACAGTACAACAATTGAAATCGAATTGCGCGATCTCAAAACAGTTCTTGATGATGTAATAATCGGAGACTATGCTGAATTCCATACCGAGGAAACTTACGATACCTTATTCGGCGGATATGCTGTTACTATTGATAAATTTATAAGCGACCGCGTACTTTCAAAGATAAATGAATTCAATCAGAAGGCATTTCTTATTCCTTCATCAAAGAAGACGTACAAACCTATTAGAATAAGTGAAGAAGGATTGGAGCTTATTGAATTTTTAAGCGCTGACTGTACTTCCGGCAACGGCGAATGGCATTCCGACGCCGAAATCAAGATTGACCCAAAGGGTTATGTGATCGCAGACGGTAATAAGACCAAAGAATTTTGGGACGGTTGTATTCGCTGCGAAAAAAAGCCTATTCGCATAAAAGTCCGCAACATCTGCGGAGATGAAACGATATGGTCTGTTAAGTAATTTTTATCAAGAAATCGGCGGGGTTTACCGCCGATTTCTTTACAATCTTGCTCTGTTCGCAGCACCTTTCCGATTACATTCCGGTCACAGCATCACTCTGACCTCTGTTTTCTTATCGACCAGCTCTGCAAAGCATTTTCCATCCTCCTTGGAACCTGCGACTGTTCCGTAATGGGTGGGAATCGCCAGCCGGGGGGCGATCTGGTTCACCAGCTTCGCAGCCTCCTTATAATCCATGGTAAACTTCCCGCCCGCCGGCACAAGGGCGACGTCGCATCTGACCTTCTGGTTCTCGGGCGTGATGTCCGTATCCCCGGCAATATAATAGGTCACTTCATCCATCGTCACAAGGTAACCCACATAATTCTTCCCTTTGGTATGAAAGGGCTTCAGCCTGTTATAGGCAGGAATCGCCTTGATCAGAAGCCCTTTATATTCCAGAATGCCCTCCGGCCGAACGAATTTCACATTTGAAATCCCGGCTTTCTCTTCCTGACCCTTCATGCACTCCGGAAGGACAAGACAGGTCGCATCCCCGCCCACAGCGTTTCGACCCTCTTCCGGACCGACGTTTTCCTTTGCGGCTTTCCTGATATCCTCCGGTGAAAAATGGTCAAAATGATCGTGGGTGATAAAAATAATGTCCGCATCGTGGGGCTCTTCCTTCATTTCAAAGGGATCAAAATACAACACGAATCTCCCCTCTATGCGTATACTGCTGTGGGTTAATACCTTTACATTTTCAAACATATTGACCTCCTGATAACCCCTCACTGTTCTGCATTCTTGTAGTATTTATTATAGTGTAAAAAAGTCTCTCCTGCAATCATGAAATGCAGACAGAAGAAAAGCTTATTCTGCCGTTTGTAGGATTTGAACACAAAGATA
Source organism: uncultured Acetatifactor sp. (assembly GCA_947589075.1). Taxonomy (GTDB): domain Bacteria; phylum Bacillota; class Clostridia; order Lachnospirales; family Lachnospiraceae; genus Acetatifactor. Next base: position 8,997 of record CANQBS010000088.1, read on the forward strand.
CCATTCTTGTTCCGAGCCAGGAAAAACAGTACAGTGTATCCCGGCAAAATTCAGGGCAAACAGGCAAATGTCAGAATCAGGGATTTCCGATTGTCCCTTATTTGGCCAACACCATCATGATCTCATTGCTCCTGGCGACAAATCTGCTCATTTCCTCGGCGGACAAAGGCGCCTGCTGGAGCTTCGCCAGATCGTAGAGCTGCTCGCAGATCATCTCTACGTGCTCGCCGTCCTGGTGCTCCGTCACATACTGTACCAGCGGATGGCTGGCATTGAGGACCAGGGTCTCCCCTTCGCCGCCAAAGGCCCCCATATCCATGCCGGGCATGGAGTACATCTTCATCATATCCTGCATACGGCGGCTTTCCTCGGAAAGGGTCAGCACAGAGGAGATCTTCTTATTCTTAAGCTTCTCCACCTTCACATTCAGCTTATCGTTCTTAAGGGCCTTCTTGATCAGGTCGCCCAGGGTCTTTGCCTGCTCCTCCAGCTCCTTTGCGGTCTTCTTGGAAGTCTTGGCCTTCATGGATTCCGTCACATCCGCATCGATCCTCAGGAACTTGATACCTTCATTCTTCGCCTCCAGCTGGGAAATAAAGGGCTGGTCGATATTGTGGTTCAGGATCACGGCGTCCATCTTGGCAGCCTTGAACATCCGGATATACTGGCTCTGCTGCTGCTCGTCCGTCACGTAGTAGATGGTCTTCTCTTTTTTGCTTTCCTCAGCGTCCTCGCCGTCCTCGTCCTCCTCATTCAGATCGGCGTCTTGAGCAGACTCTTCCGTCACCACCTCGGCTTCTACCTTCTGTCCGTTCTCGTCCGTAGCGCTTCCCGCAGCCTTTGCCTCCGCGTCCTCCGAAGTGTTCGCATCGGCCGCTCCCTCCGTCTTCGCATCCGGATCGACGGGCTTCACCTCCAGGCACTCAGGAAGGGTGAGATACTTGCCATCCAGGTTCTTGAACAGGATATAGTCCGTCATCTTCTCACAGAACTTGTCATCCTTTAAGCAGCCGTATTTAATAAACGGACTGATATCGTCCCAGTACTTATCGTATTCCTCCTTCTGGGTCTTGCACATGCCGGAAAGCTTGTCAGCCACTTTCTTGGTGATGTACTCGGAGATCTTCTTCACAAAACCGTCGTTCTGCAGGGCGCTCCTGGATACGTTAAGGGGCAGGTCAGGGCAGTCGATGACACCCTTTAACAGAAGCAGAAATTCTGGGATCACTTCCTTGATGTTGTCCGCAATGAATACCTGGTTGTTGTACAGCTTGATCACGCCCTCAATGGACTCATACTCCATGTTGATCTTCGGGAAGTACAGGATGCCCTTTAAGTTGAAGGGGTAATCCATGTTCAGATGAATCCAGAACAGAGGCTCCTTATAATCCTGGAAGACCTTCCGGTAAAACTCCAGATACTCTTCCTTCGTGCAGTCATTAGGATGCTTCGCCCACAGGGGCAGAGTCTCATTGATAAGCTCCGGACGCCTGCGGATCTTAAGCTTCACGGGCTCTGCCTTGGATTCCTCTTTATCCCCGGCAGTTTCTCCTTCCGCATCCTTAACTTCTCCGGAATCCTCCTTCGATGCATCCGCCTTGTCGGAATCCTTCTTCTCCGGCTGGATCACCTCCAGCACCACGTCGTCAGGACGCTTCTCATCCTCATTGATGGTCTGGGTCTCTGTAGTATTGGCCTTGGAAAGGTAAATCTCCGTGGGCATGAAGGAACAATATTTCTTCAAAACCTCTCTCGCCTTGTACTCGTTGCAGAACTCCAGGCAGTCCTCGTTTAAGAACAGAGTCACTGTGGTGCCTACGCTGGTCCTGTCACCCTCCTCCATGGAGAACTCGGTGCCGCCGTCGCACTCCCAGTGCACGGGCTTAGCGCCAGCCTGATAAGACAGGGTGTCGATATGGACCTCGTCCGCCACCATAAATGCAGAATAAAAACCCAGTCCAAAATGACCGATAATCTGATCGGCGTTGCTCTTGTCCTTATATTTGTCAATAAAATCGGTTGCACCGGAAAAGGCGATCTGGTTGATGTATTCCTCCACCTCGTCAGCGGTCATACCCAGGCCGTTATCGGTAAAAGCCAAGGTCTTCTTCTCCGGATCCACCACTACGTCCACTCTTGCCTTATAATCCTCCGGCAGCGTATATTCTCCCATCATATCCAGCTTTTTCAGCTTCGTCACGGCATCACAGCCGTTGGAGATCAGCTCTCTGTAAAAAATATCATGGTCGGAATACAGCCATTTCTTAATAATGGGGAAAATATTTTCACTGTTAATAGATAAGTTGCCACTTCTGGTTGCCATGAAAGACACTTCCTTTTCTTTATGTTTTTTGATAAAGACAAGTTTAGTACCGCTTTGCAAAAAAGTCAAGCACATTATTAGCACTCATTTTAAAAGAGTGCTAATAATGTGCCTGTAAATGCCTTTTTTATGGGCTTTTTCGTGATTTCTAAAATTTTTATGAAATCTGGGGAATGGATCTTTCACCCCTTCAAAAGCTCTCCTGAAAGGTTAAAGCGGCTTTAAAAAGGACATTAAAAATACTTCGCGTACACGTCAAAAAATTGATCGGTCTTAACCTCTGTGTCATGGATCAGGGTCACCCTGCTCCACAGTTCCTCGTTGAGCTGCCTCACCAGAGTTTTCACAAAGGCATCATATTCCTCATTGAATACTTCCTGTCTTCTCTCCTTCAGGATCAAAACCTTGTTGGCGTCCGTTTCCTCTCTGTCAAAGGTGCTGATGCACTTAATGATCTGATACCCTTCCGTAGTCTCCACCACAGGGCTGATCCCATTTGTTTCCAGGGCAAAGGCCGCCTCTTCAAAGGGCTCCTCCATCTGTCCTTTGCGGAAGGACAGGGTGAGGACATCATCCTCGCTGTACTGAA
>CANQBS010000089.1 GCA_947589075.1 uncultured Acetatifactor sp.
GACATCTACATCTTCTACAATTTTGTAGGCTTTGTAGAACTGTAAACCCGTCATGCTTTATGCAAGGTTGACTAATGTCATATTTTCGACAGCGTTGGGATTCCTGTACAGGAAACGCTTCTTGGAACAGTTTGAACGTCCTCTTTCCAGCATTAAAATCGGCGGACAGAAAATCATCGCAATCGTCAACGATACTCCGTATGTGTCGGATCTCCAAAAGGAGTTTTATGCTACAATGCTGAGAGAGAGAAAAGAGAAAATTCTGGATTTCTCATTTCTAAAGCTAACCTGGTAAGTCGGACGAATTGAAAGAGGAAGCCCTGCTGTGTTCTGTGCCGCAGGGCTTCGGATCTTCATTATGCCAATATTTCTTTCACCATCCGCATCTTCTCTCTCGCTGACTCGGGTGTAAGCGGAAACTTCTGCTCGGCTGTGAGTATTTTCTCATTTTCGAAGTACTCCAAGCTATGTATTTGTGTAATACATATGCTTGCTTTCTGCATACAATAGTGTTATAATTTTATAGGATCAGAGAAAGCAACAGAGAAAACAAGGAACAGAGGAAATAAAATCAGTAAATAAATTCAGATCAATAGCAATAAGATCAAGGTCTAAAAATGAAATCTGGAAGGAGATGTGGAAAGTTTATGGCATTAGCAACATTAACCGCAAGAGTAGATGAAAAAGATAAGGCCCGCTTCGATACTTTTTGTTCTAATGTAGGTTTAAATACCTCTACGGCAATCAATTTGTTTGTGAAAGCAGTTTTACGTGAGAATCGCATTCCATTTGAGATCGCACAGACTTCCGATCCATTTTTCACAGAGGCGAATCTTGCTTATGTAAAAAAATCTGTACAGGAATTAAAAGCTGGGAAAGGCACCGCGCATGAATTAATTGAGGTGGACGATGAGTGAGATCATATGGTCAGATGATGCCTGGGAGGATTACCTCTATTGGCCAACACAGGATAAGAAAACACTCTGTATATGCTAAAACAACCTTTACTGCCATGAGCCCCAACCCAGGCGGCACCTTCCCCGGATACGCAGAAAGCACCGCCTGTGGGTTCATCCGCCTCATTCCGGCAGCATATCGCTAAACATCAGCAGATTGGCCGTCACCCTCTCATTCTCTGTAAGCGGTGCAAAGGTTCCATCGCCATAGAGGATATCCAGGACCATCAGCGCAACGGTACTGCCGATAAAGCTGCTCACATTCCATGCTACGACCAGATCCTGCATCTGCGGCGGATAATCTTTCGCCAACAGCATGGCAGATTCCAGGGCCTTGTCCGCAAACTGTGCCTTTATCTGTTCACTGAGCTCCGGGATCCTGGCAAAGAATTCCTCTTGGGTTTCTTTCACCACCATGATATTCACTTTACCGTCTTCTGTCAGGAAATGCCTGCTCCGCAGTCTGTCGAATTTCTCTGTGTTGGCTGGATTGGCAGCGGACATTTTCCCCAGCATTCCCTTCATATATTCATAGAGATATTCGTAATCCGTACAGAGATTATTTTTCCATCCTCCCTCACGACTGTCATATCGGCTGTCTGCGGACCAGGAACTGACCTCCGGATATTTGCCTGATTCTCTCCACATGGAGCCGCAAACCGAATACGGCGGCCACCGGCGTTCCCATGTATAATCTGGATCTGATGCCCTGCATTCAAGATCGACCGAAGCGAAAAAACTGCCGCCCGCGGTTGTATGAATCACATAGCCCGACAGATCCTCTTGAATCGGAATCTGACATTTCTCCGCCACGGCATAAAAAACTGCGGCTGCTTCAAGAAGCCCACGATTCCCATCCGGGATATAGATATCCGTCACATCCCTCATTGCCTTCCTTACTGCCGGAATATATTCCTTCACCAATGTCTGCGCGATCTGCCGCTGCAGCTTCAGGTTCATCTCGGTTTGCTCTTGGGAATACTCTTTTGGGGAGAATTTCACATAAGTGGTATAGCGGTCTTTCGTCGTCTTCACAAGAAAACCGTTTTCCTCCAAAAAGTCGATCCGATCCTGCAGATACACCGGCGTCACGCCCAGTTCCTCCGCGATCTCTTCCACTGTCCGGGGCTGGAAATACACGCTGTACACAATATTCAGATTCAGTTTGTCCTCCAGATAAAACTCCGGTCCTGCATTGGAGCCATTATTTCCGCCGTGGTCAAACTCCAGCGCCGTTACCGGCGATAATCCTAATTTTCCAATCTTTCGTTCCATAGAAAAGCCCTCCTTCAATTCATTTCTGGCCTTGTTCAGGTGCCATTTTACGGTTCCCTCAGGAAGATCCATCTCCTTTGCGATCACGGAAATGGGCTTATTTTCGTAATAAAAACAGAAAACAATCCGGCGGCGTTTCTCTGTCAAAAAAGCGATTCCGCGGCGAAGTCTCTCGATCTCTCCGTCAGATTCTTCAAACGCATAGTCATCATAGAACGGGATCTCCGTTTCATCGATGGAAATGCCTTCATGCTTCTTTTTCACCGAAACATATTTGGAATATGTATGCTCACTGATCCTCCAGATGTAGCCTTCCACATTGATAATTTCCCTTGCCTTAAGAAGAGAAGAATACACCTCACATATGATTTCCGCGCATAACTCCTGCGCTTCTTCATAGGAATAAGCTTTCTTTATGGCAAAACCATAAAGCTTCTGCATATATTCCATTATGATCCGATCCGCTTTTTGTTTCTCCATTTTTATACCCCTGCATATCACGGGCCTGCCCGTGATATTGCATCAATGAATAGTTTGAAAGTTTACTTTCAAACTATTCACTCCCGGTGCCGTCTGATAATATAGTGGGGAGCTTTTCTGAAAGGTTGGCTGTTTTAGGCAGTAAAAAATAAAATTCCACGCAAAATGGCAAAATTTTGGTTCCGATTTCAACCGATGTATTATTTAGTACAGAATCATGTCACTCTACTCTCCGTTTATCCTGCAAGAACCATATTTTTACCGTCCCAGCAAATGATTACAATGCCTTCCTCGGGCAGCTTCTCACGCACTCCAGGCAAAGGATACACTCCGTTCCGTTTGTTCGCTTCCTGGAATTGTCCGTTATGTCTACCTCCATGGGACATACTCGCTTGCACTTTCCACAGGAGATACACTTACTTTTGTCACATCTTATCCGCAGCAAAGAAAAATAACTCATGGGCTTTAGAAATACCGTGATCGGACAGACGTACTTGCAGAAGGCACGATTATCCCGGAAAGAAAATGCAAGAGTAATTCCAACGGCGTAATAAAGCAAATTTCCAACGATAAACGACCAAAACATGATTCGTTCCATATTGCCCGCATGTACCAGAAATAAAGCCCCCACAAAAATCAATGATGCCGTGAACGTGATATAGCGTATCCAGCCCAGCTTTTTCCGCGGCTGTTTCGGCTGTTTATAAGGCAGGAAGTCCAGTACCATCGCAGTCCAGCAGGCGTAACCGCACCAGCCCCGCCCAAAAAGCAGCGGACCAAATATTTTTGCCACGGCATAATGAATCGTCGCCGCCTCGAAAACGCCCGTAAAAAGGTAGTACCAAAAGCCCTCTATCTGCATATTCTCATTGCATATCAGACCGAGATAAACCAACATATAGCATCCCACCAGCAGTTGCGTTACCCGGCGGGCATACTTGTATTCCCGTATATACAGGGAAACTCCCAAAGCAACCGAGATGCCGATATAGCTAAAATTGAACAGGTAAAACAAATTATTTTTCGTCATCCAGAGTGCGATGGCTACTGCTTCAAATATTACCAGCAAGACCGCCGGCAGTACATATTTCTTCATATCTGATCTCCGCAAATATAAACCGATGTTGTACTTTTAAGCCTTACTTCATCCACTCCTCGAGCATCTGCATCTTTCCGTTTTCCTCGACCTTCGCGCGAACACTTTTTTCAAATATCACGCGCCATACCGTGTCACAGAAAGACTCGTACAACTTTGCGACGTACGAGTCAAAGAACTGTGTTAGAAACTATCAAACAATCGCTCCTTCCATTTCAGGCAAAAGGATGCTATAATCAAATTAGTGGTAAACAAATCAGCCCAAATAATGCAAAGGAGGTATTTATCATGCAGGAAGTATACGATTTTTTGAAAAAGGTGGGAACCTATTATCTGGCGACCGTAGAGGAAGGTCAGCCCCGCGTGCGTCCCTTCGGCACGGTAGATCTGTTTGAAGGAAAACTGTATATTCAAACGGGCAAGGTCAAGGAGGTATCCAAACAGATTGAAAAGAATCCGCTTGTGGAACTGTGCGCTTTCGACGGTGAAAAATGGCTTCGTTTAAGCGGCCGGCTTATCCGTGACGACCGTATAGAAGCCAAAAGGCATATGCTGGATGCCTATCCGAATTTACAGGCGATGTACTCTCCGACCGACGACAACACCGAAGTGCTGTATTTTGAAAACGCAACCGCCGTGTTCTCATCTTTCACGGCAGCGCCGGTCACTGTCCATTTTTAAGCGCGATCTACTTTTTACTTTTCCATCAAGTCCTCCATCCTGCAGCAAAGAGTCTTGCTCAGGCGCAGCAACGTTTCTGCCGCTGTTTTGTTGATATTTCGCTGGCGCTGCTCGAAAAGCTGGATCTGGCGCAGCGGCACGCCGGATTCAGCCGCCAGCTCCGATTGGGAAAAACCGCTGATTTCCTCCATGGACACGGCAAAGGCCCTGCCAAAAACATCAGGCTCCAGCCCCAGAGTCATAACGGCGAAATCCACCGCATCCCCCAAAATACGCTGTGCCCCGGCAACATATTCTTCAAAATAAGCGTGGATCGCCATTAATAGAAAAGGTTCCTAAAATATTGTGTGATTATGTGTCCTTCCGCAGGATGTCAAGATATTCCTGATAGGCAAACACCCGGTTTCTGCCGACGTTGTTTGTCTGAACGAGGATTCCTTTTTCTTCCAGCCTCTTTACTGCGCCGGACACAATGCTGAACGACAATTTCAGTGCTTCTGCAGTCTTTCCGATGTCGATGATCGGATTCTGTTCCAGATAAGCAAACAGAGCCTTTGCCGTCTTAGCAGCCCGGCCCATCCCATCGATCACCGCCATACTTCGGTCATGCAGCAAAGACAGCGCCTCCTTACGGACATACATGGATACGAACAGGTTCATATTGGGAATATTTGAAGATAAAGTATTGAGCACAACCAGGGCTTTGGCTGCCTGTACCAACGTCTGGATCATCTCCTCTTCCATATCCAGCACCGGCGGCAGGGGAGCGGGACGAAAGGACTGGTACGCCATTTCTCCACTCAGGTTTTTGATATATTCACCAGCTCTTCCCATACACACACCTTCAAATCGTAATAACGTCTTAATTATGCCGTCTTTATTACGACTTATCAATTAAAATCAAAATATGAAGTATTCTTATTATTGCTTTTTCGATTTTTTAGAAATATACCCTTTTGTCTTCTGTTTTATTTCGACTTCCTATTCTACACTTACAAGCTGTCCCAGCCAAATATTATAGGCTGTGGCAGGCTCGCCATTGTAAGTAACGGTAACATTATCGCCTGCTTCGAAGCGATCAGCCTCGCCGGGAGGCCAGACCGTCAGCTGCGTGCCGCCGCAGTCTAATGTGATATAATCGTGGCTCTCCTTGTAATGATGCCGGGACAACGCTGCCCGAAAGATATGAAGGCTACGAAGGATAAGAAGGATTTTCACCGGGCCCCGGCTCTCCTCCGATTATAAGACCGGGATCTGGAGCAGACGCGATACCTGCTTTCCACGGACGACCCTGCCGAGCCATGCTGGAAGGCTGTCCGACTTTTGGGGCGGTATCGAGTTCCATGTACGCAAATAGGTATCGTTGACACATTCTTCAGATCTGTCATTCCCTGTATTTTCAAAAACAGAAAAAAGCGCACCCTTTGCAACCGCTCGCATCGGAAGCGCTTCTGAGATAATTTACGATATTGATCTTCTCTTCACAGTTTCACCGCCACCGCGGTAAATTCCCCGGGCAGGTTTTTATTTTCCCAGGAAGGATGCTCGTCAAACCGTTTCAGGCAAAAACCGTTCCCGAGAATCGAATTGATGATCTCACTGACGGTATATTTCCGGTACCTGCATTTTGGCATCTGTCTGCGGATTTCTTCTTCATAGAACCTGGCGTGGGCCATTTCCCCTTCGAATACTTCCGTGGAAAAATAGCTCAAAACGGGCTGCTCCAGTCCCAGGCTGTCCTGTATTTTGGTAAACGGATGGAAATCGCTGCATATCATTTTCCCGCCCGGTTTCAGCAGGGAATACATGATCTTCATAAACTCGTCGATATCATGAAAACGATATCATGAAAATAATGCAGAACCCCCATGCTTTTTATTCTGTCTGCTGTAGTCCTTCATTGCGCACCTCCAATTCTGAATCATCCTGTTCAGGTTTTATTCTAGTCTGTAAACAAATTCTCCGCTTTGCCATTTACTAATATGCTTGGCAGTATTATCTTACAGGCGGTATTACTTTATCATATTGCAGCGCGTTTATCCACCTAAATTAACTTCATTTTTCCGATAACAGTTCAGCCAGCCGCCTGATTTGATGGGAAATCGTGCTCGCACGAATTTTCCATCATGTCTGGCGGCAAGCCGAACTTTGCCCGATACGGCAGCTGCAGAAAGTTTTCCCTTGACATTTCCCTCTTTCCCCATCAAAATAGAAGGGACGATTGCGAAAACAACAGGCTGCCTCCGTTTCCGGTGCCTGCGTTTCGCGATTGCCCGTAATAAGTGAGGATGATCACGAAAGCGGCGGCTTTGGATTATGCTTTTTGCGATCTTCTGTAAATAATTGGAAAAGAGCTGATCATCATGGAATCCGAACAGACAAAAACAGACCGTCAATTTGAACGTATGACAAAAACGCCCGTACATCGGCTGATCCTGACGCTGGGGCTGCCCACCACAGTCAGCATGCTGGTTACGAACGTCTACAATATGGCTGATACCTATTTCGTCAGCACCATCAACACCAGCGCCAGCGGCGCAGTGGGAATCGTCTTTGCGCTGATGGCCATCATCCAGGCCTTCGGCTTCATGCTGGGGCAGGGCTCCGGCAGCTGTCTGAGCCGGAAGCTGGGGCAGAAGCATCTGGAGGAGGCCCGGACCTACGCCGCCACCAGCTTTTATTTGTCCATCCTCTGCGGTCTCGTCATCACCGTCCTGGGGCTCACATTCCTGACGCCCTTCATGTATCTTCTTGGAAGCACGGATTCCATCCTGCCTTATGCCAAGGATTACAGCATCTTCATTTTGCTGGCGGCTCCCGCCATGACCTCCAGCTGTGTCATGAACAATATCCTGCGCTATGAGGGCAAAGCCGTCTTCGCCATGTTGGGTCTGGCTTCCGGCGGGATCCTGAATATTTTCGGAGATTATCTGCTGATTCAGCATTTTTCCATGGGAATTGCGGGCGCCGGCCTTTCCACTGCCATCTCCCAGTACATCAGCGCTATGATCCTGCTGGCGCCCTTTTTATTCAAGAAAGTACAGACAAATTTTCATCCCAAATATCTTTCCCGGCAATTTTCCTATGTCCGGGAAATCGTCGTGGTGGGCTTCCCCAGCATGATGCGCCAGGGTCTGACCAGTATTTCCGTCATGATCCTCAACCAGTGCGCCGCCGCTTACAGCGACGCTGCGGTGGCGGACGCAGTTATCGCCGCCATGAGCATCGTTTCCAGGGTCATGAATTTTCTGTTCTGCATCGGCATCGGTATCGGTCAGGGATTCCAGCCGGTCAGCGCTTTCAATTACGGCGCCGGCCGATATGACCGGGTCAAGGAAGCCTGGCGTTTCACCTGGCTGTTCTCCACCGGCGTGATGGCGGTCATGGCCCTGATCGGATTTTTGGGCGCCGAGCCCATCATCCGCGCCTTCCGGGACGACCCGGAGGTGATCCGCGCCGGCATTCCCGCCCTGCGGATGCAGTGCGCGGCGCTTCTGGTGATGCCCCTGTGCTTAAGCGGCAACATGCTGTTCCAAAGCATCGGCAAAAGCGGGCGGGCCATTTTTCTGGCAAGCATCCGCAGCGGACTTCTGTTCATCCCCATCCTCTTAATCAGCAGCCGTCTCTTCGGACTCTTTGGGATCCAGATGTCCCAGGCTCTGTCGGATCTTTTGTCCGGCCTCATTACCGCCCCCATGATCTACAGGTTTTTCAGGAAGCTGTAGCGTTCCCGTCAGCCCTGCAGTCCGGCGATGAAGTCCGCCATAGCCTCGAAAATCTTGATCCGCCGGAGGCAGACCCTCTCGCGGCTTTTGCAGCCCACGCTTCAGGTCTTTGCGCCGATCGCGGAACGGATGCCTGCAAAGCTGAGAGACAGTTTTGCAGGCATCCCCGGAAGTTTTCACTCATTGGGAGGAAACCGATATGAAAGAGAAAAAAACAGCTGCGGTCATAACGGCGGGAATTCTTCTGACAGCGATCCTCAGCATTCTTTCCATCCTGATCCTGTGGCAATCTGTTTTCGGCGGAGCAGATGGCAGCTTTGGGACGACAGGTAGCCTTGGTGCAGATGGCAGCTCCCGTAAAATGACCGCAGATATTTATCAGAATGGGGAGCTGGTAAAAAGCCTGCCCCTGGAAAACGATACGGAAAACTATACCATCACAATATACACTGCAGACGGAGGAAGCAATGTCATTGAAGTCCGCGGCAGGGAAATCGGCATTATCTCAGCGGATTGCCCTGACAAGCTTTGTGTCAGGCAGGGCTTTCGGCACGATTCTCTGCTCCCCATCATCTGTCTGCCCCATAGACTGGTGATCCAGATCCGGGCTGCCAAAGAGGATCTGGACGCCATCGCAGAATAAAACTGACCAGCCTTTTGCCGCCAGGCAGCCTTTTTTGTCTGCCAGCCAGCTTTTTTTGACCATCGATGTGCTTCCGGGAGGTTTTGCCATGCATACCAGAAATCTATCCATACTCGCCCTTTTTTCCGCCCTGGCCCTGATCATCTCCGGGCTGGAAAGCGCCCTTCCGCCCCTTGTGCCCCTTCCGGGCATCCGGCTCGGACTGGCAAATATCGTCACACTGGTGCTCTTGTACAGATACACGGCGAAGGACGCCCTGTTAGTACTGACGGTCCGGATCCTGCTGTCCTCCCTGCTCTTCGGTCAGGCAGTCAGTCTTCTTTACAGTCTGGCCGGCGGATTGTTAAGCCTCCTTGTCATGAACGGGGGAAACAAACTTTTAAACCGCCATTATCTGGGTCTGACCAGCATCCTCGGGGGAATCTCCCACAATATAGGGCAGATAACCGTAGCCCTTCTCCTGACCCAGGTTCCAGGCGTCCTCGCTTATCTGCCCTTTCTGATGCTGAGCGGCATTCTCACCGGTCTCTTTACCGGCCTGTGCGCCCATTTTATGCTGAAGTTTCTTCCAAAAAAACTCTAAGCGTCCGCCCCTGCCTTTTACCTCTTCCAAAGGACGTCTGCTTCTTTGCCGATTCCCTTTATAACCCCTCAGATATTTCTATGGCTCAACAGGTAATTTACGCTTTCCATTACGCTTAACATATGGTATTTGATCAGGAAGGCTGCATTATAGCATTCCGGATACAGTTCCTCCATCTGAGAGATCAGAGGTAAAACATACCTCCTTGTCTCTTCCATGTAATCCAGCATCTTTTCCCTGGAAAAACACATGGACATAGTCGAAATATTGTTGCATCGGTCCAGAATCTTCACAATGGTAGCGATCCGGTTCCCGGGAATTCCCCTGTAATACCGTGCCTTCGCCTCCGGGCGGTTCTCCCCCTGCCGGATCTGAAAGGTCAGCTTGTCCAAAGCCCTTTTCACAGGCTCCGATACCGGAAGCTCTTCTAAAACCGCTCCGCAGTCCTCGATCACATCGTGAAGCAGCGCCGCAGCCAGAAGCTCGTCCTCCGCTAACCCCAGGGCAAGACACTGGTAAGCGATGGTAAGGGGATGTACGATATAAGGGATCTCGCCCTCCGCCCCTATCCTGGTCTGCCCCTCATGAAGCCTGCGCATCAGGGGCAGAACCCGACCGGTCTGTTCCAGCTGTCCGGAAGCTGCCGCTGATTCCACATACCGATACATATGCTCCACCATTTCCGACCCATATGCTCCATCCCATATTTGCAATCCATATGACCCATCCCGCATTTCCAGCCCATATGTCCCATCCCACATTTCCTGTCCGGTTTCCGCTTCAGGCCTTTTCCCAAATCCTTTTTCAAAGTCCTTTCCAAAGTCCTTTTCTAAGCCCTTTTCTAAGTCCTTTTCAAACCCCTTTTTCATTCCCGCAAAGATCCTCCCGGCATACAGTTATACAGTTTCTTTTATTCCTGCATCAGAGCCCGTGAGCGCGTCCAAAAGCTCCGTCATGGTTTTTTTCAGGATCGGATGCCTGAAAAAGGGAGCGATCTGCGCCATGGGCTTTAAAACGAAATAACGGTTCTGCAGATCCACATGGGGAATTATGAGCTCCTCATCCTCATAAATCTCCTGATCATAAAAAAGGATATCCAGATCCAGGGTTCTGGGACCCCAGCGCACCAGGCGCTCCCTTCCCGCGCTCTTCTCAATCTCATGCAGCCTTTCAAGAAGCTCCCGGGGGGTAAGCAGGGTTTCCAGCTCCATGACCCCGTTTAAGAAATCTGCCTGAGGAACGCCTCCATAAGGAGCGGTCTGAAGGAGATCCGATATTTTCCTGATCCTGATATCCTCATCCGCCTTCAGTGCGGCGATCCCTCCGTCAATATAAGCCTTCCGGTCTCCCATATTGGAGCCGAAGGACAAATACGCCCTGTGCCAGCCCCGATGGATCTTCACGGATACGCTTTCAAAAGGCAGACCCACAGGAGCCTGGGGCTTGCGGATCTCCAGATCAAGAGCCTTTATCAGAGGAAACTGCAGAAGGATCTGCCTTGCCGTGGACTCCGCCGCAGTTTCGATCAGCTTCCAGGTATGCTCCTGCATCCATTCAGTGATAAAGTGACAGACCTGTCCATAGTCGGTGGACACGGCCAGATCGTCCCCTTTCCCTGCCGGCCGGGTATCTGTATACAAAACAGCGTTGACATAAAAAGACTGTCCCGTCCTGTTTTCCTCCGGATAAACGCCATGGTAAGCGAAAACTTCAAGCTCCTCGATCCGAATCTCGTCCATGTAACATCCTCCCGCCTAACTCCCGGGCCCGCTCCCCTGCCTCCAGAATCGCCTCCGCCATCCGGATTGCCCGGACGTTTTCCTTCACATCATGGACCCGCACGAAACTGCAGCCCTTCAGGACGCCGAATACGGTGGTTACCAGAGTTCCCTCCAGCCTCTGCTCCGTGGGAAGATCCAGAGTCAGACCGATCACAGACTTTCTGCTGGCTCCCAGAAGAAGCGGGCAGCCCAGCACCTTAAGCTCTTCCATACTGTTCAGGAGTTCCAGATTCTGTCCATAGGTCTTGCCGAATCCGATCCCCGGATCCAGAATGATCTTGTCCTCATCAACGCCTGCCTGCAGGGCGATCTGCAGGATTTCTGCCAGGTCAGAAGCCACTTCCTGCATGAAATCCGCATACTCCGCCTTTGCCCGGTTATGCATGAGACAGCAGGCAAGCCCGCTTTTCGCCACCAGTCCCGCCATTTCAGGGTCGTGTCTGAATCCCCAGATATCATTGATCAGATCAGCGCCGGCTTCTATTCCCGCCCTCGCCACCTTCGCCTTGCAGGTGTCCAGGGAAACCGGAATATCAAACTGGGATTTTACAGCCTCTATGACGGGAACCACCCTGAGGATTTCTTCCTCCGGGGAAACCTGGGTATACCC
>CANQBS010000090.1 GCA_947589075.1 uncultured Acetatifactor sp.
ATGTCCGATATATTCCAAAAAGAATTTTTATATTTTTTTTCAAAAATACTAGACAAATTTCAATTTTAGTGATATTCTAAATTCAGAAATCAGTAATTATTCCTATTATTAAAATATAGATGGAGGGATCATCATGAAAGAGAATTCAGCACAGGTAACAAATTTGGTAAATCTTTTGGACGGATACGCTACCAAGGGCGGTCATCATTTAAACGTTAACGTATTGAACCGCGACACACTGCTGGACGCCCAGAAGCATCCTGAGAACTATCCTCAGCTTACGATCCGTGTCAGCGGATACGCTGTAAACTTTATTAAGTTAACGCCGGAGCAGCAGGCCGACGTAATCAGCAGAACCTTCCATGAGTCAATGTAATGTTCTAAAGTTCGCTTAAGTCCTATTTTATGAGGTGGGAAAAAGAGCCAAATGTACGTTAACCGCGCACATCTGGCTCTTTTTTTCTGCATTTTCCCAATATCGTTCCTGTTTACTTTTCAGTCTGCCCTTTTTTCGCTTATCCGCCTGCAATTTTTCTGTTTGCGGTTTTCCCCTCTGTTTCCTGCGATCCTGCAGCTTTCTCCCTTCTCTGCCCTTTGTCAGTTTCTGCGGTTTTCTCTTCTGCCTGCTCCCTTGTCGGCCTCCGCGGTTTCCTTCCCCTGGCAGGTTCTGTAATACGCCTCTCCTACCCCCAGGATCACAAACATCACAGGTCCGTTCATCACCTGCTGAAAGCTGAAAAGGTTATGGACTCCATACGCCGCAATGGCCATTCCGCAGGATGCGACGAGACAGGAACGGGAATCTCCGAAAACAAGCTGTTTCAGATATCGATAAGAGGAAGTGGCCAGAATCCCCACGAAAGCCATCATCCCCCACAATCCGTTGTGTATCATAACGGTCAGGGGCTCGCAGTGAGCGTTTGTCAGCGCATTGTTCGGCCAGATGGAATAGACATACTCTCTTAAGGCTTCGCTCGCTCCCAGCTTTATATGCAGATCCATGGAATCCGACCCTATTCCGATCAGTCTTTTCCAAGGATCAAGCTCGCTAAAGAGCCGCACTCCCGCCTTCCAGGTGGCTCCCCGGTAGCTTCCCCATTGATCAGAAAAGGTAAACATGGGATATCTCGACAAAGGACCGATGCTCCCGGGCTTTAATGTATTCATGACGATCAGGCAGATCGCTGAAAACAGCAAAAATACCAGACCGATCACCAGAACCTTTCCGAACACCCGAAGCCCTTTTACAGGATAGGCGCCTTTTCTCCCCCAACGCTTTAAAAGAAAGGAAAAGCCGCCTGCACAAACCAGCATAAAAAACGGCATCGGACCTGCCGTAAATAAATTTACCAGGAAATCCTCCGGGAAAGTAAAAGCAGCCGGAAACAGGCTTCTGAGCAGAAAGATAAACAGGCACGAAACGGAGAGCAGAAAAATGACCCTGCAGGCATCCAACATGCTTTCCAGTCTTGGGATCGACATCAAAAAAATCAGCAGGAGCACCCAGGCCAGGGTAAGAAATCCGCTGCTGCTTCCGTTCGTCACCAGGGCTGCAAAACTGATCAGAAGATAACTTCCAAACAGAATATTCTTTTTCCTGTCCCGAGATCCCATGCTCCAGGCGTAGCATAAACCGGCGAAAACAGGCATGACCATATATCCGCAGTACCAGTTGATGTTCCCGGCAAGAGAAATGAATTCCGGAGTGCCGGAGGCCTTCATGGGAATGGGATACAGACCGAACCGGTTAAAGCAGCCCAGCACAAATAAAACGACAGATGCGGGAAATGCCAGCAGGATCATCCTTTTTCTTTTCGTCCAGACCCGGGAAATACAAAAATAACTGAATACAAAAGCAATTTGTATCAAAGCGCCCATTCCCCAGCTGCTGCGTCCAAGCAATGCCCTCTCTTTATAATCTGAAAAAAGATATGAGATCACAACGATGATCCCATAACACGCCACAAAGAAATCCGTTGCGGACCAGGAAAATCGGAAATATTCTTTTATCTTCTCCTTTTTCCATCCGTTCTTCCTGTACCATATTCCGATAAAAAGCAATATATAAAGCGCTCCGCACACGCTGACAATGGCTGTAAACGGCTTACAGATCCGCCAGAGAAAAGCCACCTTCTCCGAACCGATGTGACTGTAATCCCAATGATTATAAAGGGGAAGCACAACAAGGATCAGCAAAAGATAAATACTGGTGACAAAATCCAGCAGAATCGCAAAAAACAGCTTTGCATGTTTTAAAAACAGATCCATACCTGCTTCCTTTTGTTTCTTCTTTCCCATGACCCAGTCCTCTGATGCGAGATAAATTCCATTCAAATACTCTTCCAACATCCTCTTTTCCACTATACAACAAAGCCTTTCCCACTGTCAAGAAGTCCAGCATTTTTCACAATCCTTTTCCGAAACCACTTCTCATTTTGTGCACAATATGCTATAATGTAGCTTATCGGAAGGAAATCAAGCGGCCGCGCAGCGGACATTTGATTTCACCCGATAAGCTAACGAATGTGCCCGGTGCGAAGCACCGCAGACGCGAATGCGTCTGGAAGCGCGCAGCGCGGGGCACATGAGTCTTCCGCGGGGCGCAAAGTCCTCCGCGGGACACATGAGTCTGCCGTCGGTTCATGAATACACGTCACATTATGCAGAAAGGAAATCCGCCAATGAATATTATTATCGTAGGCTGCGGGAAGGTGGGATATACCCTGGTGGAACAGCTGGGAGGAGAAAATCACGATATCACTGTGATCGATGAAATAGAGGACAAGGTTCATTCCATCACCGATGAACTGGACGCAATGGGTATCATCGGAAACGGCGTCAGCTATCAGACCCTGCTGCAGGCCGGCATCAAAAAGGCCCATCTGCTCATCGCCGTAACCGGATCCGACGAACAGAATCTGCTGTGCTGCGCCGTGGCCAAGAGAGCCGGCAACTGCAGGACCATTGCCAGAGTACGCAATCCCATTTACTACCGGGAGATCGAATTCTTACGCAAAGAGCTGGGGATCACCATGATCATCAATCCCGAGATGACCTCCGCAAATGAGATCTCCCGCATCTTCCAGTTCCCTTCCGCCGTGAAGATCGATACCTTTTCCAAAGGAAGGATCGAGCTACTGCATTTTCGTGTTACAAAAAAATGTCTTTTAAACAATTATGAACTGATCCATATCCGCACCACCTTAAAATGTAATGTGCTGGTCTGCATGGTAAACCGCAATGACGAGGTGATCATTCCCAGGGGCGGCGATTTTGTTTTTCACGAAGGAGATATGGTGGCCATTATCGCCGTACCCACGGAAGCCAACGCATTCTTCCGCAAAATAGGCATCGGCTCCATTCCGGTGCATACAGCCATGATCGTGGGCGGCGGCACCATTGGCTATTATCTGGCAAGAAGACTTCTATCCGTAGGCATTGCCACCAAGATCATCGAACAGGATCCAGACAGATGTGAGCACTTAAGTGAAATGCTTCCCAAAGCCACCGTGATCTGCGGGAACGGCACCGACCAGAAGCTGCTTCTGGAAGAGGGGCTGGATAAGGTGGACGGCTTCGCAGCCCTGACCGGTCTGGACGAGGAAAATATCCTGCTTTCCCTTTTTGCGAAAAAGAACTCCCAGGCAAAGGTGGTCACCAAGATCAACCGCATCAATTTCAGCGGCGTCATCGACGATCTGAATCTGGACAGCATTACCTATCCAAGGCTCTTGACCGCCGACACCATCATTAAATATGCCCGTTCCCTGAACAATGCTTCTCTTGACAGCAACGTGGAAAATCTCTACAAGCTGGAGGAGGGAAAGGCCGAGGCTCTGGAATTTTCCATCAAAGAGGAATCCGTGGTAACGAATACCCCTCTGGTCGATCTGCGCATTAAGAAAAATATTCTGGTCTGCTGCATTACCCGGGGCAATCAGGTGATCATCCCCGGCGGCCAGGATGAGCTGCATGTAGGGGATTCTGTGGTCGTGGTGCTTACCAATGAACGGCTGCACAACATCAGAGATATTCTGGAGGCATAGATCTATGAATTTTTCAATCGTATCCTACATCCTGAGCTGGATTCTGAGGTTCGAGGCAGGATTTTTGCTGCTGCCTGCTTTTGTCGGATTTTTATACGGAGAAGGGCGTGCCGCCGTTTCCTATGTGGGGACCGCCCTATTATGCTTTCTTCTGGGGATCCTTCTTAACAGGTGGAAACATTCCCATTTCCAGCTTTACGCCAGAGAGGGCTTCACCAGCGTTGCCCTGGGATGGATCGTGATCAGTCTGTTTGGGGCAATTCCTTTTGTGACTACAGGCGATATTCCCAACTATATAGATGCTCTCTTTGAAACCATTTCCGGCTTTACCACCACCGGGGCAAGCATTCTTCCGGCGGTAGAACCCCTGACACATGCGGGACTTTTCTGGCGGAGCTTCACCCACTGGATCGGCGGCATGGGGGTTTTTGTATTCATCATGTCCGTTCTTCCCCTGATGGGCGGCTCCACCATGAATCTGATGAAGGCGGAAAGCCCGGGACCCTCTGTGGGCAAGCTGGTGCCCAAGGTCAAGGATACCGCCAAGATTCTGTACGAAATCTATATTGTGATCACCCTGCTGGAGATTGTGCTGCTCTGTGCCTTCGGCATGAAGCTGTTTGACTCCATGACCATTACCTTCGGCACCGTAGGCACCGGCGGATTTGGCGTGCTGAATGACAGTCTGGGAAGCTATAGCCCTGCTCAGCAGATCATCGTGACCATATTTATGATCTTAAGCGGCATCAATTATTCCTTCTATTTCTGCCTGATCATGAGACAATTTAAGGATGCCTTTTCCATGGAGGAGGTCCGCTGGTACCTGGGGATCATCCTGGGAGCGGCGGCGATCATTATTCTTGATATCCACGATATGTACCAAAGCATCGGCGAAACCATCCGCCACGCCTTTTTCCAGGTGGGCTCCATTATCACCACCACCGGTTTCAGCACGGTGGACTTTGACCTCTGGCCCCAGCTGTCCAAAACAGTTCTGGTCATCCTGATGTTCATCGGCGCCTGCGCCGGAAGCACAGGCGGAGGCATTAAGGTATCCAGGATCCTGCTGCTTTTCAAATCCATCGGAAAAGAATTATCCCTGATGATCCATCCCCGCCTGGTAAAGCGGATCAAAATGGATGACCGCAACGTAGGGGACGAGGTGCTGCGTTCCACCTTTGTATATATCGCCGTTTATTGTGTGATCCTGTTCACCTCCCTTCTTCTTATCGGCGTCGATGAACTGGATTTCACCACCAACTTTACCGCCGTTGCGGCGACCCTGAACAATATCGGTCCCGGACTGGAAATGGTGGGACCGACCCAGAACTTTGCGGTTTACTCCGGCTTTTCCAAGCTGGTGCTGATGTTTGACATGCTGGCCGGCAGGCTGGAGCTCTTCCCGATGCTTATCATCCTAGTGCCTTCCTGTTGGAAGAAATATTGAGAGGAAGCTTATGAAACAGACTGTTATCCCTCCGGAGGGCGGGCAAAAAAGATATTTTCACCTGATCAGCGGTATACGCGGCTTCGCCCTGCTCAATATGCTTCTTTTCCATTTCTGCTATGACCTTTTTATCATTTTCGGGCTGGACAGCAAGTGGTATTCAAGGCCTTTGGTTCATGTCTGGCAACAGTTTATCTGCATCTCCTTCCTGTTTATTTCCGGCATCTCCTGGCACTTCGGGCACAATAACATCAGAAAAGGGATCCTGTTAAATCTATATGGACTGATCATCACCATAGTCACGCTGATCGTCCTGCCTTCCCAGGTCATCTGGTTCGGCATTTTAAACGGCATCGGCTGCGCAGCCCTGCTGCTCTGCGTCCTTGATAAGGCCGTTCTTTCTTTCAGAAAAAAAACGGGAAATTCCGGTTCCTCCTCTGACCTGGCGGCCTTCCTGGGATTTCTGATCTCCCTGTTCTTTTTTCTCCTGTTTTACCACGTTTCGGACGGATATCTCGGTCTCGGCGGAAGTTCTCTCATAAAAATACCGGAATCTTTCTATCAGCCCCGCTTTATGACCATTCTGGGCTTCCCCTATCCCGGGTTCTTTTCCAGCGACTACTTTCCCATCCTCCCCTGGAGTTTCCTTGTCATAAGCGGCTACTGGTTCTGGAAAATGATCCTGCCCCATGAAAAGCTGTTGGATTTCTTTTCCATCCGGATTCCCTTTTTTTCTGCCATCGGGAAACGCACTGTCTGGATCTATCTGCTGCACCAGCCTGTATTGTACGGGATTGCGTATTTGCTGGCAAAGTGCCTGACGTAACAGCAGACAGTCGATTCCTCCGCCTGGGAAAAAAGAGGCGGAAGAATGCTGAAGAAGCCGGACAAAAACGCTCAGCAAAAAAGCCTCGGAAAGGGGCTTCTTTAAACCCTTTCTGAGACTTTTTATTTCTGGGATTAATGGGGTTCGAACCCATGGCCTTTCGCGTGTGAGGCGAACGCTCATCCCGGCTGAGCTATAATCCCATATGTTAATTACCGTTCCTTCGAACTGACAAGATATATTATAGCACCATTTCTAAAAAAAGCAACCATAAATTTTCTTTTTATTTCTGTTCCAATCACTTTTTCTTCGCTGATTATATTATACACTTTTCCGAAAAATTCAAGAGAACAGGAAATAAATTTTTTGCACCTTTTGTGTTCGTTTATATTGATTTTTTGCACCTTTTCGCATATACTAAAGAAAAAGATGCAAAGGAGGCGTGGTTATGGCACAGGCAACATTCAGCGTCCGCATGGATGAAACATTAAAAAAACAATTTGACGGATTATGCAAGGAATTCGGCATGAATGCTTCTACCGCAATTAACGTATTTGCGAGAGCAGTCGTAAGGCAACGCAGGATTCCCTTTGAAATTTCTTCTCCTGAATCAGACATCACAAGAGAGGGCACGATGCAGGCATTTACAGCATTACGGGCACAAGCCAAAAATAACGGTGTTGCTGACATGAATCTGGATGATATCAACAAGGAAATTGATCTCGCCCGAACGGAGGCTGAAGCATGATCTGCTACACGGTTATTGACACTAATGTGCTCGTTTCGGCGTTGCTGTCCAGCAAAGATGATGCTGCCACCGTTCAGGTGTTGGGTAAGGTAATTACTGGTGAGATCATTCCCGTTTACAGCAATATCATTACAAAAGAATATCGGGAAGTGTTATCGCGAAAGAAGTTTGGTTTCTCTAAAGACTTGATTGAATACTTAATGTCTGCTATTGAAAAATATGGCATACTGGTTGATCCTTCTCCTTCCGGTATCACTCTTCTGGATATGAAAGATGTGCCATTCTACGAGGTGGTGCTTGAGAAGCGCGATGACAATGCCTATCTCGTTACCGGAAACATCAAGCATTTTCCAAAAGAACCATTTATTGTAACACCACGCGAGCTTCTCGATATACTAAACAGTAATAACAAAACAATATCATTGTAGGATTTATATTTTCTTTATTTTTTTTCATCCTTTCTTTCGTATTTGGATGTATTTTAGACACATTTCTGCTGTATGATAAATACAGCTTGAAGGGGAGGGGAAAACGCCTTTCATAAAGAGGCAAACGGATAATCTGCTCTCCTTCAAAACAAAATGCGCATTTTAAAATGGAGCTGCCGATGCTGTCTGAATCGGTGTCGTCCAGCTTCGCCTAAACATTACAGGTCCCTCCTGTTTACATAGAAGA
The DNA here is from genome assembly GCA_947589075.1 of uncultured Acetatifactor sp. Lineage (GTDB taxonomy): Bacteria > Bacillota > Clostridia > Lachnospirales > Lachnospiraceae > Acetatifactor. The sequence goes on from CANQBS010000090.1 coordinate 7,743, forward strand.
AGCCGGCGTCAGAACAGAAAACATCTGACGCCGGCTTTCATGTTACCACATCTTTCTTATACGATCCCCTGAGCCGTCATGGCTTCCGCAACCTTTAAGAAACCTGCGATATTGGCGCCTGCCACGTAATCGCCGTCCATGCCGTACTTCTTGGCAGCTGCATCCAGGTTATGGAAAATATTCACCATGATATTCTTCAGCTTGCTGTCCACTTCCTCAAAGGTCCAGCTCAGTCTCTCGCTGTTCTGGCTCATCTCCAGAGCGGAGGTAGCTACGCCGCCTGCATTGGCAGCCTTGCCGGGACAGAACAGGACGCCGTTCTCCTGCAGATACTTGGTAGCTTCCAGGGTGGTAGGCATATTGGCGCCTTCCGCTACGGCCATTACGCCGTTTGCCACCAGAGTCTTGGCATCCTCAAGATTCAGCTCGTTCTGGGTTGCGCAGGGAAGTGCCACGTCACACTTGATCACCCACTGATTTGTGCCTTCGGAAGCCTTGTCATGATACTGGGCGCTGGGTCTGGCTGCGGCATACTCGGTCAGCCTTGCACGCTTCACTTCCTTTACTTCCTTTAAGAGCGCCACATCGATTCCTTCCGGATCATATACCCAGCCGGTGGAATCGGATACGGTAACCACCTTGGCGCCCAGCTGCTGTGCCTTCTGCACCGCATAAATCGCCACATTGCCGGAACCGGAAACTGCCACCGTCTTACCGGCTATATCATGACCGTTGCACTTGAGCATTTCCTCCGTCAGATACAGCAGACCATAGCCTGTAGCCTCGGTTCTTGCCAGGGAACCGCCGTATGTAAGCCCCTTGCCGGTCAGAACCCCTTCATACAGACCTGTCAGCCTCTTGTACTGTCCGTACATGTAACCGATCTCTCTTGCGCCTGTTCCGATATCGCCTGCAGGAACGTCAGTATCCGCGCCGATATATTTATAAAGTTCCGTCATGAAGCTCTGGCAGAAGGCCATCACTTCTCTGTCAGACTTGCCCTTGGGATCAAAGTCAGAACCGCCCTTGCCGCCGCCGATGGGAAGTCCCGTCAGGGAATTCTTGAAGATCTGCTCAAAACCCAGGAACTTGATGATGCCTAAATTTACAGAAGGATGAAGTCTTAAACCTCCCTTGTAAGGACCGATCGCAGAGTTAAACTGTACGCGGAAGCCGTTATTTACCTGTACCTGCCCCTTGTCGTCCACCCAGGGAACACGGAACAGGATCTGTCTTTCCGGAGTCACCAGTCTCTCTAAAAGAGCATCCCTGCGGTAAGCTTCCTCATTGGCCTCGATCACCACACGAAGGGATTCCAGCACTTCCTTCACTGCCTGATGAAATTCCGGCTGCGCAGGATTTTTTGCCACTACCAGATCAAATACCTCATCAACATATGACATTTTCATGTCCTCCTTTATTTATGAAATACACGCTTCGTTTACAAGGAGCCGGGCCGACGCTCCCGCAGGCCTCCTGTCCCGCAGAACACAGCTTTTTTGCTGAAAAACATCCCTATCATACAAAAAAGCACAGGAACATACCTGTGCCGTCCGACGCCATTGTCCCGAGGAATATTATATAACGAAACGGGTTTTTTCACAATTCACTTTTTCTCACTAAATTGAAAAAGTTTTTTTCGCCTTTCTGTACAATTTGCACAAGAAATTATACGTGTATACAAATATAACAGGATACCGCAGCCGCCTGCCCATCTACAAATACTTCGTCAGCCTCTCAATATTCTGTTCTTCAAAACGGATCAGCTGCCTGGCCAGAGCTGTCGGCAGTTCCCCGGCTTCGTTGTTGTGGTTCAGGATCTTATTCATTGCCACGATCCCCTGACTGCTTTCCCGGATCATGAGCTCCGCGATATGTCCCGTACTGGTATTCAACAGTGTGTTGTAATGCATTCCGCCTTTCAGGGCAAGATCTGACAGATAAGTGCTGTGGTACAGCTTCTCATTTCCCTGCAGGAGCTTTTCCACAGCCTGGTTGCGGATCTCCGAATATTGGAGAGCCTGCCTGGACACCTGCATCGCCAGCTGATCGTCATATATTTTATCCGAAATCGTGTCGATCGCCGTCATGGCGTTCTCCGTACTCCTTTGAATCTCTCTGTAAACAGCCGCTTCCTGTGATTTCATACGCATTTCCGGCTTCATATGCTCCTCCTGTCCGAATCATCCGCTCCCGCCCATTTTGCCTCGCAGGGCACCCCGTCTGACATGCCCCTGCCCGACGTTACTCCGCAGGGTTTCGTCATGCCCATTTTGCCGCAGAAAAAAGAGATGCCTTCCCGGCATCTCCTGTACTGGTCATAGTATTCCATTTTTTCACTGTCTTATACAAAAAGGCTTCAAATTTTTCCCCCAAAATGATCTCACAGCTTTTCTGTCAAAAACTTCCAAACACATCTTTATCTCAGGTATTCCGACTTCACATAACCCACCAGACCCTTGTACCGGATCTGGCTCCATTCACCGGACTCCGAAAGGACCTCCACGGTATCTCCGCCCACAACGGTTCCCAGCTTATCAGAGGAAGTATTGGCTTCTCTGCGCAGATTCAGGTTGGCAGTCGCGGTTTTCGCGACCGTTCCCTGACCGGACTGGTTCCCGTTTTCTTCTGAGGAAGCCGCAGAATTCTGAGGATTTTCAGCAGCCCCGTCTGCTGCAGGATCTTCCCCATTCCCAGTGACCAACAGATATTCTGACTTCACATATCCGTCCTTACCTTCATAAACGATTTTCGTCCAGCCATTCTGGCGCACCTCCTGCACCTTAACCTGATCTCCTGCCGCTAATTTCCCCAGCTTATCCGCCAGTTCACTGTCAGAAACCCTGACATTCACGGCCGTAGTGGCGGTTCCGGTCAATTCCTGTCCGGAACCCTCCTGTCCTCCCGCCTCTTCGTCGGCACCGTTCTCTGAAGCGGACGACTCCTCCGCGGTCTGGCTGGCAAGAGCCTCTCCGGCCGCAATGCTGACCTCTCTCTCCAGCTCGCTGATATAATCAAAAAGTTCCTCTCTGGAGGTCATCAGCTCGTTGTATTCGGCGTTTACCCGGTTATTTAGGTCGACCACATCCTCCTGCTCGCTGACTCTCTTGATATACGCCAGGATCTCTTCGTCCGTTTCGCCGTCGTTCATGTACAGACTGCCGTTTTCATCGGTACAGATATAAAAGCCCTTAAAACCTGGCACCTGATCCTCATATCCGTAAAAAGTCACAAGGGTATAGACATATGCGATCCAGGACCCCTCCACAGGCCCCGGCTTGGTGTAGATTTGGATCGTCGGATAACTGTCCGTATATTTCCCCAGTTCCTGAATCCGGACTATCTCCGTATCTTTCACGAAATTGCTGAGACCTTTAATGGTCTCCACATCCCCCTGGGCCAGGGCATTGTAATATGCGGTGATGAGGGAAGTTATCCCTTCATCCTCATTTTCCACCAGGGATTCATCCACGCTTCCGGAAGCTGCCGTCTCTAACGTCTCTTCCGGCAGATCTTCCGCCTTTACGGCGATACCGTCAATGGCAAGGATATCGTCGATTTCCGAATCATCCGAACCTCCTGCCCCCAGCGCGATGGCCACTGTCGCTGCGGCCGCAGCGACTACAAGCAGGGGAAACACCACCATACTGTGCTTTATGATATAGCTAAAGAATTCCTTAATCTTTTTCCTCCACATAATAACGCCTTTCTGAACAAAATGAAATCAAGGTGATGTAAAATGCATCCGACAGGAATCGAACCTGCATTAAAGGCGTCGGAGGCCTTCGTTCTATCCATTAGACTAC
>CANQBS010000091.1 GCA_947589075.1 uncultured Acetatifactor sp.
ATTTCAAGTGGAGGTTGGAGAAAGACTAATTTCTACTTGGCCCCCTTAGAAGTGGAAGTTAACTTTTCACTTCACCGCTACAATACTTTTTTTAAAAGAATGCAAAATATGCTTGCAAAATTTCTAAAAAGCATTTATAATACCTTTTGTCGTGTGAAAACAAGCACGAATGCCGAAATAGCTCAGTCGGTAGAGCACTTCACTCGTAATGAAGGGGTCGTGAGTTCGAGTCTCATTTTCGGCTTTTTATAAAACGCTTAGAAATGGCTTATTGATGCGGTTTCTGGCGTTTTTATTTTTGCTGAAAAATCAAAAAATAATCAAAGAGGTAATTTGACATACGTTCGATAAAAATGCAGAAAGAATATTTCTGTATGTACGATGTTTTATTTGACCTAGATTTGAATTTTCATCAATTTCCACCTTACGCCATAAAAACTGAAATCTGGCGCGAATATAAGCCCTACAAGGGCACTACAGACAGCGTACACAAAAGATGATTCCGTGAGTTGGAAAAGTTTTTTTGCGTGCGCTCTTTTTAGTGGAGGGAAAATGAATATAAAATAAATCAAAGAAGCATTATTGTTACATGAATATGATTTTTTAAGGACAAATAAAAACCTTGTAACGTATAGGGAAAAAGAACATGATTTGCTAATGGATATTCGGAATGGAAAGTACCTTGATACAAGCAGCCAATACAAGAGTTTTATAAAATGATTGATCAATACGAAAAGAGGCTTGTTTACGTAAAGAATGATAAGGGGTTTTCTGATATCCCAGATTACAAGAAGATAAATGAGTTTATTGTAAGCGTTAATAGAAGGATTGTCATGGAGAAAATTATTTGAAATGCGTTTTACGGTCATTTTAACAAATTAGCTATGCGATGGCAAAAGTCCCCAAATTATTTTGTGATGTTCCTTTACTTTTTCGTCATTTTCATTTAAGATGGAATCATCTACAAAAGAATTTTTATTGTGTACGAAGGAGGAGTTCAAAAGTGGCACTAATGAAATGTCCAGAATGTGGGAATGATGTAAGTGACAAGGCAAAATCGTGTCCGCATTGCGGATATCCGATTGAGGAGTTTTTAATAGTGCAAAAAGAGAAAACTGTTATAGAAAAATGCCCCTATTGTGGTTCTGAATCCATAGCCAGTGAAGGATACTGTAACGATTGTGGAATGCGTATTGTAGATTCCCCAAATAAGATAATAAATCCAAATAAAGTGTTATGCCCAAAGTGTGGGACTGAGAACTATAAGAATAATTTTTATTGCACAAATTGTAAAAGCAAATTAAGAATATCAGTTAATAATGAGAAGATGCAAGAAACATCAATAGATAGATTCAAAGATGAGTTTCCTGGAATTTATACTTATGATGTATTTGGAAAAAAGAAAGAGGTATATTGCCCAAGATGTGGTAGTTCTGATTGCTCCCATTATCAGGAACAGAAGATAATTCCTGCAAAAACAAAAACAAGATATACTGCGAACTTGAATCCTTTAAGACCATTTACATTGGTCAACAAAAGGGAAAAGGTTATAAAAAAGGAAGAGATAGTTACGGAAGGCAAGTTCTTATGCAATAAGTGCGGAAAGATATTTAATTAAACTGAAATGGCGGAGGGGAGTTCTGACGCCTGTGTAATATACTAAGGAGAATTTGAAATAATATGGGATTGTTTAAAAATTCAGAAAAAAATTCGCTTGAAAGTTACAAAAGATCCGTTTATGAGCAGAATGAAATTATAAAAGAGCTGAAGGAAAAAATTGATATTTTAGAAAACCGAGATAAGGACAAGAATCAGAAAAGCCAGAATTTTTTAGATAAGAACAAATTTATTCTTTGCGCGGGAAAATATCGTGGCGGAAAAAATATTCCAATTGGAGTTTATAATCTATCTATTATTTCTGGAACTGGAATTATTGAAACAAAAGTACCGGATAGAGTATTTTTTAGACTTGAAAGTAATAAACAAATAAGAGATCAAAATAATTGGTCGGATTGTTATAATGGTTTGGTAATATCTGATGAAACTGTATTGGATATAAGTGATTCTGCAAAAATTGAGTTTCAGTTTTCACAGGAATTATCTTATGATATGGAACTGGATAAATACTTGAAAAAAAAGCAAGAAATACAAACTGAAATAACAAGATTGGAATCAATTAGAGATGGGTTAAAAGCAGAGGTTGGAAGTGTATTTAACCTTAAACAAGGTACATATTATGGTGGTTCATCAATTCCAACAGGAAGCTATAATTTGAAGATATTAAATGGACATACTATGGTCGAGACAAAAAGACCAAATGAATGGTTCAACTTATCTGCTGAATATGATGGATTTGAAAGGGAATATTTTGGACTGGAAATAAGAGAAGGAACAAAATTACAGATAAATGGTTCTTCTGAAATTGAATTTTTTCTAGCCGATAAGTTGGATGGTAGAGGTAAGATTGTAAAATCTGATGAAAATGAATCTTTTATAGAAGAAACAGTATTGTCGGATGAATTGTTAGCAATTAAGGAAGAAATAAAGATTCTGAATAATAATTTGATTGAAAAATATTACAATTTCTCTGATTATGACAATATATCTTCACAGGATTGCAAAAATAAATTATCCGTGTTAAAAGAAAGAGAAAAAGAGTTACGAGAAAGTAATGATGATGTAGATATTATCAATTCAAAACGTCGAAATAAAGAACTCGATAAAAGCATAAGGCAAATAATTCGGAATTTTAATGCAGAATGTGATAATATTATTTTGAATATAAAGGTAAAAAATATTGATTTAGTACGGAATAAAATAGAGAAGTCATATGAAACATTAAATAAATTATATTCAATAGATGGCATTACATTATCAAAAGAATTTCTTATGCTTAAATTAGAGCAAGCAACGCTTTTATATACTTATGAATTAAAGCGTCAACAAGAATTGGAAATTCAAAGATCAATTAAAGAACAAATGATGGAAGAGGCGAGAGCTGAAAGGGAGATACAAGAGCAGAAAAAGAAAATCGAAAAAGACTTGCAACAACATTTAGGAGAGATAAATCGTTTGATGAAGTATCTGCATAAGACACAGATAGAAGAAGAGCGTCAGTTGTATATGAGTAAAATTAAAACATTAGAAGAAAAGGTAAAATCCTTAGAAGCAGATAAGGAAAAGGTACTAGAAAGAGAATCTAATGCCAAAGCCGGTTTTGTATATATTATATCTAATATAGGGTCTTTTGGAGAGGATGTATATAAAATTGGAATGACAAGAAGACTTGAACCAATGGATAGAGTGAGAGAGTTGAGTTCTGCTTCTGTACCATTTGAATTTGATGTTCATGCGATGATTTTTAGTAGTGATGCTCCTGAATTAGAAACAATGCTTCATCATCATTTTTCCGATAAAGCAATTAACAAAATAAATCCACGAAAAGAATTTTATAGGACTAATATAGATGAGATAGAAAAAGTTGTGAAAGAAAATTACAATGACACGGTACAATTTATTAAGGTTCCAGTTGCAGTGGAATATCGCCAATCTCTGAATATGCAAGAATAGCATAGAAAAGTAATTTACAAATCATAAATAAGAATGATGATTTTGAGCAAAACTCCATCAAGATCAGGCGGACTGAAACAGTATGCTCTTCTGGAAACGGAGCAATGTCATACGATGTTATGGAATATCCAAATACGACAGCTGGTGTGCGAACAGTTGTAGTTCCAAAGGATTATGAGTGGCTATACTGTAAAATTAAGGAGCTAAACTCATCATGTGTTTTTTTGGTAGATGATGAAGGCAACAGGATACACACAAACAGCATCAGAAAATGGCAGAAAAAATTGTAAGAAGCTTGGAATTTATGCAAAGCCACCGCACAAGATCAGGAAGATCTACGGCACAATCCTCCTGGACAATAACGTGGATAAGCACTTCATTGTCGGGCAAATGGGTTATGCAGATATATTCGCAATGGAAAATCATTACCACAAGAACAGAAGGAACATTGGAAATAAATCAGATATCCTCAGTTCCATAATGAATTTTTAGATTGCAAAACATGGATTGATTGCCTTGTAATTAAAAGTAATCAAAGAAAAACGAGAAAATTTTTATTTTAAGCACAAAATAAGGGTTTTCATCTTTAAAATGCGGAAAACGATTATTCCAGGGGCACCCGGACAGGCGGCTCCGCCGTACCATAATATTCACAGAAAAGGACTTATTTCTCTGCCTTGCCGGACGCCTCCCTGATCTCCAGCTTCAATCCGGGATTTGCCTCGGACGCTTCCTTAAACACATTCAGCAGCTTAGCTCCATAGCCGCCGCTCTGGCGGAGGATTTCCCCGTTTTCCAGCACAACGCTGTATCCGTTAAGCTGCGTCAGGCAATCAAACAGAGCGTCCAGGTTTTTGCCGTAATAATCCGGAAAATCCAGCATCTGCGCCAGATATGGATGCGCCTCTTTGCGGCGGAGCAGTTTTTCGCCTTCCAATATCACATATTTCACCATATCACTTCATAATCCTCCGTAACTGTTACTTCCGAAAAGGTTTCATAATGATCCGAGGTATAAAAGTATAGCCCATCATTGGAAAACACCAGCCGCCTGGATCCCCTGGAGCTGTAGCCGTCCGTATCGATATCACACTCTGTATAAATTCTGCCGGCGGCTTCGGGAAGCAGACCTTCCCGGTTGCCAAAAACATCCCCGCCGATGGCCGCCCCCTCCAGGTAATCTTCCACGGAACCTCCTTCCCAGCCCAGCTCCCGCGCTTCATTCTTAGTGATGTAATTGGGCGGCAGTTCCTCATAGGCGGTCAGATACAGCACCACATTTTCTACGTCATAATAATAGCCGCCATATTCGGGAAGCTTGTCTTCCAAAACAGGAGCCGATGCCGTTTCCCCGCCGCAGGCCGTCATCAGCAACAGCGCCAGGATGAGGCCGATCCCCAGGGCACGCAATTTTTTCATCCTTTTATTCCTCCGAATTTTCTTAAAATTTCTTCTCCCGATCATAATTATAATAGAATCTCGTTTTATAAGCAACAAAAAGGCGCTGAACTCTTTTCCAACGCCTTTTAAGCACTTTTTAAATCTTAAGACTTCTTCACATCTTAAGCCTCACCTTAATATGATGTTCCATGCATTGAATCCCCTTGTAGAATCCAAATGCGATGATGCAGAGCAGGATAATGCTGGTGATCACCTTATCCAGCTGGAAAACCTGGCTTCCGTATATGATCAGATATCCGAGACCGCGTCGGGCTGCCAGAAATTCTCCGATGATGACTCCGACCAGGGCAAGGCCGATATTCACCTTGGTAGTGCTTAGCATGATGGGAACGGAACCTGGAAGCACCACCTTGGTAAACGCATCCTTTTTATTTCCGCCCAGGGTATAGATCAGGATGATCTTTTCGGGATCCACCTGTTTGAAACCGGTATAAAAGCTGATGATGGAGCCGAACAGGGCCACAGAAATACCGGCTACTATGATGGTGGTGGTGCCTGTGCCCAGCCATACGATAAAGAGCGGGGCGAGGGCGGATTTTGGCAGGCTGTTCAGGATGACGAGATACGGCTCCAGTACCTCTGACAGCCTGGTGGAGTACCATAATACAGTGCTCACCGCAGCGCTGATCAAAAAGACCAGAAGGAAGCTTATGATCGTCTCAAACAGGGTAATTCCAATATGGAGGAACAGAGAATGATCTTTGCAGAGCTGGATCACGCATCGAACGACCCGGCTGGGACTGGAGAAAAAGAAGCTGTCGATCCACCCCATGTCTGCGCTGACTTCCCAGAGAATGAGAAAACAAAGGAAGAGCAGGAGACGGAGAGAAGCCACCTGGTGATGGTGCCTTCTGTGGGCGCGCACAAACGCTTCCTGTCTTGTGAGCTCCGTATCAGCTTTGGAAAACATTGGGCTCAATTTCCTCACCTCCCTTTTCCTTGTCGGTCAATACCTCCCATAGCCTGCTGAAATAATCCTGGAATTCCGGCGCATGCCTGGCGGCGAGAGGGGAATCGTCCTGCAGCGTCAGATGAATCGGAAGCTCTTCCTTGACGGTGGCGGGTCTTGCTGACAGGATGATCACACGGTCGGCAAGACTGATGGCTTCGGAAAGATCATGGGTAATGATGATCATGGTCTTTTTGGTCTGACGGATCAGATGACAGATATCCGCGGAGACCATAAGCCGGGTCTGATAATCCAGGGCGCTGAAGGGCTCATCCAGAAGAAGCAGCTGAGGCTCCAGAGCCAGGGTTCGGATCAGAGCGGCTCTTTGCTTCATTCCTCCGGATAATTCACTGGGGCGTTTGTCACGGAACTGATCCAGCCCATAATCCCTTAAAAGCTGATCCACATAGTTCAGGCGTTCCTTTGTCATCAGGTGATTGATCTCCAGCCCCAGGATCACGTTGCGGTAGATCGTGCGCCATTCAAAGAGATGGTCATGCTGCAGCATATAGCCTACCTTTGGATAGCGGAGGGAACCGTCCGGATTATTGACTGCGATAGTCCCCTTCTCTGGGGAAAGCAGTCCTGCGATGATGGACAAAAGGGTAGTCTTGCCGCAGCCGCTGGGACCTACTATGGCTACAAATTCACCTTCCCTTACGCCAAAGGAAATATTTTCAAGAGCCTGGATCTCCCCATGCATACTATGATAAGAGTAGCCGATTTTTTTAAGCTCTAATATAAATTCAGGCAAGAGGCATCCAATCCTTTCTTGTTGAATATATATTATATTATGTTATTTTTTGCGGAAGGTTCATTCCATGAAAAGTCATTTCGGAAATGCCGGGAAGGCCAGGAAGGCAGATTGGCGGATCAGGGGATTCCAGATGGGAGCCTCAGGAGCGGAAGACACAGGAACAGAGGATTCCGGATGCAAAGATTCCTGATCAGAGAAGAGTGAGTCCGGAAATATCTTCAAAAGAGATCTCCGTCCAGTGCCCATCATCCTCGATCCGAAGCTTCCGGTAAGCCGGGAGGATGCTTAAAATATTCCCTTTGAGGGTACGGTATTCGCCTTCTGCAAAGCCTCCGGCGCCGTCCGTGCCGGGATCTTCATAAAAGTAGGTGACGGAGATAAGGTCATGCTTTTTCAGCCCGGAGAGGGTTTTGTTGATCCGGTCTTTTTCTTCCTCTGAAAGCAGGATCCGGTTACAGCGCCGGTGCCCTGCGGAAGCGATCTGATCCTCGTAGCCGGTCAGGGCTGCGAAAGGGCTGAACTGGGCGGCGCGGTTTAAAAGAGACATCTGGGGACGCTTAGAGGAAACATGATGGGGAAGGTTTATTATATCGTCGTAGCGGTTATCTTTACAACGGTTGTCGTCGTAATGTTTATCATCATAATGCTTATTATCGTAACGGTGAGCGTAATTGTCCATAGAATTCCTTTCCGGAGGTCAAGCCTTGTGTCCCCCTATCTGGCTGTTCCTTTGGATCGTGGTGGCGCCTTCTTCCAGATTCATGCCTTTTAAAACAGCATTTTTGCCATATTTTTTCTTGATATCCAGCATGGCGTGCTGAAGCTTTTTTTCCTGGGACAGCCTCAGGGTCTCTTCCCTGCGTTCTTCCTCCTGCTGCCCGTAGTCGGTGAACAGACTGAGCTGTTCATAGGCATTTTCCTCCGGTATCTCAGATTCCCGGATGACATGGTTGGCTGTTACGTTGACCCGTCTGATCAACAGGTTGGGATCTATGATCTGGTCATAGAGTTCGGAGGTCTTCTCCAGGATCAGCCTTGTGCTGGAACTGTATTTCCCGAGATTGACGGAGCCGTGGGCATGTTTGGGCTTTTTGCGGCCGTAGTGGTCGATGACCACAGGTCCGTCGTAGCTTCTTCCGTCCTTTAGATTGTCGACATCGTAACCGATGGTCAAAACGATCTGATCCGTAACCAATCCCTTATCGACCAGATCCAGCACCAGAAGATCGGTCATCTCCCGGACGATTAGACGTCCCTTTTCTGCCGGATAGGGGGACTGGAGCACCTGCCCGGAGGAAATACTGTTGGACTCCGGCCTGTACGCTTTGATGAGATCCATGGTAACGGGTTCCCATCCCCAGGCGTGGTCGATCAGGAGCTCTGCGTTCACGCCGAATAGCCCGTAAAGCAGATCCTCATTATGATAATCATGTTCTCCGCCGATGGAACAGCGGGCGATATCACCCATGGTGAAAAGACCGTTTTCCTGCAGCTTTTTAGCGTAACCGCCGCCCACCCGCCAGAAATCGGTCAGGGGAGTATGGTTCCACAGCAGCTTCCGGTAGGACATCTCGTCCAGGCTGGCGATCCTCACCCCGTCTTTATCCGCCGGGATATGCTTGGCCTCTATATCCATGGCGACCTTGGCGAGATACAGGTTGGTTCCGATGCCGCCGGTGGCTGTAATGCCGGTGGTATACAGGATCTCCCGGATCATGGTCATGGCGAGTTCGTGGGCAGACATCTTGTAAAAAGAAAGGTATTGTGTGGCATCGATGAACACCTCGTCAATGCTGTACACATGGATATCTTCCGAGGAGACATATTTCAGATATATATTGTAAATCCTGGTGGAATAGTCCATATAGGTCTGCATCCTGGGCGGAGCGATGATGTAACTGAGTTCCAGGGATGGATCCTGCGACAGGGCCTCCGCGTCAAAGGAAGCGGAAGAGAAGGCAAAGTGTCCGTCTGCATTCCGCTGCACCCTGTGGGAGCTGATGGCGGCGGAAAGCCGCTGTCTGTTGACCTCCCTGACCTTTTGGATCACTTCGAAAAGCCTTGCGCGCCCCGGTATGCCGTATGCCTTCAGGGAAGGGGACACTGCCAGGCAGATGGTCTTCTCGGTTCTGGAGCTGTCCGCCACCACAAGGTGGGTGGTCAGGGGATTGAGGCGCCGCTCCGCGCATTCCACGGAGGCGTAGAAACTTTTCAGATCGATGGCGATATAGGTATGCTGTTGTTCCTGCAAAGCGCTCCGCCTCCTTCCTGCGCTTTTCCATCCGGAAAGCTTTATTTGAAAACTCCGGAAATTTATGGCTGCATGAGTCTGTAATCTCATCATAGCATTTCGAAAGGAGCCTGTCAAGCAAATACAGAACAAATGTTCTGCATCATTTTGGAATTTCCCTCTTTCCCGTATTGCAATCAAAAAAAAAGTATGCTATGATACAAAAAATTATGCAGGGCAATAAAATATCATATAAAACGGAGAAGAAATCAGTTATGGCGCAATTATGGGGCGGCCGTTTTACCAAGGCCACGGATCAGCTGGTATATGATTTTAATGCATCCATCCGGTTCGACCGCAGGTTGTTTGAACAGGATGTGAAAGGCAGCCTTGCTCATGCTGCAATGCTGGCAAAGCAGGGAATTCTGACGAAAGAGGAAAAAGAGGCGATATCGGAAGGCCTCCAGGGGATTTTAGAGGATGTGAAAGCGGGACGGCTTGCCATTGACGAGACCCAGGAGGATATCCACAGCTTTGTGGAAGCAGCCCTTATTGAAAGGATCGGGGAGGCGGGAAAGAAGCTTCATACCGGACGCAGCCGCAACGATCAGGTGGCGCTGGATATGAGGATGTATACGCGGGACAGGCTTCTGGAAACGGATCGGCTGTTAAAGGAGCTTCTGACCACGATCCTGCATACCATGGAAGAGAACCTGGATACTTATATGCCCGGATTTACCCATCTGCAGAAGGCACAGCCCACCACGCTGGCCCATCATTACGGGGCGTATTTTGAAATGCTGAAAAGGGACCGGGGCAGGCTTAAGGATATTTACCGCCGCATGAATGAGTGCCCGCTGGGAGCCGGAGCCCTGGCCGGAACCACCTATCCCCTGGACCGGGAATATACGGCATCTCTCCTTGGATTTGACAGGGTTACCTGCAACAGCATGGATTCCGTTTCCGACAGGGATTATCTGATCGAATATCTGTCTGCGCTTTCTATGATCATGATGCATCTGAGCCGTTTCAGCGAAGAGATCATTCTTTGGAATTCCAATGAATATCAGTTTGTGGAGATCGACGACGCCTATTCTACGGGAAGCAGTATCATGCCCCAGAAGAAGAATCCGGATATCGCGGAGCTGGTGCGGGGCAAAACGGGGCGGGTGTACGGAGCGCTGATGTCCCTTTTGACTACCATGAAGGGAATCCCCCTTGCCTATAATAAGGATATGCAGGAGGACAAGGAGGTGGCCTTTGACGCCATGGATACGGTGAGAAACTGCCTTCTCCTTTTTAACGGGATGCTGCAGACCATGAAGTTCAGGCCGGAGAGGATGGCCGAGAGCGCCATGAAGGGATTTACCAATGCCACGGACGCCGCCGATTATCTGGTGGGAAAGGGCGTGCCTTTCCGGGACGCTCATGGGATCATCGGGAGGCTTGTACTGTATTGTATGGAAAAGAATACCTCCATCGACGGATTGTCCCTGGAGGAGCTTAAAGGGATCTGTGACAAGTTTGAAGAAGACATCTACGACGCGGTTTCTTTAAAGGCCTGCGTGGAAAGGCGTCTGACGACCGGAGCCCCCGGATCCGGTGCGATGGAGGAAGAGATCCGCAGGAGCAGGGAGTACCTGGAAAAAGACTGAAAATTTAGGTTTTTAACCGCAGGATTTGTGTCCGCGCGCTGCCTGACACAAGCCCGTTATGCGTAGAAAGCGGCGCAGAAATGAGGAAAAAGGAATGGAAAACAAATTAAAGGTCGGTATTTTGGGCGGAACCGGTATGGTCGGTCAGCGTTTTATCTCGCTGTTAGAGGACCATCCCTGGTTCGAAGTGACCACCATCGCGGCAAGCCCCAGATCCGCCGGCAAAACCTATGAAGAAGCGGCGGGAGACCATTGGAAGATGGATACCCCCATGCCGGAGGCAGTGAAAAAGATTGTTGTCCAAAATGTAAACGAGGTGGAAAGTATTGCCTCCGAAGTGGATTTTGTGTTCAGCGCGGTGGATATGAATAAGGATGAGATCAAGCGCATCGAAGAAGCCTATGCGAAGGCGGAGACCCCGGTGGTATCCAATAACAGCGCCCATCGCTGGACGCCGGACGTACCCATGGTGGTGCCTGAGATCAATCCGGAGCATATGAAGGTGATCGATTACCAGAAAAAAAGGCTGGGAACCGCCAGGGGCTTTGTGGCGGTAAAGCCCAATTGCTCCATTCAGAGCTACGCTCCCGTCCTGACGGCGTGGAAGGAGTTTGAGCCCACGGAAGTGGTGGCCACTACATACCAGGCGATCTCCGGAGCCGGGAAGACCTTCAGGGACTGGCCCGAGATGGTGGGAAATATCATTCCCTATATCGGCGGAGAGGAAGAAAAGAGCGAGAAGGAGCCTCTGCGCATCTGGG
>CANQBS010000092.1 GCA_947589075.1 uncultured Acetatifactor sp.
AAACAGGCGCCCCCGCGGCGGCCCTGGAGCTTCCGGACGGACGCATCATCACCGGCAAGACCGGCGGCCTGCTGGGTCCCTGCGCTGCAGTGCTTTTAAACGCCTTGAAGGAGCTGTCCGGTCTGCCCCATGAAAAACATATTCTGGCTCCTTCCGCCATCGAGCCCATCCAGGCTTTAAAGACAAAATATCTGGGAAGCAGGAACCCCAGGCTGCATACGGACGAGGTGCTGATCGCCCTATCCGCCACCGCGGCCCAGAACGAGGAAGCAGCCCTGGCCCTTCAAAGCCTGCCGAAGCTTAAAGGCTGCCAGGTGCATTCCAGCGTCATGCTTTCCCAGGTGGATCGGCGCGTCTTCCAGAAGCTGGAGTGCGACGTAACCTGCGAACCCAGATACCAGAGCTGAGAGGCTGGTCAAAAGTGCTCCGGATTACGGCTGCTCATACAAGAAACGGCTGCAGGGATCCATCCCCGCAGCCGTTTCTTTGCGTTATTTCTCTATTGTGGCAGGTTTCCTTCGCCGCTTCCACAGTGCCGCTTCAGGCTCCCTGCTCCTCTCTTTATTTCTGCACCGTCACTTCCCTGGCCTGTCTCGTGCGGATCTCTTCCTTTACCTGGGCGATGAACTCCTCCAGATCCCTGGCGCCCTCATCCCCTGCGAAACGGCTTCTGACGGATACCTTGCCCTCTTCCTCTTCCTTCTGGCCTACCACCAGCATATAAGGGATCTTCTGCATCTGAGCCTCACGGATCTTGTAGCCGATCTTTTCCGATCTGGTATCCAGTTCCGCCCGGATATTGGCATCATCCAGGACGGACTTCACCTTTTGCGCATAGTCCATATATTTATCGGAAATGGGCAGCACCTTCACCTGTACCGGAGCGAGCCAGGTAGGGAACGCCCCTGCAAAATGCTCGATGAGAATGCCGATAAAGCGCTCGATGGAGCCGAATACCACGCGGTGGATCATGATGGGTCTGTGCTTCTCTCCGTCAGCGCCGGTATACTCCAGTTCAAACCGCTGGGGCAGCTGGAAATCCAGCTGGATGGTGCCGCACTGCCAGGTCCTGCCGATGCAGTCCACCAGATGGAAGTCGATCTTAGGCCCGTAGAAGGCGCCGTCCCCTTCGTTGATCACATAAGGCAGTCCCAGCTCGTCCAAAGCTCCCTGCAGGGCGGAAGTGGCCATCTCCCAGTCTTCATCGCTTCCCATGGAATCCTCCGGCCTGGTGGACAGCTCCACATGATACTGGAAACCAAACAGAGAATACACTTCATTGATCAGAGCCACAACTCCCTTAATCTCATCTTTGATCTGTTCCGGCGTCATGAAAATATGGGCGTCATCCTGGGTAAAGCAGCGCACCCGCATCAGGCCGTGAAGCTGTCCGCTTTTTTCATGACGATGCACAATGCCCAGCTCTCCCATCCGGAGGGGCAGATCCCTGTAGGAACGGGATTCCGAACCGTACACCAGCACGCCGCCGGGGCAGTTCATGGGCTTGATGGCGTAATCCTGATCGTCGATAACCGTGGTGTACATATTATTTTTATAATGATCCCAGTGGCCGGAGGTTTCCCAGAGGCTTCTGTTTAAAATAATGGGAGTAGAAATCTCCACATAACCCGCCTTCCTGTGCAGCTCCCTCCAATAATCCAACAGGGTGTTTTTCAGCACCATTCCCTTGGGAAGGAAGAAGGGGAATCCGGGACCCGCATCGTTCAACATAAAGAGACCCAGCTCCTTGCCCAGCTTCCTATGGTCACGCTTCTTCGCCTCTTCCATCATGGTGATGTAAGCTTCCAGCTCCTCTTTTTTGGAAAAAGCAGTGGCGTAAAGTCTTGTGAGCATCTTATTGTGCTCGTCGCCCCTCCAGTAAGCGCCTGCCAGGCTCATGATCTTGAAAGCCTTGCCCACCTCCTTGGTGCTCATGAGGTGAGGACCCGCACAGAGATCCACGAACTCGCCCTGCTGATAGAAGCTGATCTCCGCATCCTCCGGAAGATCCCGGATCAGTTCCACCTTATAGGGCTCCCCTTTCTCCTGCATGAAAGCGATGGCCTCCTCCCTGGGCAGGGTAAAACGCTCCAGCTTCAGATCCTCCTTGATGATCTTACGCATCTCATCCTCAATCTTGCCGAAATCATCGCTGGTTAAGGGCGTCTCAAATTCCATGTCATAATAAAAACCGTCTGCGATGGAGGGTCCGATCGCCAGCTTTACTCCCGGGTACAGCCTCTTTACAGCCTGGGCCATCACATGGCTGGCCGTATGGCGCAGGGTGCTTAAGCCTCCGGCATCCTTTGCAGTTAAAATATTGACCTGGGCGTCCTCCGACACCACTGTGCGCAGATCCACCTCTTCACCGTTCACCACGCCGAGGCAGGCAACCCTTGCCAATCCCTCGCTGATATCCTTTGCGATATCATACACGCTCATGCTTTCCGCATACTCCTTCACGGAGCCATCCTTTAATGTGATCTTCATCCTGTTCCTTCCTTTCTGCGTTTTTGATCTCGTTCATCTGGCAAAAACTCTTCTGTTGCCAGTTTCCCTTGGGGGGCTCTGGTTCTGTATCGTTTTGTACCAAATCCATGCACAAAACCCATACACAAAACCTATGCATAAAATCTACATACAAAAAATCCCCTGCAATATCGCAAAATATTGCAAGGGACGTATCTTCTACGCGGTTCCACCCTTTTTGTCAGAGCTTTATCCTTTTCTGCCAGCTCTGACCACTTCATTTGCAGGTAACGGCTGCTGCCGGGCGTGATTAGCGCCGCTCAGGGATGGTCTTGGGATACTTCCGGCGGGACTGCTCTCAGCACGGTTCCCGGCTTCCATCCGCCCCAGGCTGTCACATCGGCTGCCTGCCGACTCCTGCCCAGGCGGCTTATCCTTTTCTGACCTGTCCACTCTTTACAGAATCCGCAGGCCAGCGCCGGAAAACGGCCGTCCTCTCTGTCACCTTCCACATCTTACTCTTCCCGTCATCGCTTTTGCTTCTTGCAGGGATTTTCTGATGAAATACAGTTTAGTACATTCTGACAAATTTGTAAAGCCCTTTTCTATCTTTTTATCTCTTCCCCGCCACGCTACCATTTCCGTTCCTGCAGGTATATAGTCATCCTGTTCTGGATGATCTCCGCCACGGCGTCCACATCCTTCTTTCCGTTTAAGTAGTAGGAGGCCTCTTCCTCTATGATGGCCTGAATCTCAGGGTGGTTCTTGCGTTTTCCATCCACCTTCTCCACCAGCTCCCTTACAGCGTCCACATCCTCCTGTTTGGCTGCGAACACGAGGATATCGTTCCCGACGGCTGTAGCTTTTACGATCCGTTCCCCATTCTCTGCCAGATCCTCCGTCATGGCATCCGCCATCATCTGGTCGAAACGCTCCCTAAGGATCGGGAAATTATCCGGGGTACTACAGTTCTGGATATAATATTTCAAGAATTCCCAGGCTTCCTCTTGGTGCGCGCACCTGGAATTGATTGCCAGGCTTCCGGATAAGTACGCCGCAATCCCCGTTTCCTTCTGCGTCGGCAGCCCGATAAAGCTTATATCATCACCATACAGCTCTTTCTGTATCTGGTAATCGGACACCTTGTATATCGGTGATTCTGTCATCACGATCTCACCGCTGTGGATCGCCTCCATTATATTCCTGGACTGGAAACCTCCACGGTAGTCCTTGACGAATTTCAGGAATTCCTTGAACTCATCACCCGTAAAATCACAGGTTCCCTCTGACCAGTCCACAAATTCATCCATGGAAGTTGACAGGAGCACACCAAGCGGGGAGCCGGGGAAACCATAGATCGCGTTGAGGTCCTTTCCATGCTCCTTTAACAGCTGCATCATCTCCGCCAAGGTCACGCCCTGCTTCCCTCCTGTCACCGCACTGCTTCCCCATATCGTTTCCAGGTTAAAGGAATTGCAAAGCGCATACAGCTTCCCGTCCGTCTCAGCCGCCTTCAATATGGATGGAAGCAGCTGTTTTCGGAAATCATCCTCCATCAGGGTATACAGGTCAGCAAAAACCCCCGTCATTCCTAGGACATCATAGTCGAGGGCGCCGGATACATCAATGATATCCGGGGCATTGCCAGTAGCCAGATCTACCTTCATGCGATCTATTCTCGCATCATAATCATACTCATCACTGGTGTAATAGATAATCTCCACGCAAATGTCATCACGCTCATTGTTGAAGTTCTTAATGATCTCTACAATCTCCGGCGTCATGGCGCTCCCGTCGATATCCGTCATACCCAGCGTCACCACGATCCTGCCCTCGGTGTTCTCAGGAACCTCATGCCTTGTGTAAGCAGATGAAGAGGCCTCTTTAGATTCTCCCCGCTGGGAATCCTCGGACACGGTACCAGAAGGCAGCCCGGCCTGTCCGCTTTCCTCCAAATCCTCTGCCATGATTTCTTCCAAACTATCCCCTGTACTGCCAGAGCGCCCGCATGAAGTGAGGACTATTGTCACCAGCATGATAACTGCCACAGCCTTTAAGCGCCTTCTGTATTTCATTTGCTTTGTCTCCTGTCAATTTATATTTCATCTCTCACGGATTACCAATATGATACAATTTGAAGATGCCTGTAACGTTCTGCAGGCATCCTGCAATATTTGTCATTATAAAGATCCACCATAACAGCCTGCCACTGTTTGCAACAGCGGCAGACTGAAGATAAACAATAGGGCTGCTCAATCAAATGTCTTTTTCTGCACATAATCCATGGAAACAAATCCGTAAACGTTCCCATATACTGCACTGCACCAGTCACCATAAGAATCCAGGACATAGGCAAAACTGGTTCCATTTGGAATACTTGTTACAATATCATAATTAGTTCCCGGACCTGAACGCATATTCAAATTGCTGTGATCGGTAACTACAACCAAATAGTAATCCTCATTTTCAAAATAGATATCTGTTTTCAGCACATACCCATAGCTTTTTGAGAAGGAAGTATATTGAACCCGATAGAAATTCCCCTGTTCCCCAACAATCATGATATAATCACTATAAGGTATAGTTGTAAGGGATTGCGATGATGTATTTGACTCCCTAAACACTACAGATCCTCCACTCGCTGTAACGACTCCATAACCAGGTTTCTCGACAGACAGCTGGCTGGGAGATGCGGCATGCGCAACAGGCACAACTGCGGATAACAACAGTACACCCATCATCAGGACACCTACGAAAAATTTTTTTATAATTGTTGATAATCTCATTTGTTTCCCTCCACTCCTATTTTCAGGTCATAACATCTTTAGCAACTTGCTTTCATTACAGATTCCCCAATGGACTCACCTCCTTGTTTCACAACCACTTCAATTGCAACTTCTTTTTCAAAACCTGCCGTAAGGGAGGTTTGAAAGCCATGTCCTTCACTGAAATCCTCCTGCATTTTTCATCTTGCAGCTTCTATTATTCGCTTTATCTGCTTGCTTTCTGAGTTTACTCCATTTCCTAAATTTTATTTTCTGCACATTTATAAAACGAGTTTTCCAACAGATTCACTCCCTCTTCTTCCTGTATTGTATCGCGGACTTTTACAGAGAACCAAAGACTTCTTAAATATTTGTACATAGTATAATACGCTATATAGGGAAAATCAATCACTTGACCCTCATCGGTTGTTTTTTGACCTCATCTTTTTTCAGTTAGGTTTTGCGTATTTTGCGCAGTAAGGCTGTACTACCGTTCCTGTAAGCAATCCCCTACACTTAGAATATTCATTACGTTGTTATGCCCGCACAGGCAGCCGTATCCGATTCCTGCAAGCCCGTTCAACAGACCATAATTAGAGCATTCCTGTGTATCAAGCCCTTCACACAGATCATTCTCATTGTTTATCATTCTGTTTATCTGTACTTGCAGTCCTTCAGCCTCCTCTTTCTTACCCATAAAGGCAAGTAGGGCCGCATTTCCGATCTTTCCATGGCACAAGCACATTTTCCTTTCTGAATAGGAAATACCCCTTTTCAGCTGTATCCAGGCTTTTATCTCTCCTAATTCTTTTTTTAATTCTCCTCTTGCATATTTAAAGGATAAAAGGCGCGCTACTATGATACCTCCCCAACCATGACACCATGCCAGCTGACCGCATTTCTCCAAACTGTTTTCCGGATAACGCAGATCCGCCCAATCCTGCCATGTACCACTGTAATAATGTTCTTCATACCGATAAGCCTGGTATGCCGCCTCCATATACTTATCTTTCTTTGATTCATGCCCCAACCTTGCTAGAGCCAACATCATCCCCGCAGTTCCATGAGCAAATCCTGTTAACGCCTTCCCAATGCCCGGATTGATCCATCCAATTCCCCATGGAAAAACACTCGCCGATTTAAGAAGACAATCTCCTGCCTCTTCTGCCCAAATCAAAAATTTTTTTTGTCCAGTTATTGTGTAAGCATTCAGGAATACCATGATCGCTCCTGCATTTCCACCTAATATATCATAGTTCACATCATCCGCCAGAACCCTTCTCGTGACCTGACATTGTTTTTCCAGATACGTCATATAAACCGGGTCCGAAAGTTCCAAATTAAGCAACATATAGGCAAAGGCAACAGAGGCTTCTCCAGTATAAGCTCCTGTTGGCAGTTTCTTCAGCGTTTTTTTTGCATACAACTCATCCGTATGCAGAAAAAGCATCTTCACCAACGCATCTCTTGTCTCATAGAATTTTTGCCTGCCTGTTTTAGCTGCCAATTCTGCAAAAAACAATGTCATGCCGGACAGTCCATCATAAAGGTAGGCATTCATTGGACGGACCAGATAACTTCTCTCCTGGTATCCTGTCATTGTGACACTAATCCATCCTATCTCCTTCCTGTCCTCCGTCCAGACAGCCTCCTCCAATAGATGATTACCAATTCTTTCAGCTATTTTCATTCGACTCGCTTCATCCTTCAGTTTTTCCCAAGAAGTTTGGCTGGCGGTACTCCTCTTTCCAGGCATTAAGGATGCCAATATGAACCTTTTCTGCATCTGAAGGTCTGTTTCACACAGATTTCTAAGGCGCCTTTTCACTGAATCCATAATTGGATATGGGAAAAAATCCTTCAATGGTTCCCCTTTGCTGCTGTATAACCCACATTCAGATACATTTGCATAAAAATAAGGAATATCCCATTGCAATAAGTCTCTTATTTCCTGTTTTAAGAGCCATCTCCCAGTCTCCTGGACCTTGCTGCCTGTCCTTTGATCGTCTTTTCCGCTCTCTAACACCTTAACACCACCGCCCAGTGCCTCCCATATTTCATCCAAGCTTCTGTCCTTAAAAAGATAATTTGGATGTCCTAATGTTACAAGAGCCATCATATACTGTTGTGAATTCCGTAACAGATACCTTACAGACACATCCTTGAATTCTTCCAACTTTTCAAAAACCCATACCTGTCTCTCCATAAACAGACGATACGCCTCTTCAAAGCCTTCTAATATCTCATTCGTCAATTCGCAAGGTTCAATAAAGCTTCCATTCAATTTAGCAAGGTTTTTCCCCTCACTCATTTTATGATGCCTGTATTCAATATGCATCTTCACGGTGCCGGGTTTAACGACTACAGGCATAACAAAAGGAACTGACTGACCGCCTTTTCCGTTGATGGCTCCCACATTGACTCCTTCTCCCATTTCATTCCAGGCGTATAGTGGTAAAATACCAATATGATAAACAGACTCTCGGAATATTTTCTCAACATCTGTTATTTTTTCCTTTTTCTCAATCCCCCTGCCGCCGACTACCATCTCTAAATCCACAAGAACAGGATATTCGCCGTGGGCGATCAGATTCTCGTAATGCATATCTTCCGAACCCAATAGATAACTGACACACAGCAGAATTCCATTTCTCTTATAGTATCGTCTCAGTTCCTCGCAGGAGGTACAGTCCTGTGCTGATACCCACTGACACCACCCATACTTCTGTCTGTTCAAAATCCCATTCCACCAAAACGGCATTCCAATCTTTAAAAATACCCCCTTCAAAAAAAACAGATATGCTTCATCAACTGCAAGATTTCTAGGCTTATAGACCAACCTTTCTTTATTATCAAGTTCTAAAAAAAACACCTTATGCCCTCCTCTATGGTCATCAGAACCGCTACAATCTATCTGTAATATCCGGCTGCAGGGATGATCTGGGTAAAACGAAGAATTGATCTCATTTCTGTCCGAGTCAAACCTCTCCGCTACTTCAACGATGTTTTGAATCAAATGATATACTGTCTCTAATAAGCCTTTGTACATAAAAGGATATTCCTCATAAATTTCCCGCAGGAATTTCGGTGACTGCAGGAGAATATTTGCATAATACAGATATTGTTCATGGCAATCCTCACCTGATAATTCCCCACATTCTGCACATAGTTCCATTTCAAAGATCAAAGTCCTCAGGGATATTCTCCGCAAATGGTCATAGAAAGAATCCTTCAATCTCTGTGAAAGCCCCGGTATATCGATTTCTTTTTTCTTTGCTGCAATCCCCAGACCTTTCCATAATGTTTCCCAGAAATGTAGATAATACGCATCAAAACACTCGTTTTCCGCGAAAGGTTCCTTTATTTGCTCTATAGCCAGACCCCAGTATATTTCTTCTAACCCTTTATAACCCATACCGTCACCTTCCTTTTCCTTTTATTTTATAATCGCCTATTATCTCTTGTCCTCAAGTTATATCTCCTACCGATTTAAAATAAACCTTCTGAGGGGATTCTCCTATGACGGGAAACAGAAAAAAGAAGGTGTCTCTACCTTCCTTTTCCTATTCCTTGCCTGTTAGCAGCACATTATAGTCAAAATATATCCACAGCCTGTTGAAATCGTATGGATGTCCTCTGCCTGTTTTTCCCTTTGGCACTCCCTCAGCTCTTCCAATTCCAATTTTAAGTCCCCTGCTGCTGATCGTTCCCCCCGCTTTGAATTTCTTAATTCTGTCTTACTCACCACATTTCATTCCCCTTTTCCCGTTTGTAAATTTCGATAACCGATCATCAAACCGGCAGTTATTTAATCATATTGTTCATCCAGCGCCTCAAAACGCCTCCATATATGCGGTAAAGCAAAAAACCTGATCTTCTATGGTAAGGTTCATGTGCCCTTGATGGGCGTCCAGCACCTGCCGGATGCTCCGCAGTCCCATGCCGTGCAGCCGCTTATCAGCCTTTGTGCTCACCGGAAATTCCCCATCATATTTTAAGGTCTTTTCATCGGTTGGATTTGATATGGAGAGGATCAAAAGTTTATCCTTTCTCTCACAGAACAAACGGATCCAACGCCCCTTAACCTCCCGGTTTCTCCGAATCGCTTCCATCCCATTGTCCAGCAGATTACAGAACACGGTACAGATTTCCATGGGATTTAACTGCAGTTCTTTCATGTCATCGGATTCAAAATACACCTCAACTCCCTCTTCCCGGACTTCCTGCAGCTTTGCATTTAATATCAGATCCAGGATATCGTGGTTGGTCAGATTCCGTCTGCCACTTTCCCTGATCACGCCTTCCATCTGATCCAGATATGCCACAGCTTCCTTAGTCAGACCGCTCTGCAGAAGCTCCCTCAGTGCCCGCATATGGTTTCTGAGATCATGCAGCAAAACCGCTTTTTCTTCATAAGTATGGGACAAGGTTCTATAATAGCTTCCGAGCTGGTCCACCCTCTGCTGCATCAGGCGCATCTTTTCTATCTCCTCCGACCTGACCCTGCTGAACACATAGCCCGACATGACCAGAATCAGGGCGAGCAGGAAAAGCCACCACCGATCCATCATCTGATACGAAAATTCCCGCAAATATATCCTTTGAAAATAAATCATCCCGCACAGGAACAAAGGATATAAAATCCAGATTTTCTTTAAGTAATCGAATACCTCATTTTTATAACGCTTCATCCTGGGGCAAAAATATCTGCCAACAGCAAGAATAAGGACGCTCCACAGCAAGAGATAAAACGCCCTGTAAAGGGATACCGAAAGCCATACATTTGGATCCATTGAAAAATATTGAAAAGCAAAATATAGAAAAGTCAGAACAAACGAATCCGCCAGCGTTAAACCAACCAGAAATAAAAACCAGATGGCAAAGGCGTATAAAAAAATACTTTTTCTGCCACGATAAAGCCTGCTGCTGACCAACGCCATAAAAAGAATGTAAAGGAAAAGCATGCTGTTAGAAAAAAGACCAGAAGCCAGATAATTGTTCCATGCGTTCAGCGCAGCGATGCCTACCACAGAAAGCGCGACCACCAGCCTTTCCGTCCGTTCCCCACATGCAGGCTCCAGGAAGGCAGCCACAAGCCCAAACCCTGTTCCTATTTTCGCAGCCGAGCACAAAAAATCACAGATATAATAAAACAATTCTGTCATTTTCTCCTCCAAAACCGGGCCAAGGCGTCCTTTACCTCCCTACTCATCCGTCTGCTGACCGGAACCTCTATCCTGTCGGCGCCGTCATCCAGCCGGATCATGAATCCATTCCAGCCAGAAACATGCCGCATATTAATGACAGATCCCTTGTCCACGAGAATAAAACAAGTTCTTGGAAGTTTCCTATAAGCTTCTGTCAAAGCAATACGCTCCTTGTATTCCAAACCGTCCTTGCAGTGGAATATCACATACTTTTTTTCCTTTGTCAGGTACAGGATATCATCGAGCTTTACCCTTTTCCCCAATATTCCGTTTTGGATCAAATAATAATCTTCCTTATCCCCGGAACCCCAGTCCCGGGTCTTCTTCTCTGTCGCAAGCCTTTCCAGGACAGTCGGTATCTCCGCCTTGAATTCATCCTTCAGGATATAGTAGTACGCTTTTAGTTTATAGCTGGGGAAGGCATATTTCTCATAGGAAGTGAGCAGGACAATCCTGGCGTCCTGCTCCCGTTCGTGTATCTTTTGTGCTAGCTCCAGACCGTTTATCTGCGGCATCTCAACATCCACAAAATACAGGTCATAATTCCAGCCTTTTTCCATAGCGCTTAAAACAGAATAACCTTCTCCATACTTTGAAACCTGAACCTCTTCCCCACAGCTTGAAAAGTATTCCTTTACCGTATTTTCCGCCTTTTGCGCAAAAATAAGGTCATCGTCCACAATACAAATCTTCATTTTTATAATCTAGCATAATTTCCTTTCCTGCTCAATCCCCTGACCTTAATCGGTCGGTTTTTGACCCTTATCGGTCAGAACATCATCCGCCCCAGCACACATACCCCATAAGGCTCCAGCGTCCTTGATCCCTGAACGGTTCCGCCTTCCAACAGACCCGTCTTTGGTAGTTAACGCCAGATTTTTTAGGAGCGAAATCAACATGGATCTCTCACAAATGCCCATATATTCG
>CANQBS010000093.1 GCA_947589075.1 uncultured Acetatifactor sp.
CGACCAGATGGCCGTGCACCTTCCGCTGTCCGTGGAAGCGCAGGCGGAGTGCCGTTTCCTGCTGCTGTCCCCGAATAATCTGTTAAAGCCTTCCGATGGAGGCCCTGTAGCGGTGCCTTCTCAGGATATGGTGCTGGGTATTTATTATCTGACCCAGGAGAGACCCGGCTCCATCGGCGAGGGCAAGTTCTTTAAGAGTGTAAACGAAGCGATCCTTGCTTATGAAAACGGTGCATGTACTCTCCATTCCAGGATCACGGTCCGTGTTTCCAAGAAGAATGCGGAGGGCGAAGTGATCACCGGCAATGTGGAATCAACCCTGGGACGTTTCCTGTTCAATGAGATCCTTCCTCAGGATCTGGGCTTTGTGGACAGAAGCATCCCGGAGAATTTCTTAAAGCTGGAGGTGGACTTCCATGTGGGCAAAAAGGAATTAAAGCCCATTCTGGAAAAGGTCATCAATACTCACGGAGCCTCCAGGACTGCCGAGGTGCTGGATGATGTGAAGGCCATCGGCTATAAGTATTCCACAAAGGCGGCGATGAGCGTGTCCATTTCCGATATGACCGTGCCCGCCCAGAAGCCTGAGCTGCTGGCACAGGCCCAGGCAACAGTTGACAGGATTTCAGCCAACTACCGCCGCGGTCTGATCACGGAAGAGGAAAGATACCGTGCCGTTGTGGAGACCTGGAATGAGACGGATAAGGAGCTGACCAACGTACTTCTTTCCGGTCTAGATAAATATAACAATATTTTCATGATGGCTGACTCCGGCGCCCGTGGTTCCAACCAGCAGATCAAACAGCTGGCAGGCATGCGGGGCCTGATGGCGGATACCACCGGACGTACCATCGAGCTGCCCATTAAGTCCAATTTCCGTGAGGGTCTGGACGTTTTGGAGTATTTCATGTCCGCCCATGGCGCCCGTAAGGGTCTGTCGGATACCGCTCTGCGTACTGCGGACTCCGGTTATCTGACCAGAAGAATGGTGGATGTATCCCAGGAGCTGATCATCCGGGAGGTGGACTGCTGTGAAGGCAAGGCTGATATTCCCGGCATGACGGTAAAGGCCTTTATGGACGGCAAGGAAACCATCGAGAGCCTGAAGGATCGTATCCTTGGCAGATATTCCTGTGAGGATATCATGGATCGTGACGGCAATGTCATTGTAAAGAGAAACCATATGATCACCCCCAGCCGCGCCGCCAGGATCCTGTCCGCCGGCGTGGACGAGAAGGGCGATCCCATTGAATCCGTAAAGGTTCGTACCATTTTAACCTGTCGGTCCTATAAGGGAATCTGTGCAAAATGCTACGGCGCCAACATGGCCACCGGAGAAGCGGTTCAGGTGGGCGAGGCAGTGGGTATCATCGCGGCCCAGTCCATCGGCGAACCCGGCACACAGCTGACCATGCGTACCTTCCATACCGGCGGTGTGGCTGGAGACGATATCACACAGGGTCTTCCCCGTGTAGAAGAGCTGTTTGAGGCAAGAAAGCCCAAGGGTCTTGCGATCATTGCGGAATTCGCCGGCAGGGCGGAGATCCGTGATACCAAGAAAAAGCGGGAGGTTGTGATCACTAACGATGAAACCGGAGAATCCAAGGCATATCTGATCCCTTATGGTTCCAGGATCAAGGTAGTGGACGGACAGGAATTGGAGGCCGGCGATGAATTGACGGAAGGCAGCGTAAATCCCCATGATCTTCTGAAGATCAAGGGCATCCGCGCAGTGCAGGATTACATGCTCCGTGAGGTACAGAGAGTATACCGCCTGCAGGGCGTGGATATTGCGGATAAGCATATCGAAGTGATCGTCCGCCAGATGTTAAAGAAGGTTCGTGTGGAGAAAAACGGAGATTCCGAATTCCTTCCGGGAACCCTGGTGGATACCCTGAGATACGAGGACAGAAATGAAGAACTGATCGCCCAGGGTTTGGAGCCTGCGGAAGGCAAGCAGGTAATGCTGGGTATCACCAAGGCAGCTCTGGCGACGGATTCCTTCCTGTCGGCAGCATCCTTCCAGGAAACCACAAAGGTGCTGACAGAGGCTGCTATTAAGGGCAAGATCGATCCTTTGGTAGGTCTTAAGGAAAACGTGATCATCGGTAAGCCCATTCCTGCCGGAACCGGAATGGAGAGATACCGCAACACGAAGCTGAGCACTGAGACGGAAGTAGTTTCTTTCGATGAGTATGATGATTCCGAACTTTCCTTCAGCGAGGGAATAGAAGACGGAGAGAATGGATCGGCAGAGGAATCAGAAGGAGATCCGGCAGGCAGCTTTGAAGAGGCGGAAACCATGGAGGCGAAGGACAGCCTGACAGAGGAGCCGGAAGAAGCTGCGGCTGAAGACTTAGATGGTGCTGCAGCGGAAGAAGCCGTGGAAGAAACTGACGGTGAAGAAGCTGCAGACGAGGAAACTCCGGAGGAGGAAGAGGTTTCCGAAGATGAGAGTTCCTTCGCGGATGAAGAGGAGCTTCTGGATAATACGCTGAAAAATGAGTAAACAGAGCGCTGAAAGGTTATAGACGGAGCGTTATAATCTGCGCCGTCAGGCGCACAAAGGAAGAACCTGCGGACAGATCCTGTTGTCCGCAGGTTTTCTTTGGCGCAAAATTTTCTCTTTTACAAAAACTTAGAAAACACATTATTTTCCGTGAATCATATTATTTTTTCCTGCGTTTCCGGAAATCCGCATCGATCTTGCTTTTCCAGGAGCCGTCTAAGGGCGCGGCGTTGGAACGGACATTGTGGATGGCTTCATTCAGAACCTGATAGTTTAACTGCGTCCCGGTGCTGTCGCTGTGATAGTTAGCGGCCATTTCCGGCGCAATGCCAAACCTTCCCGCCACATTGATGGCGTCGATATTGGCTCCCAGGAACAGGAATTCCCATCCGTAATTTTCTTTCTGTCGTTCCACCAGCTTTTTCACGGATTCATAGCTGTACCGTTTGCTGGCGTTTTCCATGCCGTCTGTGGTGATGATAAAAAGAGTCTTTTCGGGACGGTCTTCCTCTCTGGCATATTTGTGGACGTTGCCGATGTGATGGATGGCGTCGCCCAGGGCGTCCAGCAGGGCGGTGCAGCCCCGGACATAATACTCCTTTTCTGTCAGGGCGGGAACCCGGTCTATGGGAAGCCTGTCGCAGATGACCTCCGAGCGGTCGTCAAAAAGCACGGTGGAGATATAGGCTTCCCCTTTTTCCTTTTTCTGCTTCTCCATCATGGCGTTGTAGCCTCCGATGGTATCCGACTCCAATCCGCCCATGGATCCGCTCCTGTCCAGAATAAAAACGATCTCTGTTAAATCTTTTTTCATGTGAAGTTCCTCCTTTTTCCATTCCTGTTTTTAGGGATAGTTTTGCGTCCCTTTTTTAAAGTAGATTCATGTTCCTGTTTTCATGGGATGTACCCTGCCCTTCATGCTCTTATTATATCGGATGTCTCATGGAAAAAGGTCGCTTGCCGGGCGACTTTTCTACATTTTCCAATGCCTTATGTATGGTAAAGGTTTATTGCATGGCGGACGTTTTCATGGTAAAATGATTCTGCTGGCGCAGAATCTGCGCCGATTTTATCGGCTGGCGTAGCTTGGCAACGCTGTTGATTGTTTTTTACAGGAGGATGTTATGATCCGTTATGCAAATCTGGAAGATTTTGCTCAATTGAAGGAATATGACAAACATATTTCAGAATCAGAATTGAGAAACAGCATCCGTGCCGGGAGAGTCCTGGTCATGTATCAGGGGGACAGCTTCACAGGCTGGCTCAGGTTCGGATTGTTCTGGGATAATATACCGTTTATGAATATGCTGTATATTCTGGCTGGTCATAGAAAAAAAGGAAACGGAACCGAGCTTGTCGCGTTTTGGGAAAAGGAAATGGCAAAAGAGAATTACAGTCAGGTTTTGACATCCACCCAGTCAAATGAACAGGCGCAATTTTTCTATCGGAAGATCGGTTATACTGATTGCGGTGTCCTTTTACTGCCGAAAGAACCTCTGGAAATATTTTTGATCAAGCAGCTGAAGTGAGAATTTATTTTACTTCCCTAACAAAGGCTGTCTGTGCTGGAAAAGGGCAACGTTAATGGTATAGATATCATATACTTCGTTGACGATAAAATATTCGATGATCAGGTCGAACACGCTGCTGGGGGAAAGAGCGAGTTCGGCCCTGCCCAGCAGGTCCTTTGTTTCGTCCAGGTTCAAATGCAGGGCGATGGCCAGGGCCAGGGCAGTTTTTTTCTTGGGCTTATACTGGGGATTGCAGCGGATCTTGGAAAAAAGCTTTCTGTCCAGGTTGGCCTGTTTGTATACTTCCACATCTGAAAGCCCCCGTTCGTCGATGAGCCGCAGAAGGCGTTCCTGGAAGGTTTCGCCCAGCTGACCGATCACATCCTCCAGATTTCGGTGGGGACTTCGGGCGCTGCCGACGGCGGTTCGTTTGGGAAAAAGAGGTTTTTCAACGCGGTCATCTGAGGCTGGCATATGGGCAGTTTTGGACAATTTGCCGGCAGCTCGGTGATCCGCTGCAGAAAAATGTTTGCTTCCGGATTCCTTAGAAGGACTGGAAAGCCGCTTGTCAGGCTCCAGGGTGAAACTGGAGGATCCCTGTATGGAATCTGAGAATTGCATATCGGGCGCCATGCCGGAATCTGAGAATTGCATATCAGGCTCTATGCCGGAATCTGAGAATTGTCTCTCGGAATCCGTGACAGGCATAGAGGGCTGTCTGATGGAAGTCCCCTGGACAGATGCCGGGAATCGGTTGGTTTCAGGCTGTCCCAGGTATTCCGCCTGCAGTTTATCCGACACCAGCCGTTCGTCGATGAATTTTTCAAGCTTCAAGTCCAGGGCTTCAGACAGCCGCACTGACTCCTCATCGAATACCACGAGGCAGATGGTCATATCTTCTGTTTCCAGAAAATGCTGAATAGCCTGCAATGCGATTTCCAGTGCCTCGCTCTTGGGAAATCCATAGCTTCCGCTGGAGATCAGGGGAAAGGCGATGCTGCGGCACTTCAGCTCCTTTGCTTTTTGCAGGGAATTCTCATAGCAGGAGCGTAAGGTCTCCTTTTCCCCGCTGTTCCCTCCCTGCCAGACAGGACCCACGGTATGGATGATATACTTTGCGGGCAGACGGAAAGCGGGCGTGACTGCAGCCTGTCCCGGATGGATGAACCCTATTTTTTGCCGATATTTTAAAAGACGGTCAGCCCCTGCAGCCTGATAGACGGCATAATCCGTTCCGGCACCGTAAGTGGGTTCCGGATTGGCTGTGTTGACGATGGCATCCGCCTTTACCCTTGTAAGATCCTCCCGTATCATCTGCAGTGGCATGTCATATTGTCCTTTCTTTGGCCGCTTTCATTTCGATCACATCTGGCTATCTCATTTTCCGCAGGTTTCCCCATTTCCAATAAATTTTGATTGCCTTAGGTCCGATAGCCTCTTGTTATTTTAGTTTCAATAGCCGTCAGTTCCTTCAATTCCAGTAACTTCTTGCTATTTCACTTTCTATATCCTCTGATTATCTTACTTCCAATGTCCCCAGACCGCTTCCTCACCCTTACCCATTCATCTCCTGCCCAGTTCATTGTTGCTTCTGCCTGTAAAGACGGCGACGCTCCTTGCCCGGATGACGAATTCATCGATAATATGCACTTCTTCTCCCTCCGCATAGCAGTATCGGCCGTACTGGTCCCCGCAGGTGTTCACAGACAGATACCAGCCCAGGTTCTGGGGGAGCCTGGGAAGGGTGATGGTCAGGTCTTCCCAGTAGGTGTTGATGGCTACATACACCAGATCGTCCTGTCCTTTCACCTTGTCGTAGCCTGCGAAGCTTACCGCGAAAAACCGGGTGTTTTCCGAAAGGTTTGTGACCTGGGCGTCCTCCATATGGGTAAGGAGAGGCTCCATGCCGCAGACCGCGTCGGGCAGTTTCCTGCGGATCACAGGATGGGCGAAGCGGTATGCGATCATGAATTTGAAAAAATCATGGAGATCGCGGTGCGTTTCCAGCAGACGCCAGTCCAGCCAGGAGATCTCGTTGTCCTGGCAGTAGCTGTTATTGTTGCCGAATTGGGTATTGGCGAATTCATCCCCCGCTAAGAACATGGGGGTGCCCCGGCTGCACATCAGGACCGCGCAGGCGTTGCGGATCATGCGGAACCGCAGGGAAAGAACCTCAGGGTCGTCCGTCTCTCCCTCCGCACCGCAGTTCCAGCTGCGGTTATCGTTGGATCCGTCGGTATTGTTCCAGCCGTTGGCCTCGTTGTGCTTGTGGTTGTAGGAATAGAGGTCATACAGGGTGAAACCGTCGTGACAGGTCAGGAAATTGACGCAGGAATTATAGCCTGCGTAATTTTCATTGTATTCGGTATAAAAACCGCCGTACAGATCCCCTGATCCCGCCACGCTCCAGGCGGCAGGCAGGGAAAGCCAGTTTTCTCCTTTTAAAAAGCCTCTTACCGCATCCCGGTATCTGCCGTTCCATTCCGCCCAACGTCTGCTGGCGGGGAAGCTTCCCACCTGATAGAGTCCGCCCGCATCCCAGGCCTCCGCGATGAGCTTTACCCTTGACAAAAGAGGGTCATAAGCCAGAGCCCGCAGCAGGGGAGGGTTGTTCATGGGGGAACCGTCAAAGTTCCGCCCCAGGATGCTGGCCAGGTCGAAACGGAAGCCGTCTACCCGGTAAGTCACGGTCCAGTATCGCAGACATTCCAGGATCATATTCTGCACAATGGGGTGGTTGCAGTTTAAGGTGTTGCCGCAGCCGCTGAAATTATAGTAATTCCCGTGGGGCGTGAGCATGTAGTAGATCCGGTTGTCCAGCCCCTTGAAGCAGAAGGTGTTGCCCAGCTCGTTGCCCTCCGCCGTATGGTTGAAGACCACATCCAGGATCACCTCTATGCCGTTGTCGTGAAGCTCCTTGATCAGCTCCTTTAATTCCGTGCCTTCCTTATTATATTCCTCCGAGGAGGCATAGCTGGTATTGGGGGCAAAAAAGCACACCGTATTGTATCCCCAGTATTCGTAAAGAGTTTTCCCATCCACTTCCCTGGAATTTACGGTTTCATCGAATTCAAAAATAGGCATCAGCTCCACCGCGTTGATCCCCAGATCCTTCAGATAGGGAATTTTCTCCTTCAGTCCCGCAAAGGTGCCCGGATGGCTGACCCCGGAGGAATGGTGGATGGTATAGCCCCTTACATGAAGTTCATAGATGACCAGGTCACACAGCTCCTTTTTGGACTGGGGCATATCTCCCCAGTCGAAAACATCGCTTACGATGCGGGCGTGGTAGCTGCCCCGCTTTTTCTGCCCCCATTCCCGCTGCCCCGCCACAGCCTTGGCGTAAGGATCCAGCAGGATATTCTTTTTATTGAAGATATGGCCGTATTCCGGATCGTGGGGACCGTCGATCCGATAGGCGTATTCCAGGTCGTTGATCTTTAAGTTGAATACGATCATGGAATAAACGTCGCCGATCTTATATTCCTCCGGAAAGGGAAGCACCGCATAGGGCTCTTCCTCCCCATGGTGGAAAAGCAGCAGCTCCACCCTCGTTCCGTAATGGGTATGAATGGAAAAATTGATCCCAACCGGCAGAACAATGGCTCCGTTGTTCTCGAACATTCCGGGCCGGACCGGGAATCCCGCGATTTCTCCCATGGGCTTTACGGATACAGGATACTGCGGGATAATGGCAGGAGTATATACCTTCAAAACGTCACCTTCCTTACTTCTCACTCATTTGGTCCAGCAGCTGGATCTTAATGTCATACAGCCTTGCGGAAAGGTCCACATAAACCTGGTGAGGGTTCACCAGACGCCTGGTTTCTTCCCAGAGGGTTTCCTGTTCCTTCCGGCAGTATTCCCGGATCTCCATGACCTTCGGGGAGGTATAGATACATTCTCCCTTGTGGAAAATATGCTCCATGATAGGCCTGATATGATAGGTGCCGCCCTTCATGCGGGTCTTTTTCCAGGGCTCCGCAGGATCGAAGAGCATCAGATCCTCTTTTTCATCGAAATGTTCATCCACCAGACAGATCAGATCCGCCTTGACCTTGCCGCTTTCTTTTTCATAAATGCGGTAGATCTTCTTGTCGCCGGGATTGGTGATCTTCTCGGTGTTTTCCGAAAGTTTGATCTTGGGGACGAATTCCCCGTTTTCCCCCATAATGGCTGCCAGCTTGTAGACTCCGCCGAAGGAAGGATTATCCTTGGAGGTGATCAGGTTGGTGCCAACCCCCCAGGAGGTAATGGCTGCTCCCTGAGCCTTCAGGCTGTCAATCAGGAATTCATCCAGGTCGTTGGAGGCGGAGATCACAGCGTCCGTAAAGCCTGCCGCATCCAGCATTTTCCGGGCTTTTTTGGACAGATAAGCCAGGTCGCCGCTGTCTAAGCGGATGCCGTAGAAGGTCAGGGGAATTCCCGCCTCCCGCATTTCCGTGAAGACCCGGATGGCGTTGGGCACCCCGGATTTCAGGGTATCGTAGGTATCCACCAGCAGGATGCAGGCGCTTGGATACATATTCGCATAGGTTTTGAAGGCGGTGTATTCGTCGGGGAAGCTCATGATCCAGCTGTGGGCGTGGGTCCCCTTGACGGGCACATCGAAAAGCTGTCCAGCCAGCACGTTGCTGGTGCCGATGCAGCCTCCGATCATGGCAGCCCTGGCCCCGTAGATCCCTGCATCCGGCCCCTGGGCCCGCCGCAGGCCGAATTCCATAATGCCGTCTCCCTTTGCCGCATAGCAGACCCTCGCCGTTTTGGTGGCGATGAGGCTCTGATGGTTGACGATATTTAAAATGGCGGTCTCCACCAGCTGCGCCTCCATGATGGGAGCGATGACCTTTACCATAGGCTCCCTGGGGAACATGACCGTGCCTTCCGGAATGGCGTAGATATCCCCGGAAAAA
This sequence comes from uncultured Acetatifactor sp., assembly GCA_947589075.1. Lineage (GTDB taxonomy): Bacteria > Bacillota > Clostridia > Lachnospirales > Lachnospiraceae > Acetatifactor. The sequence goes on from CANQBS010000093.1 coordinate 8,934, forward strand.
TGGAAATTTCTCAGGTATTCCAGGAAATCCTCGTCGAAGATCTTTAAGGACCGCAGATACTCGATATCCTCTTCGTCAAAATGCAGCTCCTTGATATATTGGATCACCTGTTCCAGGCCTGCGCAGATGGCATAACCGCCTCCACAGGGGTTAGAGCGGTAGAAGGCGTCGAATATGACCATTTCATTCCGGTCCATATTCTTAAAATAGCCCTGCATCATCGTCAGTTCATAAAGGTCAGTCAATAAAGTCAGATTTTGTCTGTCCATTGTATTTCGCCTCTTTCTGTGTGGAAATTTTTATGATATTAGAATGTTTATTATAGCAATGATAAGCCCAAAAAGAGGATTCGTCAAGATTGCAATTCTGCGGATGACAGGAATCCAGGGGATCCAAAATGATATTCAAAGGGGAATTCAAGGAAGGTAAACCAAAGGAAAGAAAACGTGAGAAAAAGGTAAAGATGACTTATAAAAATCTTATAAAAATTGCTTGCATTCCTGGAGCTGTACAGATATAATACAAATACAGATACAGATCGTTTCCGGATGGGTCCGGAAGCGCTGTTGTGTTATGTAACTGTTAATTAATCAGAATGGAGGTTGAACAGGCATGAAAAAGAAGAGTCGTATTGTGTGTGCTTCGTTGGCTGCAGTATTGACGATCGGACTGACATCTATGGCGTTAGTTCTCCCTGATTTAGAGAAAAAGACCGATCAGCAGAATAATGCAGTAAGCGAAAGCAGCAAAACGGAAGCGGAGCTGGAATCGATGACTGTCAACGAATCGCTGGAGGCCATGTTGACAGGAAACAGTGCCAAGGCAGGCGCCGGTTCTATGGAAAAGGTGGTTCCTGAAGCTTCGAAGGAAAGTGTTGTCCAGAAAGATACGCAGGAGGTTGTTGCTGCGCAGCCGGATGAGACAGTGCCTGTGCAGGAGCCTGCAGAGGATGTTGTGCAGACGGCGGACGATGGGAAGGAGAAGCTTCCAGAAGCGTCCAAAACAATGGAAGAAACAAAGCAAAAGGCAGCAGAAGAGAAGTCGGATGCGGAATCCGGGACAGTCGCTGAACCGGAACAGGTATCTGGTAAGTCTCGGACTGCAGCAACGGAGTCAGAAAGTAAGATCGGTTCCGTTCCTGTGACGAGGCCGGAGACAGGTAAGATCCCTGAAGCTTCTAAGGAGAGCCAGATGAAGTCCAGTGTTGCGACGGAGCCTTCTAAGGAGAGCCAGATGAAGCCCAGTGCTGCGACAGAGGCTTCTAAGGAGAGTCAGACGAAGCCCAGTGCGGCGACCGCTTCTTCCAAGGCATCGGTTCAGGAATCCGCCTCCGCAACGAAGGCTGCAAAAACTTCTGCTGAAGAAGAGAAATGTCCCGGCGGACATCATGTATTTACTGGCGGGTGGACTGTCAGTAAACAGCCCACCTGTACCCAGTATGGTACTGAAGTGAGATATTGTCAGTGCGGGAAGTCCGTTCAGTCCAGAATGTACGGGAAGCCCACCGGCGTTCATGATTATGTTCATAAGGAAGTTGCCCCTACCTGTGAGAAGGCAGGATCGAGCTATGATATCTGCAAAAACTGCAATGCTAAGACGAATGTGGTTGCGATCCCGGCTGTCGGACATAAGTATGAGAAGCATGTGACTGCTGCTACCTGTACCACTTCCGGAAGCAGCTATGAGGAATGTGTTTACTGTCATAAGCGCATCAATAAAGTGACCATTCCTGCTGAAGGGCATAAATGGGGCGACAAGCACACTGTCGGTGAACAGACCTGTACCAGCAGCAGTTATGATTATTACGTTTGCACCGTATGCGGAGCGCAGTCAGAAAAGTGCCATCATCCGAGCCAGGGTCATGATTTTGTGGTAGTTCCGGAAAAGAGAGTATATGGAACCTGTCTGACAAACGGTACTATCGTGGAGAGATGTTCGAAGTGCGGCGAAGAGAGGACAACGGTGGAAACTGCCCGTGGTTTCCACGAATGGATTGAAGAGAGTCGTGTAGATGCCACCTGTCAGCATGGAGGCTCCATCACCTATCGCTGCAACCTGTGCGGTGAGCATAAGACTGAAGCTACGCCGCAAAATACGGAGCATCGCTGGAGACTGAACGAGAACAGAGTAGGTCTGAAGGAGTGCGTGGACTGCGGATTGACATATGAAGAATATGAGGCAGAAAACTGAATAAGCGATATGATCATTAAAAGAAGCGGAACTGGATGGTTCCGCTTCTTTTTTGAGAAAAGGCGACATCACATTTTGGAGCCTTTTCTGTTCGGAGAAAGATAAAATTTTTTGAGTGAAGTGAAAAGTTAACTTCCACTTCTAAAGGCTCCGGCAAAAAAGTTGCCGTTAGTGTTGCAGGAAAGGATAT
>CANQBS010000094.1 GCA_947589075.1 uncultured Acetatifactor sp.
CCTGCGCTGTAAACCTGATGCGCCCCGCCATGTACGGGGCGTACCATCATATTACCGTGCTGGGTAAGGAGGATGCGCCCTGCGACCATATGTATGACGTGACAGGCTCTCTTTGCGAAAACAATGACAAGTTTGCCATTGACAGGATGCTTCCCGAGATTCAAAGGGGAGATTATCTGGTGATCCACGATACGGGAGCCCATGGTTTTTCCATGGGATACAATTATAACGGGAAGCTCAGGTCCGCGGAGCTTCTGCTGCATGAGGACGGAAGCGTGGAGCTGATCCGCCGGGCGGAGACTCCGAAAGATTATTTCGCAACCTTTGACTGTTTTGATATATATCAGAAAATGGATTGGGAGGAAGCATGAGATATCCGGATTTTTTACAAAAGGGAGGAACGATAGGTCTGGTGGCGCCGTCCTTTGGATGCAATACGGAGCCTTATAAAACGGCTTTCCAGAACGCCCTCCGAAAATGGAAGAGGATGGGTTATCAGCTTTCCCTGGGACCCAACTGCTATGCGGGGGAGGGAATCGGCATCAGCAATACTCCGAAGGCCTGCGGAGAGGAGTTAACCAGGTTTTATCTCTCAGGGGAGAATGACTGCCTGATTTCCTGCGGCGGCGGGGAGCTGATGTGCGAGATCCTGGATGAAGTGGACTTCTCGGCCATCGGCCAGGCGCAGCCCAAGTGGTTCATGGGCTTTTCGGACAACACCAATATGACCTATCTTCTGACTACTCTGTGCGATACAGCGGCTCTTTATGCGCCCTGCGCCTCCACTTTTGGGATGGAGCCCTGGCATTCCTCTTTAAGGGACGCCTTTGATCTGCTGACAGGGAGAAAACTGACGGTGCACGGATATCCGAAATGGGAACGGGAGCCCAGAAAGAACGATGAGAATCCTCTCGTTCCTTACAATTTAACCGAAGATAAGGTTCTGCGTTATCATGCTTCTAAGGAGCAGGATCCGGGAAGCATAAGCGCAGTGGGAGAAGAGATCCCTTCCGTTTCCTTTCAGGGAAGGCTTTTGGGGGGCTGCATGGACTGTCTGGTGAATCTGATCGGCACAAGATTTGACCGCACTCCTCAGTTCCTGGAAAAGTACCGGGAGGATGGGATCATCTGGTTTTTGGAAGCCTGCGATATGAATGTATTTGACATCCGGCGTGCCATGTGGCACATGGAGCATGCGGGATGGTTTCGATATGTAAAAGGATTTTTGTTCGGGAGACCTTTGTGTTACGGACAGGAGATGCTGGGTCTGGATGTTTATCAGGCGTTTCTGGAGGTGGCCGGCCGCAAAAAGGTGCCGGTTTTCATGGATGTGGATCTGGGGCATCTTCCGCCCATGATGCCTTTGATTGTGGGAAGCCTGGGGAAGGTGACTGTGAAGGGAAATGACATTGCAGTTCGGATGCAGCTGAAATAGTTTAGACTGCGGGCAGATGCCGCAATTCATGCGTATGCCGCAAGTGCATATGCGTATGCCGCAAGTGCATATGCGGATGCCGCAAGTGTATGTGTATGCCGCAAATGCATATGCGAATGCCCGCAAATGTAAGATTTGCGGCAGGTACAATGCTGTATATTGCAGGCACAGGCGGCAGGAATATATCAGGGGCATAGACGGCAGACATACAGATGGGCGCAGCCCCGGCCGGCAAGGAGAATCCATGATAGCAGGACAGGAAGAAGAGGGTCTGGAAGCAGACAAGGGAAAAATACTGGCGGATATGGTAAAGGATTTTATCGGCTGTGGAGAGCAGGATCAGCTTCCGGAGGACGATCCGGAGAAAATTGCCGGGATGGAGCAGCTTTTATGGGAAATCCTGGTAGAGAATCAGAATCTATCCTTTCAGACGGCTAAAGGGCTTTCTTATACCTATTCCATCAGGGGAAATGAAATGTTCGTGGACCGTAAGGATAAATCCCTGACAAGGGCTACGGTACAGCTTGCCTTTCAAAATGCCCTTTTTTTGCAGAGAAGGGGAGAGCCCGTAAGCGGACCCAAGAAATTAAAGACCTTCGGCGCCAGCTATCTTTTCCCGATTTTTGTGAAGCTGGGCATTATACCTTCCGGGTCAGAAAGGACTATTTGAGTGAGCGATATAAGAGAATTGAGCGATAAAAGAGAATCATTGAAAACGAAGCAAAGAATTGTGGTGAAAATAGGTTCCTCTTCCCTGCAGCATCCCGAGACGGGGGATCTGGATTATATTAAGCTGGAAAAGCTGGTCCGGGAGCTCTGCGATCTGCGCAATCAGGGGAAGGACGTGGTTCTGGTAACCTCCGGCGCCATCGCTGTGGGCAGAAAAGCATTGAATCGGAAAACAGCGGAGAATATGTCGGATCATCAGGAAGAGGCTATCGCCATTAAGCAGGCCTGCTCCGCGGTAGGTCAGGCAAGGCTTATGATGACTTATCAGAAAATTTTCGCGGAATATAATCAGATCGCGGCGCAGATACTGATGACAAAAAATACGATCGTGGATAATCTGAACCGTTATAACGCCCACAACACTTTTTCGGAGCTTTTGAAGATGGGCGTGATCCCGGTGGTAAATGAAAACGATACGGTTGCTACCTATGAGATCGAGATCGGGGACAATGATACGCTGTCCGCCATTGTAGCGGCTCTGGTGGATGCGGATCTGTTGATCCTTTTGTCTGATATTGACGGATTGTATACAGATGATCCCAGGCATAATCCGAAGGCGGAATTTATAGGGCAGGTGGATCATCTGACGGATGAGCTGATGGGTATGGGCAAGGCCAGCACCGGAAGCAGTGTGGGTACGGGCGGCATGAATACCAAGCTGGTGGCGGCGAAGATCGCTGTCAGCTCGGATATCGATATGGTAATCGCCAACAGCAGAGATATCGGCGTGATCCACCGGATCATAGAAGGGGAAGAGGTAGGAACTCTTTTTGCGGCGGATCGGGACGAAGGCTTTGATCTGCCGGATTTTGTGGACAGGCTTCACAGATAGGATGCGGTGAAAACCGGATAGTGAACTGTCAGCAGGAGTTTGCGGGAGTTGGATGGAGGAAGCCATTGGCAGGGGTTCGAAGAAACCGGATGGAGGAAGCCGCTGGCAGGGGTTCGAAGGAACCGGATGGAGGAAGATTTGCAGAATGAATATGGAAGAGAGAATTGCCCGGATCAATGAGCTTTACCACAAGTCTAAGGCGGAAGGGCTGACGGAAGAGGAACGGCGGGAGCAGGCCCGGCTGCGCAGTGAATATATTGCCAATATACGGGCTGGTTTAAGGTCGCAGTTAAACAATATCAGCGTGGAGCAGGAGGACGGGTCTGTGGTGAATCTGGGAGAAAAGTATGGACATGTGGGCACACACTGAAGGGCAGAAAAACCAGGCGGAAGCAGGTGCGGGAAAGCAGATTGAACCAGATACGGGAAAGCCATTCATATTATCCGAGGGAGAGCAGGAGGCTGTAAAACGCAAAAAGGCTAAGATTCGCAGGGAGGTTCTGGCAAGGCGAAACGCCATGAGCGAAGAGGAACGGAAAAGGGCTTCCCTTTGCATGACAGATCGTATCCTGGGACATCAATGGTTTTACGGCGCGGAAAAGCTGCTGCTCTTTGCCGGCTATGGAACCGAGATCGATACTGGGGAATTGATCTCGGAAGCCCTCAGAATGGGAAAAAAGGTATTTCTCCCCAGGGTGGCGGGAGAAGAGATGGAGTTTTTCCGGATTTTCTCCATGCAGGATCTGAAGCCCGGTTTTCACGGGATACCGGAGCCGGAGGGAATTACAGATCTCTATCGCTATGAGGAGGATTCCTCGGGAAATACGCTTATGATCATGCCGGGGGTGGCTTTTGACGCCTACAGGAACCGGATTGGCTATGGAAAAGGCTTTTACGACAGGTATCTGAAGGACAAGCCGGCACTTCGGGAGCACACCATCGGGATCGGCTTTCAATGCCAGCTGGCAGAGGAAATTCCCGTGTGCGGTTTCGACTGCCGACCCTATCAGGTTCTGCTGTTTTGACAATATTTGTTTCGGATCGATTGCCGCCAGGTCGGCGGCGGGAAGCGTAAATGCCGCCGGATTGGCGGCGGAAAGCGAAGATGTCGCCAGATCGGCGGCGGAAGGCGGGGAAATGACTGATTTAATCAAAATGGGAGAAAATGCCCAGGCGGCCAGATATGAGCTGCAAAAGCTGGGGACGGAGGAAAAAAACAATGCTTTAAACGCTGTGGCGGATGCCCTCTGCAGCCGTGCAGGGGAGCTTTTGGCTGCCAATATGCTGGATATTCAGGCAGGAGAGGCGAAGGGAATGCATCAGGGACTGATCGACAGGCTCCGGCTGACGGAAAGCCGGATTCAGGCCATGGCGGAGGGACTCAGGCAGATCGCGGAGCTTCCGGACCCCATCGGTGAAGTGATGGAGACCTTTAAGCGTCCCAATGGACTTCTGATCGAAAAAAGAAGGGTTCCCTTGGGCGTGATCGGCATTATCTATGAATCCAGGCCAAATGTGACGGCGGACGCCTTCGGACTTTGCTTTAAAGCCGGCAATGCGGTGATATTAAAGGGAGGCAGCGACGCCCTGAAATCCAATCTCGCCATCAGCTCGGTGATCCGGGAGAGCCTTGCAAAAAGCGGAGTCACGCCGGACGCCGTACAGCTCATCGGGGATACCAGCCGAAGCGTCACCGATGCTTTTATGAAATTGAACCAGTATGTGGATGTTCTGATCCCAAGAGGCGGGGCGGGCCTGATCCGCACAGTGGTGGAGAACAGCACGATCCCCGTGATCGAGACGGGCACCGGAAACTGCCATGTTTATGTGGATAAGGATGCGGATCTGGACATGGCGGTAAAGATCATTGTCAACGCCAAAACCCAGCGGATCGGGGTATGCAACGCCTGCGAGTCCCTGGTAGTCCATGAAGCCGTGCGGGAGGCCTTTCTTCCGAAGCTTGCCCAGGCCCTCAGGAGCAGAAACGTGGAAATGCGGGGAGACGAAGGCATCCGGGAATACCTTTCGGACTGCGTGCCGGCAACAGAGGAGGATTACGGAAGGGAATATCTGGATTATATCATTTCCATGAAAACCGCAGCCAGCCTGGATGAGGCCATCGCCCATATCAATCGTTACAATACGAGGCATTCCGAATGTATCGTCACGGAGAACAGGGAGGCGGCGGAGCGCTTTTTAAATGAGGTGGATGCGGCCTGTGTTTATGTGAATGCCTCCACCAGATTTACGGACGGCTTTGAATTCGGCTTCGGGGCGGAGATCGGCATCAGCACCCAAAAGCTGCATGCAAGGGGACCTATGGGGCTTAAGGAGCTTACTTCCTATAAGTACGCCGTTTATGGGACCGGGCAGGTCAGAGGTTAAAAATACGGAATGAAAATCTTGTCAGACCGCTGCAGGGCGGCATAAGATACGGAGGAGGCGCAAAGGATGGACGGTCCGATGGAATGCAGGGAGTTTGAAAAGCTTGTACCGGATTTTATTGAAAAGAAGCTGGATTATCAGACCTTAAGGCGCTTCAGGGAGCATTATGATACCTGTGAGGAGTGTAAGGAGGAACTGGCGATCCAATTTCTGGTGACGGAAGGTTTAAACAGACTGGAGGAAGGCAGCGCCTTCGACCTGCAGCATGAGCTGAACCGACAGCTGGAGGATACCAGGAAGATCATCAATACCAATAAGGCGATCTTACATGTGGGTCTGGTTTTGGAGCTGGCGGCAATGGTTCTGGTCAGTCTGGGGGTAATGTGGATCATTCTGAACTGAGGCAGGAAAGAGAAAAAAGAGCTGAGACAGAAGAAAGAGCTGAGACAGAAGAAAGAGCTGAGACAGGGAAAAGAGCTGAGACAGGGTAAAAAGAGTTTAGACAGGGGAAAAAGAGTTTAGACTAAATAGCTGTCTGCGCTGCGGCTTAACTGCCGGGAGGATTTTATGAGTGAAAAGTTGGTTCTTGTGGACGGACACAGCATATTGAACAGGGCGTTTTACGGGGTTCCGGATCTGAGCAATGCCAAGGGGCTTCATACCAATGCGGTTTACGGCTTCTTGAATATTCTGTTTAAGATCCTTGAGGAGGAGAAACCGGAGTATCTGGCGGTAGCTTTTGATGTGCATGCCCCTACCTTCCGCCATGAGATCTATCAGGAGTATAAGGGAACCAGGAAGGCCATGCCGGATGAGCTGAGGGAGCAGGTGCCTGTGATGAAGGAGGTCCTGCGTGCTATGCACATCGTGATCCTGGAGCAGGCAGGGCTGGAAGCGGACGATATCCTGGGAACCATGGCAAAGAAGGCCGAGAAAAAGGGGATGGAGGTATCCCTGGTTTCCGGGGACAGGGATCTTCTGCAGATCGCTTCGGAGCATATCAAGATCCGGATCCCGAAAACGAAACAGGGACGGACGGAGATAGAGGATTATTACGCGGAGGATGTGAAGGCCCTTTATCAGGTGACGCCGCAGCAGTTTATTGAACTGAAGGCTCTGATGGGGGATTCCTCGGACAATATTCCGGGAGTGCCCAAAGTTGGAGAAAAGACGGCCATTTCCCTGATGGTGGAATATGGTTCCCTGGACAATCTCTACGCCCATGTGGAAGAGGTGGGCAAAAAGGCTGTTCGGGAGTCCCTTATAGCAAACAAGGATCTGGCCTATCTGAGCAAGGTTCTGGCAGCCATCAAGACAGACTGCGAACTGGAGCTGGATTATCAGTCTGCCAGGGCGGAAGGCTTTTATACGCCGGAAGCCTACCGGATCTTTAAGGAGCTGGAGTTTAAAAATATGCTGGCTCGTTTTGAAGAGGGGCAGAAAGCGGACGACAAGGATGCGGCGGCTGGTTTCGTCGTACTGAAAAGCGCCAAGGAGATGGTAAAGAAGCTTAAAGAGGCAGGAAAGAAGCTTCAAGGAGAAGAAGGGAAGCTTTCGGGGGCGGGTACAGGAGGAAAATCTGCGGGAGAGCCGGCTCGGGATCTGTCTGCAGACTGGACCGGATTCTATCTGGCGGCAGAGGGCGGAGAACTGTTGGGAATCGCCCTTTCCTTATCAGAAAAGGATACCTGCTGTTATTTCCTGACGGAGGAGGACAGGAAGGAAGGGTATCTGCGGGATGCGCTCACTTCCTTCTCTCAAAATGGATTTTTTTCCAGAAATGAATTGATTTCTACCGTGGATATCAAAAAGCAATATCAATATCTCTCTCAGGAAAGCACGGATCATTACTTTGACGTCCTGATCGGCGCCTATTTGCTGAATCCTTTAAAAAATGATTATGATGCGGAATCCATTGCCAATGAATTCCTGGGCCTTAAGATCCCGGGCTACGGGGAGCTTTTCGGAAAGCTGTCCCTTAAGGATGCCATGAAGGAAAAGCCGGAGGAAATGGGGAAGTACCTCTGTTATAACGCCTATGTATCCGGAAAGGCTGCGTCGGTTATCCAAAAGAGGCTGCAGGAGACCGGGATGGAGAAGCTGATGCGGGAAATCGAGATGCCCCTGTCCCTGGTGCTTTATGATATGGAAAAAGAAGGGGTTAAGGTCAGGCCCGAGGAATTAAAGTCCTACGGGGACGCTCTGACGGAGCGCATCGCGGAACTGGAGACCGCCATCCACAGGCAGGCGGGAGAGGATTTCAACATCAATTCTCCGAAGCAGCTGGGGGAGATCCTGTTTGAGAAGATGAAGCTTAAGGGCGGGAAAAAGACCAAAACGGGCTATTCCACTGCGGCGGATGTGCTGGAGAAGCTGGCTCCGGATCATCAGATCATTCGGGACATCCTGGAATACAGAGGGCTGGCAAAGCTGAAATCCACCTATGCCGACGGGCTGGCAGCCTATATCGGTGCGGACAGGCGGATCCATACCAACTTTAACCAGACCATTACGGCTACAGGCCGCATCAGCTCCACAGAGCCGAACCTTCAGAATATTCCCATGCGGATGGAGTTGGGGAGACGGATTCGCAAGGTGTTTGTGCCGGAGGACGGATATCTTTTCATGGATGCGGATTATTCCCAGATCGAGCTGCGGGTGCTGGCCCATATGTCCGGGGATGAGCAGCTCATTGAAGCCTACCATATGGATCAGGATATTCACAGGATCACGGCGTCCAAGGTATTCCATACCCCCTTTGAGGAGGTGACGGATCTCCAGAGGCGCAATGCCAAGGCTGTGAATTTCGGAATCGTCTACGGGATCAGTTCCTTTGGACTGAGCCAGGATCTGAGCATCAGCAGGAAGGACGCGGCGGATTATATTGAACAGTATTTTACCACTTATCCCAAGGTGAAGGAGTTTCTGGACAGACAGGTGGCGGAGGCGAAGGAAAAGGGCTATGTCACCACCATGTTCGGCAGAAGGCGTCCTGTGCCGGAGCTGTCCTCCTCCAATTTTATGCAGAGATCCTTTGGAGAACGGGTCGCCATGAATTCTCCCATCCAGGGAACCGCCGCCGATATCATTAAGATCGCCATGATCCATGTGTGGAAGGCGCTTAGGGATGCAGGGCTGAAATCGAGGCTGATCCTGCAGGTGCATGACGAGCTGCTGATCGAGACCCTCAGGGAGGAAGAGGAACAGGTAAGGAAGATCCTCACTGACAACATGAAAGGCGCCGCATCTCTGGCAGTAGCCCTGGAGGTGGATCTCCACACGGGAGAAAACTGGTACGAGGCGAAGTAAGAGGCAAAATAAGAAGCGCCGCCGGCACTTCTTTATGAATGGGCGGAGCGGATAAAACATGTACCTTTTCGCCTGGAAAGGGAGATGGCAGGAATGAAGCTGATCGGGATCACCGGGGGAGTGGGAGCCGGAAAAACACAGCTTCTGGCTTACATCAGGGAACATTACAACTGTGAGATTTATCTGGCGGATCAAGTGGCTCACGAGGTCAAAAGACCGGGACAGGAATGTTATGACAGCCTGGTGGAGCTGATGGGAAGCGGGATCCTGGCGCCTGATGGGGAAATCGACAAAAAAGCCATGGCAGACAGGATCTTTGGAGACGGGGAGCTTTTAAAAAAGGTGAATGAGATCGTGCATCCAGCGGTTCTTGCCTATCTATTGGACAGAATCGAAAAAGCCCGCAGAAGCCGGAAGATTCCCCTCTTTTTTATAGAAGCTGCGCTTTTGATCGAAGCAGGCTATAACTCCATCGTGGATGAAATGTGGTATGTTTATGCTTCGGAGGAGACCCGCGGGAAACGTCTTATGCAGAGCCGGGGCTATACGGAGCAGAAAATCTCCGATATCATGAAAGGACAGCTGGAGGAAGCTGCCTTCCGGGAGAAAAGCGATTTCATTATCGACAACAGCGGCAGCCTGGAAGAGGCTTACAGGCAGATCGATGAACACCTGGCGGTTCTGCTTTGCCAGGAGAGCCTGAGAAAGTAATGTTCGCGACACTTTTGAAGGCGGGCAGGATAACAAAAGATAATTTGGAGGCAATACATGAGGTTATGCAGCATTGCCAGCGGGAGCAGCGGCAATTGTATTTATGTGGGATCAGAGGCGACACATCTGCTGATCGACGTGGGGATCAGCGGGAAAAAGGTGGAGAGCGGGCTGCAGGATCTGGATTTGACAGGCCGGGATATTGACGGGGTTCTGATCACCCATGAGCATGCGGATCATATCAGCGGTTTGGGAGTGCTGATCAGAAAATATCATCTTCCGGTCTACGCCACCAGAGGCACCATCGGGGAGATATTAAGATATGGAAGCCTGGGGGATGTGGACCCGGACCTGTTCCGGGAGGTAAAGGCAGACCAGAAGTTTGTGATCAAGGATCTGACCGTCAATCCCATGCGGGTCTCCCATGATGCGGCGGATCCCGTGGCTTATCGGATTTCCTATGGAAAGAAAAAGCTGGCGGTGTGTACCGATCTTGGAGTGTTCAATGATTATACCGTGGAATGTCTGAAGGATCTGGACGCTCTTTTGCTGGAGGCAAACCATGACGTACATATGCTGGAGGCAGGCACTTATCCCTATGTGCTGAAACGCCGTATCCTGGGAGATAAGGGGCATCTTTCCAATGAAAACTCCGGAAGGCTTTTGAGCCGGATCGTCCATGACAATCTGCAGACCATTATCCTGGGGCATTTATCCAAGGAGAATAATCTGCCGGAGCTTGCCTATGAAGCCGTGCGCATGGAGATCACCATGGGCGATAATCCTTATAATGCCGGGGATTTCCGCCTGATGGTGGCAAAAAGGGACGTGATCTCGCCTGTGGTGGACATCGCGTAAAGAATTCTGCGTGAAGATTCCTGCGTGGAGAATCCTGCGCGAAGAATCTTGCGTGACCGGATCTTGGTGTTTGTGTAAGGCAGATAGAAATTATATGATGAGAATGGAGAAAAAATATGAAGAAAACGATCATTACTGTGGTAGGCAGGGATACCGTGGGGATCATTGCCAAAGTGTGCACTTATCTGGCGGAAAACAACATCAATATTCTTGATATTTCCCAGACGATCGTACAGGGATATTTCAATATGATGATGGTGGTGGATACGAAGGAAGCATCGAAGCAGTTTGGAGATATGGCGGATGAGCTGGAGGCGCTGGGACAGGAGATCGGCGTGGTCATCAAATGCCAGAAGGAAGAAATTTTCGATAAAATGCACAGAATCTGACAGGCCGCGGGGAATCGGAAATATTTTCATAATCTGCACAGAATCTGAGAACAGGATGAGAGAGTATGATCAATTTTTTTGAAGTAAACGAAACCAATCAGATGATTGAAAAGGAAAATCTGGATGTGCGCACCATCACGCTGGGGATCAGCCTACTGGACTGCATTGATTCGGATCTGGACCGCCTCAATCAGAAGATTTACGATAAAATATACGAGGCGGCAAAGGATCTGGTGAAGACGGGGGAAGAGATTTCCCATGAATTCGGGATCCCTATCGTAAACAAAAGGATCTCCGTGACTCCCATCGCTCTTATCGGAGGCGCGGCTTGTCATAGTATAGAAGATTTTGCGTCCATTGCCGCCACCCTGGACAAGGTGGCAAAGAAAGTGGGGGTGAATTTCATCGGAGGTTATTCCGCCCTGGTGAGCAAAGGAATGACGACGGCGGACGAGCTGCTGATCCGTTCCATTCCCCTTGCCCTGTCCGCTACGGAGAGGGTGTGCAGCTCTGTGAATCTGGGCTCTACCAGGACAGGGATCAATATGGACGCTGTGAAGCTTATGGGAGAAATGATCCTGCAGACCGCGGAATATACCAAAAAGGATGATTCCCTGGGCTGCGCCAAGCTGGTGGTATTCTGCAACGCGCCGGACGACAAT
>CANQBS010000095.1 GCA_947589075.1 uncultured Acetatifactor sp.
GAGTACCGGGCGGTGGAAAGGAGCGACAGCCTGCAGCTTGCCAGGGTCAGGGAGGTGGCGAAAGAGGATATGCCGCCAGAGAAGGAAAGGATCGTCCTGGGATCCGTGATGGAGGGCAGCGGCCTTTATTTCTCGTTTTATGATGAATTGATGCGTCTGATCGAGAAATTTAACAGAAGCCAGGATCAATACCAGGTGGAGTACCGCATTTATGGAGAAGGAACCAATGACTTGTATACTTCGGGCGGGATGGAAGAACTGAACCTTGCGATGGCAACAGGTTCTGGACCGGACCTGATCCATTGGAGCCCCATGATCCCGGTTTACGCCAGGCGGGGACTGTTAGAGGATCTGACAGGCTATGTGGAAAAAAGCCAGGTGATGTCCCTGGATAATTTTCTGGAACAGGGGCTGGAAATGTATACCTTTGACGGAAAGCTGGCAGTGCTCCCCCCGAATTTTCTATGTGATACCCTTTATGGTTATGCCGACCAGATCGGGGAGGAGGCAGGAGGGGATCTTTCCCGGTTCCTGGAGCTGGCGGAGGAATATCCCCAGACGCCCCTTTTTACTGGAACGTATCCGCTTGGCGTAATGCGGGAAATTTCCGATGAGCTCCCTTACACCTTAATGGACGGGGAACCCTTTTCCTTTGATTCAGAGGAATTCCGGCGCTTCCTGGAGTATTGTAAGGAGGGGCCGAAGGTAGATCGGAATAAGTATGACAACGGAGAGACAGTGCTTGGGGAAGATTACCTGATCGGTTGGGTTAGCGTGTACCTGGATCCTAAGTCGGTGGCGGATGTATTAGAATTAAGGATGGGGGAGCGGGAAAAAACCATCATTGGATATCCTGTGGGGGATGGAGTGGGAATATACCTGTGGAATCCGACAAATATTATGGGGCTGGCGATTTCCGCCCAATCGTCCCATAAGGAGGGAGCCTGGGCTTTTATCGAATACCTGTATGAGATGACAAAAGGATATGAAAATAATGGCAGTATACCAGTGCGGAAGGATGAACTGGAAGAGAAACTTGCAGTTCTGCTGGGAACTGAGGTTGAACTGTCGGAGGGAATTCATGTGGTGACGGAGGAAGACATTGACTTTATCAGGGATCTGATCTATGCCGCGCGGCCAAATTATAGATGGATTTATGACGAATTGTGGACGTTAGGCAGAATTGTCCAGGAAGAAGCGGAAATTTATTTTGCCGGGGACAAGACCGTGGAGGAGACCACGGATGTGATCCAGAGCAGGGCGCGGATATATTTCAGTGAGAATTTTGAATAAAGGTTCCGAGAATTTCCAATAAATTTTTTCGCGGGCAGAGCCGACAGACTTTAAAGGTTTGTCGGCTTTAAACTTTGCCCCTGATTTGGACGGCCATGGTCTTTTGATGATACAGCTTTTTAATGATAATTCGTGGAAAGGCTTGACGTTAAGTATTATTTGTATTATGATATATGATACAAAAACGATATGCAATTACGTCTCTTCAATGATTTATAAGAGATAAGGTTCAATAAGCCGAAAAGGAGGGACAGGGTATGTTCATCGAGCTGAATACTGCCAGCAGCATTCCGATCTATACCCAGCTGCGCAATCAGATCGTCCTGGGGATCGGGAGAGGGGAGCTGAAGACAGGGGAGCACCTGCCGACGGTGCGCCAGATGGCGGAGGCGGCAGGGATAAACGTGATGACTGTGAATAAAGTCTACGCGATTCTGCGGGCGGAAGGCTTTATTGAGATCGACCGCCGTCATGGGGCAGTGGTCTGTCCACGCAAAGAGAATGCGGAAGCCCTGCAGGAGAAGTGCAGCGCCCAGCTGGAGCTTCTGATCGCGGAAAGTTCCCTGAAGGGCATGAGCCGGGAAAGCTTTTTTGCCATTTGCGGGGAAATCTTTGACAGACAACAGACCGCTGCAGAAAATGCCTTTCTGTAAAAGAAACATGTGCTGCCGCGTTAGAGGCGGAAGATCTTTGAGAAAGGGGGCCAAAATACGTTATGGCGATCATCTTGATCATGCTGTTTACGATTCTTTTCATGTGGGGCGCATTTGTGATCTCCTACGGCGGAGGCGGGGTTCAAAACGGAAAATACCTGTTGGGCATCACGCTGCCTTCTGAATATAGGAAGGAAAAGGAGGTGCTGGAGATCCTCTCTTCTTATCGGAAGGCAGTCCACAGAACCTGGGGCTTCGGTCTGATCAGCGGGCTGTCCCTGCTTTTGCTGAGCGACTACTTTTCCATTCTGTTTCCCTGCCTGATGCTGTGGTTTGGTCTGTTCCTGTATTTTTGCGATGAAAACGTCCTCCGCTATGCCAGGAGGCTTTACGATCTGAAATGTAAAAAGGGCTGGCTGGCCGGGGATACCCATATCGTGCGCATTGACACGGCTTTAAGCTGTGTTGGAAAGAAGGGAGCCCTGTCCCCTTTGTGGATGCTGCCAGCCTGGGGGATCACTCTGGGGGCTGTCGTCTGGTGCTTCTTCCGTGCCGGAGAATCCGCGGTCATGAAAACCCTGCTCCCTGCAGCCCTGGCTCCTGCGGTTACCCAGCTGCTTCTTTTTCTCATCAGCCTGGGATTAAGAAACGCAGCGCCCCAGGTATTCTGCAGCAGTTCTCCCGCCAATCAGAAACTGAACAACGTGATAAAGCGTCAGTGGAGCATGGCTTTCACTTTTTGCTCTTATGAGACGGCTGTGCTTTTCTGGCTGCTTCTGTGGTCCGCGAAGGGATGGGAGATATCGGGTGAGTTCACCGGTTTTGGGGATCTGACCTACGGTCGTCTTTCTTTTCTTTTTCTGGTGCTGGTCCTGGGGGCCGGGGGAACCCTGTTAGTGATTCTGCTCGCTTTTCATAAGATCAAAATGGAGAAGGAGAAGATCCTGCAGAGCGTGGAGGCGGAAGGGGCTCAGCTGTACAGCGACGGGGATGAATATTGGCTGAACGGTGTGCCCGGGGGCGCAGGAGGTTTGAAAGTGACGGAAAAAAGGATCGGGGTCGGACTGACCCTGTCTGCTCCCGGCGGGGGAGGCACCCTGGGTAAGGCGGTCATTGTCCTGACCGCAGTCTTTGTCATTGGAATTTCCCTGTTTCTGGCGCCCTTTGATTTCGCCAGGGTAAGCCTTACGGTGGAGGACGGAAGGTGCCGGGTGGGAGCCGTTTCCATGGGTTATTCCTTTGAAATGAAGGATGTGCGCAGGATCACCTGGATGGAGGAACGCCCTAAAATGTCCAAGATTTCCGGCTATGATTCCAACCGGTTCTACCTGGGGGATTTCCGCGTAAAGGACTATGGAAAATGCAAGGTGTATCTCAGCGTAAAACAGAATGCCGTGATCTGCATTGAAACGGAGGAGAAAACCATCTGGGTGAACGGTGAAAGCCTGGAACAGACGAAGGATTTTTATGAGATGCTGATGCGGGAGTGGGAGAACAAAATGTGAGAATGGAGGGACGAAAGTTTGTAGGTGGGTTTGCAGGAATGGAAGATCAGAAGTTTGCAGGAATGGAGGGACGAAAGTTTTTCTTGACAGGGCTCCCCGGGCGGAGTAGTATATTATCTGCAAGGGTGTTCTCCTCATTCAGGAATGCCCGTACATAAAAATATAGAAAAGGTAAAGTTCTTCGGGGACGGGTGAGATTCCCTACTGGCGGTAAACTTTTATCTGTGATGCTTTCGGCAGAGTCTGATCCTGCAGGGAGCAGCAGTGCAGAAGGAGGAAGTCCGCGACCCGTGAGCAGGCGCTCATGGCTGATCCGGTGAGATTCCGGAACCAACAGTTACAGTCTGGATGAAAGAAGAAGGAGAGCCAGGGAGATTTCCCTGGCGCTGTTCATGCGTGATGAATCCCCGGATCTTTTGAGTTCCGGGGATTTTTGTCGCGGCACGAAGAATTTTCCTTTGCGTAAGAAGCGCAGAAAGGAGAAAAAATGAATGGATTGTTTCAAAGTGTAGCTGAAAATGCCGTGTTCGTGCTGGAGTTTATCCTGATCGTGGCGGCAATTTTCCTGGCGGCTCTGTTTCTGGAGAAAGCGGCTCAGAAAAAGCGGGGGGTGAAGGAGCCCGTTTTTACCACCCGGAAGATAGCGATGATCGGAATGTTTTCCGCCATCGCCCTGATCCTCTTCCTGTTTGAATTCCCGCTTCCTTTTGCACCCTCTTTTTATGAACTGGATTTCAGCGAGATCCCGGTTCTTG
Source organism: uncultured Acetatifactor sp. (assembly GCA_947589075.1). Classification (GTDB taxonomy): domain Bacteria; phylum Bacillota; class Clostridia; order Lachnospirales; family Lachnospiraceae; genus Acetatifactor. The sequence continues at coordinate 4,207 of CANQBS010000095.1, forward strand.
TGGGCACCTTTGCCTTCGGCCCTGCAGCGGGGGTCATGATCGAGTTCCTGAAGATCCTGTTAAAATTATTTATCAAGGGAACCAGCACCGCTTTTGTGGGGGATCTGGCCAATTTCGTGGTGGGCTGCAGCCTGATCCTGCCTGCTTCCGTTATCTATGCTTTTCATAAGAGCAAAAAGAACGCCCTGGTGGGCTGCATTGCGGGGACGCTGATCCTGACGGTCTTTGGAACGGCCTTTAACGCAATTTATCTGCTGCCTGCATTTGCCGAGCTTTACCATATGCCGCTGGAATCCATCCTTGCCATGGGAAAGGAAGTGAATCCGCTGATGACGGAGGGCAGCATTGTAAGCTTTGTGGCGGTCTGCGTTGCCCCTATGAATCTCATCAAGGGAGCCGCGGACTCCATCGTCACAATGCTCATTTATAAGCCCCTAAGTCCCATTATCAAAACGGGAGGCGCCGGCCGATAAAAGCAGCTTTCTTTGCAGCGCAATATTTCCTCAGGAATGCGGCGCGTGTTTTTTTCAGGAAGGACTTGCTTTTTTGGATGGAACTCAATATAATGAGAACATATGAAAAGGATAAAAAAGCATCTACATTGTAGATGCTTTTTGTCCTGTAGTGCGTCCGGCGGCGCACATTTTTAGGAAAAAGTATTTTGAGAGGTGCCATATGCTGGAGGTTGACGTGAAAATTGAAGCGGGGGATCTCTATGATTATCTCCTGTATCACACTTATAACGGCTCCGCAGGAATCCTGGGGAGCTGTTTCGGCGCGCTGCTGGTGGTCATCGCTGTGATGGAAAAGAAATGGATTCTCCTGGCTGCCGGCGTCGTTGTGCTGCTTTATCTGCCCTGGACCCTGTTTTTGAAGAGCAGGCAGCAGGCCCTGAGAAATTCGGCGTTCCGCAAGCCGCTTCATTATGTGCTGGACGAGGAAGGGATCAGGGTATCCCAGGATGATACGGAGGAAAAGCAGTCCTGGGACAGTCTGGTAAAGGCGGTATCCACCTCCCGGAGCATCATCCTCTATACCTCTAAGGTCAACGCGGCGATTTTTCCCAGAAGGGATCTGGGAGAAAAGCAGGTGGCTTTTATCGAGATGATTTCCACGCATATGTCCCCTGCAAAGGTGAAGATACGCCAGTGAAGCGCCGCAGGTCTGGGGATGGCTTGGAGAGGGCACGGGACGGCGCAGAGGCAATCCGGAATAGAGCGGAGACAGTCTGACAGGCAATCTGACGGAAGGAAATGGATTTATGGAACGTAAAATATATGAAACCTATGCCCCGGAGGAAACCTTTTCTCTGGGAGTGCAGATGGGCCAGAAGGCAAAGCCGGGTCAGGTCTATACCCTGGTGGGGGATCTGGGGGTCGGAAAGACCGTTTTCACCCAGGGAGTCGCAAAGGGTCTTGGAATAAAGGAACCTGTGAGCAGTCCGACTTTTACCATTGTGCAGGAATATCATGAGGGCAGGCTTCCTTTTTACCATTTTGATGTATACAGGATCGGCGACGTGGAGGAGATGGACGAAATCGGGTATGAGGATTATTTTTACGCAGATGGCGTCTGCATGATCGAGTGGGCGGATCTGATCCGGGAGATCCTGCCGTCAGAGGCGATCCGCATCACCCTGGAAAAGGATCTGGAAAAGGGCTGCGATTATCGGCGCATCACTGTAGAAGCGTCCGGGTCTGAGGCAGGAAAGGACGAAAAGCTATAGAAGGAGCCTTGAAGCTTTCGCCTGCCCTGACAGTGGGACAATATGCTTAGGGGGTATCGTTATGAAAATATTGGCGCTGGACAGCTCCGGCCTTGTGGCAAGCGTGGCGGTGGCGGAGGATGACTGCCTGCTGGCGGAATTTACCGTAAATTATAAGAAAACCCATTCCCAGACACTGCTTCCCATGATGGAAGAGGTAAAAAAGATCCTGGAGCTGGATCTGAATACGCTGGACGCCATTGCGGTGGCCTCTGGACCGGGGTCCTTCACAGGCCTTCGGATCGGATCAGCCACGGCGAAGGGTCTGGGCATGGCGCTTGGAAAGCCTTTGGTGGAAGTACCAACTCTGGAAGGGCTCGCCTTTAATCTCTGCGGTACGGACAGGCTGATCTGTCCCCTGATGGATGCCCGCAGAGGCCAGGTCTATACGGGCGTGTATATTTCCCGATGGGGCTGTGATGGAAAATGGCAGCTGGAGACCCTGGTGCCCCAGTGCGCCGCAGATATTTCCTTTATTTTGGATCAATTAAATCAAATTGGCAGGGAAGTGATTTTCCTGGGGGACGGCGTCCCCGTCTTTGCCGAGAGGATCAAAAAGGAGCTGAGGGTGGGTTATAGCTTTGCTCCGTCCAATAAGAGCCGCCAGTCCGCAGCCAGCGTTGCCGCCCTTGGTGCGATTTATTACGCCCAGGGCAGGACGGTTTCCGCTGCGGCCCATCAGCCGGTGTATCTGCGTATGAGCCAGGCGGAGCGGGAGAGAGCCGAGAAGGAGAACCGGGACGGAGAAAACCAGGATGAAGAAAGCCTGGACAGGCAGAATCTGACCGGGCGGAACCGGGATGAAGAAAGCCGGGACAGGCGGAATCTGACCGGGCGGAACCAGGAAAAGGAAGGTTGTCTGGAATGAATTCTCCGGTAATTTTGCGCAGGTTTGAGGAAAAGGACGTGGAGGCGATAAGTCTCCTGGAGGCACAGTGTATTCCGGAGGCATGGTCCGCCAATCTTTTCCGGGATTTTTTAAAGGATGAAAACAGCATTGGGCTCCTTGCTCAGCTGGAGGATAAGATCGTTGGTTTTTGCAGCGTGACCAATATTTCGGGAGAAGGGGAAGTGAATAATGTGGCGGTGCTGCCTGCTTTCCAGGGCAGGGGAATCGCTTCCGCCCTTCTTAAAGAACTGTTAAGCCTGGGGGAAGCCATGGGCGTTACGGATTTTACCCTGGAGGTCAGGGTCGGCAATGCCCCCGCGATTCATCTTTATGAAAAGTTTGGTTTTGTTTCAGAAGGCATCCGCCCGGGATTTTACAGAAATCCTGCGGAAGACGCCATGATCATGTGGCGCCGGAGCCAGCAATTACCACTTCATTTTGACAAAATTTTTTGATATAGTGTAATCTGCGGGGCACGAAAAAGGAATGCTCCCCAAAACAGTTTTCCAAAATCGACGGTCAAAGGGAGGATTTGTTATGAGGGAATATTTGAAGGCAGGGGAAAGCGTACTGAACAGGGTGGTCTGCAATTGCTGCGGAAGAGAATTGAAGGTGGAAAAGGGGCGGCTGAAGGAAGGGTGTGTTACTGTAGACCAGACCTTTGGATATTTCAGCAGGAAAGACGGTCTGAGGCATCGGTTCGATCTGTGCGAAGACTGCTACGATAAATGGATCGGGAATTTTAAGATCCCGGCGGAGGAACAGGAAGAAAACGAATTGCTGTAAGCGAATTACTGTAGGAAGCTTTTAAAAAGAAAGCTGCCCCAAGGCGTCTTTTAACAGGAAGTTTTAAATAGGAAGCCCGAAGCTTAAGCTGCGGCGGAAACGAGGGAACATGCTGGACGTGTGTTTGTTGGGAACCGGCGGGATGATGCCGCTCCCCTATAGATGGCTGACATCGCTGATGATGCGTTACAATGGAAAAAGCATTCTGATCGACTGCGGGGAGGGCACCCAGATCGCCCTGAAGGAAAAGGGATGGAGCCCCAAGCCCATCGATATCATCTGTTTCACTCATTATCATGCGGATCATATCAGCGGCCTGCCGGGTATGCTTCTTACCATGGGAAACGCGGAACGGACGGAACCCCTTCTTATGATCGGTCCCAAAGGTCTGTCAAGGGTGGTGGGGGCTTTACGGGTGATCGCGCCTGAACTTCCCTTTGAGATCCGCTGCGTGGAAATCGACGAGAATTTCAAGCGTTTTGATTTAGAAGGATTTTCCATAGAGGCTTTCCGGGTGAACCATAACGTGGTTTGCTACGGATACAGTCTGGTGATCCGGCGCGCCGGGAAGTTCCAGCTGGAGAAGGTATTGGAGCTGGGAATCCCCCAGAAGTATTGGAACAAACTGCAAAAAGGAGCCGTGATCGCGGAAGGGGATGTGGTTTATACCCCGGATATGGTGCTGGGGGAACCCAGGAAGGGGCTGAAGGTCACTTACTGCACGGATACCAGGCCCACGGAGAGTATTGTACAGAACGCAAAAGGGGCGGATCTTCTGGTTCTGGAAGGGATGTACGGGGAGCCTGATAAGCTGGAAAAAGCCCGGGAAAATAAACACATGACCATGTATGAGGCCGCAAGGATCGCAGTCCAGGCGGATGTGCCGGAATTGTGGCTGACCCATTACAGCCCTTCCCTCATGCATCCGGAGGATTTTATGAAGGATGTGAAAAAGATTTTTCCCGGGGCAATTGCAGCGAAGGACGGCAGAAGCGTGGAATTAAGGTTTGAAGAGGACTAGGCGGAGCGTCCGGTTTAGAGGGGGATTCAAGCTTAGAGAGGAATTCGGGTTCGGGGAGGAATTCCGGTTTGGGAAGGAGTTCAAGCTTAGGGAAATCCCAGCTTAAAAGGGAATTCAGGGTTCAGGAGGGAATGTGGTTACATGGATGAAAAAAAGGATATCTCGAATCCGGCGATAGAAAGTTTCTGTGAAAAAAAGGATATCACGATTCTGGCGATAGAAAGCTCCTGCGACGAAACCGCCGCCGCTGTGGTGAAAAACGGCAGGGAGGTTTTGTCCAACGTGATCTTTTCCCAGATCGACCTGCATACCATATACGGCGGAGTGGTGCCGGAAATCGCCTCCCGTAAGCACATAGAAAAGATCAATCAAGTCATAGAGGAAGCTCTTTCCAGGTCGGGTATGGAGCTTCATTCCATGGACGCCATTGCGGTAACCTGCGGCCCCGGCCTGGTGGGAGCGCTTCTGGTGGGTGTTTCCGCAGCGAAAGCCATCAGCTTTGCCACAGGGATTCCCCTGATCGGCGTCCACCATATCGAGGGGCATATCAGCGCCAATTTCATTGAAAACAAGGAGCTGGAGCCGCCCTTTGTGTGCCTGGTGGCTTCGGGGGGACATTCCCATCTGGTGGTGGTGAAGGATTACGGAGAATATGAGATCATCGGCAGGACCCGGGATGACGCGGCCGGGGAGGCTTTCGACAAGGTGGCCCGCGCCATCGGCCTTGGATATCCGGGAGGCCCTAAGATAGATAAGCTGTCGAAGGAGGGCAATCCGGACGCCATTCATTTTCCCAGGGCGAAGGTCAGTGAAAATGAATACGATTTCAGCTTCAGCGGACTGAAGTCCGCGGTGCTGAACTACCTGAATATCTGCCAGATGAAGGGGGAAGAGGTGAACGCCGCGGACGTTGCCGCCTCTTTTCAAAAAGCGGTGATCGAGGTCCTGGTGGAGCATTCCCTTCATGCGGTCAAGGCCTTCGGATATGATAAATTCGCCATCGCCGGGGGCGTGGCTTCCAATTCTTCCCTGCGGGCGGCTTTTGAAGCGGAGTGCGGAAAAAGGAAGATCCGTTTTTATCACCCTTCACCGATCCTGTGTACGGACAACGCCGCCATGATCGGCTCGGCCGCGTATTATGAGTTCCGCAAGGGTCTGCGGAGCGGTCTGGATCTGAATGCGGAGCCGAATCTGAAACTGGGAGAAAGGTGACACTACAGCTTTAAACCGAGTATGCCGGGCGAAGGGAAGAAGATCGCTGAGGAAGGGAAACGAAAACAGGAAAAAGCAGCATAATAGGTATTGCGGTAAAAGAATATGAAAAAGGATGATATGCAGGAAGACAGTTCAAGAGAAGGTGGGAGGATACACACCACAGCCATCGTTCTTGCGGCGGGACGCGGAAAACGTATGAACAGCGAGACCGCAAAGCAGTACCTTCTTTTGGATGACAGGCCGATTTTGTATTATTCTCTGAAAGCTTTTCAGGACAGCAGGATCGACGATATCGTTCTGGTCGTCGGGTCAGGGGAAGAAGAGTACGTTCGGCTGGAAATTGTTGAAAAATATGGTTTTCATAAGGTGCGCAGGATCGTACAGGGCGGGCGGGAAAGATATATTTCTGTCCAGATGGGGCTCCTGGCCATTCAGGAACTCGCTGAGAATAGAAAAGAAAGCGAGGAGTATGTTTTCATACAGGATGGAGCCCGTCCGTTCCTGACAGAGGCAATCATTGAAAGGACATTTGCCTGCGTTGTAAAGGATAAGGCCTGTGTTGCGGGAATGCCGGTTAAGGATACGATCAAGATCGGGGATCAGGATCAGTACATCTGTACTACGCCAGCCAGAGAGAGGGTCTGGATGATTCAGACTCCTCAGGTTTTTGAATATGGCCTGGTTCGTTCTTCTTATGAGAAATTAATGGAAGAAGAAGCTTCCTTGGAGGAAAAGGGCATCCATATTACGGACGACGCCGGAGTGGTGGAACTTTTTGGCGGGAAAAGGGTGAAATTGGTGCAGGGTTCTTATGAAAACATCAAAATAACAACCCCGGAGGATCTGCTTGTTGCGGAAGCGTTCTGCAGGATGGGAAAAATAAAAGAGACTGAAAAGACCGGAAATAAAGGCGAAAAAAAATAAAAAAAAAGTTGTTGACAGTCTTTCCTTTTTTTGTTAGAATATCTTTTGCGCTGAATAAATGGAGCATGTAAATGACGGTTTTGGACGGCGTTCACTTGGAGAGATATCGAAGTGGTCATAACGAGGCGGTCTTGAAAACCGTTTGTCCGCAAGGGCGCGTGGGTTCGAATCCCACTCTCTCCGTTAGGAGATTTGGATACTCTCCAGCAAAAATATATGGTATTTTATGAATTCAACTTACTTGGAGAAGTACCCAAGTGGTCGAAGGGACACCCCTGGAAAGGGTGCAGGTCGTTAATAGCGGCGCGAGGGTTCAAATCCCTCCTTCTCCGTTGCGGACAGCTCCAGAAGTTGTCTGCCAGCACCTTGACAAATAAACAGTAATGCGACCCTGAAAATTCCCAGGACGGAAGCCTCTGGAGATTTTCAGAGAC
>CANQBS010000096.1 GCA_947589075.1 uncultured Acetatifactor sp.
TGGACGAACCCACAGCCGCCTTAGACCCCATCGCCGAGTTTGAAATCTACCAGAGCTTTGACAGCATCGTGAAGGGAAAAACCGCGGTTTATATCAGCCACAGGCTCTCCAGCTGCCGGTTCTGCGACCGTATCGCCGTATTTGACAGGGGAAGGATCGTGCAGACAGGCTCCCATGAGACCCTGTGCGGCGTCGAGGGAAAATACCGGGAGCTGTGGAGGGCACAGGAGAAATATTACACCTCTGCTACGGCGGAGAGCTGATGGTTTCTTTTGCGGGAAGGGACGGCGAAAGCGGGGCGGCTGGACGCCGCCCCGATCTCTTCCGATAAAAGTTTTCTTCTGGCAAAAATTTTCGGGATTTCATAGAAAACGACTAACCTTTTCTTTTTTAACGTACTATCTAAATAGAAGGCTTCGCCGGCGGAAACCTTTAAAACTTTAGGAACAAGGGATGCTGATTTTAAACTTACGGTTGATATCCTGATCGGCAGTATCACCTGGATTCATGAAAGGAAACCTGGAACATGAGCGAAAAACAGAAAATGAGGGAATTTTATGAGAATCTGGTAAATGAGTATTCTCTCAGGCTGCTTCACTGGGCTTACCGGAAAACCGGGGACCGGGAGCGGGCTCTGGAGCTTTCCCAAGAGGTATGGCTGCAGGTATTTTCTGCGGTTTCCGACAGCTTCTCGCGGGGCGTCCCCATCGCGGCTCCGGAACATTTTCTGTGGAAAGTGGCACGCTTTGTGTGGCTGAAAACCATTCAGAAAAACACGGCATATCAAAGATTCCTTCCCATGGATCTTTCTCTGGATGGGGATGTTCCCGCCGAGGGGGATTTCGTGCAGGAAATACTGGATGGGGAGGAAAAACAAAGGCTATTAACCTTTGTACGGAAAAAGCTCATGGGGCTGGACCGGCTGCAGCGTGAGATCATGATTTCCTTCTATCTCGATGGAAAGTCCATAAAGGAAATCGCCAGGGGGCTTGCCATAAAGGAATCCGCCGTAAAATGGCATCTTTACAACACCAGGAAAAGGTTAAAGGAGGAATCGGATATGATAAAAGAAACTGATTTTGTATACAGACCCCTTCGGCTCACAATGGCTCTTTGCGGAGAAAGGACTGAGAACATTGACACCGTGAGGATCGAAGACAGTCTGGTGAAGCAGAACATTTGCATCGCCTGTTATCGGGAGCCCCAGACGCTGGACATGCTGAACCACAGCCTGGGAATTCCGAAGGCTTACCTGGAAAGCGATGTGGAATGGCTTCTCAGGAAAGAATTTTTGACGAAAACCCCGAAGGGATATGCGACCACCTTTCGCATTCAAAACAATGATGAGATTCAGGATGAATACGAAATTTACCTGAATCATAAGGAAAAGCTGTCGGATAGGCTGGTAGAAGGGCTGCTTGCAGAAGAAGAAACCATCCATTCCATCGGTTTTTACGGCAGCGATGCTCCCATGGAGAAGCTTTTGTGGTTTCTGATCTATCAGTGCTGCAGCCTTCTTTCGGAAGCAGCAATATCGGAGGAAAAGCTTTCCATGCCTCCCTTTCCCACACGACCCGATGGCGGCAAATATTTTCCCATGGGATTTTACCAGCCCCAGAACCCTTCCCAGGAAAAAGTGCCTTGCGCCGGGTTTGCCTATAATGGCGTTATGTATTCCCAACAGTTTCGATGGTTCGGGCTATACAATTTCGGCCAGTCAGAGGTTCAGAATCTGGTTTTGTGTATTACGGCAGAAGCCCGAAAACTGCGGGAACTGCTCTGCGAGGTGCTGGAGGGTTTTTCCTCAGGCTCCGCTTATACCGGAAGGCTTGTGACACATGCAGATTTCAAGGAAGAAAAAGACTATCAGCTTTCCCTTCTGGTGCAAAAAGGCTACCTCAGGGTGGAGGATGGAAAACTTTATCCGAATTTCTGCGTTTTTAACAAAGAACAGTACCATCAACTGGAGGAAAAAGTTTTTTCCCCTGTGATCAGTAAGGTGAAGGAAGAATATTCCCTGGTCATCCGCGAGCTTCGGGATTTTTATCGGGGAACCCTGCCGAAACAGCTGGGGCATCTCCAGGATTTCGCTGTGATCATGGCCTGCAGGGATGTGTCCTATCTTACCACTCTGTTCGCTTTCCGGGATCAGAAGCTGTATGTTCCCGCGGACTGCCATGATGGGGAATTTCTGACGTTGACTTATATCAAAAATTAGGGAGAAAGGCGGCTTTCACGAGCCGCCCGCTCCTTTCAGGAGAAAATATACAGGTGACTGCAAAATAGCAACTGATTGGGGCGGAGGAAGGCAACACAGACAAAAAGGGCTTAGATGCGGTGGCAAGTCGCCCTTATTTTGTCTATATCGCCTTCCTCCTGTTTTCAAGATATTCATTTTTCAATCATCCAACTTACTGCACGGCGTTCACATTTTTCATGGTTCCCATGACCATGAGGCTTTCATCCTGGGTAAAAACATGGTTGGGGCTGGGAAGGGGGAAAATCTGTTCCCCTTTTTTGGTGGCCAGGATGCTGATATTGTACTGGTTCCGGATGGACAATTCCACGATGCTCTTGCCGATCCATTTCCTGGGAATGGCGATCTCAAAGATGCCAATCTCCGGAGTCAGCTCGATGTAATCGAAAATATTGTCCGCGCCGAATTTGATGGCAAGGCGCTCCGCAATCTCCCGCTCCGCATAGACCACATAGTCCGCGCCGTTTCGCAGAAGCAGCTTCTGGTGAACCTCTCTGGTAGCCCTTGCCACCACGAATTTGCAGCCCAGATCCTTTAAAAGCACCGTAATCTCCAGAACACTCTGGAAATTCTCCCCGATAGCGATAACCGCCAAGTCAAAATTGCGGATTCCCAGGCTTTCCATAAAGCGCTCGTCCGTGGCGTCCCCGATGAGGATCTGCTGGATAAAGCCCACCGCGTCGTCCGCCCGATCCTCATCCTGGTCGATGGCCATGACCTCATGACCGTTCTCAATAAAAGTCTGGGCCATGTGACGGCCAAACCTTCCCAGGCCAATGATCAAAATCGATTTTCTTTTCATAAGTTTATAACCCTCCTCGCGTAAACCGAGTTTCTTGTACACTAATCTCCATTCCGGAGCGCTTGCGCGACAGTGGTGCCATCTATCCCACCTGCACCTTATCCAGCGGCAGTCTGGAATTGGTCACCCTTTTTTCCGAAGAAAAAGCCAGCAGCATGGTAAGGGAGCCCACCCTCCCGCAGAGCATCAGGAAAGCCAGCAGGAGCTTGGTAAACATGGACACCGTAGGGGTAACCCCGAAGGACAGGCCCACGGTAGCCATGGCGGACACGGTCTCAAACAGCGCCGTAAGCATGGGAATCCCTTCCACTGCGGAAACCACCACCGCAGAGCTGGTGGTAAGAAGCAGGTACGTCATAAATACACAGGAGGCTGTCCTGGTGATGCCCTCCTCCATCCGCCTGCCGAAGACTTCTACATTTTTCTTCCGGCCGAATGTGGTAAAAATACTGAGGCACAGCACTACAAAGGTGGTGGTCTTGATACCGCCTGCGGTGGAACCGGTGGAACCGCCAATGATCATCAACAGGATCATCACAAACTTTCCGCTTTCCGTCATGATGCTCAGATCCGCGGTGTTAAAGCCCGCGGTCCTGGCAGATACGGACTGGAACAGGCTGCCGGCTATTTTTTCGCTCAGACTCATCCCTGCAAACATTTCCTGTCCGTTTTCCAGGATAAACAGAACCACAGCCCCCAGGACCACCAGAGCGACGCTGATGAAAAGGACCAGCTTGCTCTGAAGATTCAGTTTCCGAAAATGCATTTTTTTTACCAGCATGTCATACCAGACAAAGAAGCCCAGGCCTCCCAGGAAAATCAAAAGCATGATTATGGTATTGACATACCAGTCCCCTTCCAAGCCCGTCAGGGAAGAAAAAGGCCCGGTTTCCGAACCCATCAGGTCGAAGCCCGCATTGCAAAAGGCGGAAATGGAATGGAAAAAGGAATAATAAATCCCCTTTTCCAGGCCAAATCTGGGGATGAAATCCGCGCAGAGCAAAACCGCCCCCGCCGCTTCTACCGCAAGAGTCCCCAGCACGATAAACCTGGACATCCTGACAATTCCGCCGATCTGGGGGGCGGAAATGGAATTCTGCATGATGATACGTTGGTTTAAACCGATTTTCTGCTTGGTAAAAGCCATCACCACAATGGCGATGGTCATAAAGCCCACGCCGCCGATCTGAATCATCGACAAAATGACCAGCTGACCGAACAGGGTCCAATGGGTGGCCGTATCAAAACGGATCAGCCCGGTGACGCAGGTGGCGGAGGTGGCGGTAAAAAAACAGTCCGTAACGCCGGTTCCCCCCGGTCCCCTTGTGGCGAAGGGAAGGCTTAAAAGCAGGGTGCCCGCCAGGATGATCAGGCAATATCCCCCCAAAAGCAATTTCATGGGCGACACACTATGCCACATATTCCATTTCTGTTTCAACATGATAACTCCAGCCTTAAATCACAATTCCACAGCTTATCATTCTACATTTTATCATTCTACATCTAATCATTCTACAGCTTGTAATTCGACAACAGCCCCATGCTGCATTGCGGAGGGCAGGACAACTCTTCGCCGTCCGAAAGAACCGCGACAGAGTTACTGTTTGGCAAGATTCCTGTCGGCAGAGTTCCCGCCTGGCAAGATTTCCCGCCCCTTCCCGCAATGCTGCACAGGGCTTATCTTTTTTCCTTAATACTGGCAGACCTCTTCTTCTCCCTTTAACACACGGAGAGCGCCCTGAGCCAGGGCAAGGAGCTCATCCTCCCCGGGATATACGGTAAAGGGTGCAATCCACTCCGCCCTCTCCTTCATAGCGGCGATCACGTCCGCGCCGTAAGCGATGCCGCCGGTGACGATGATCTGATCCACCTTGCCGTTCAGGACACAGGCCATGGAACCGATGTCCTTGCACACCTGGAGAATAAAGGCAGCCTTGGATTCGATGGCTTTTTCATTTCCTTCATTCGCCATCTTCGTCACTTCCCGCATATCGTTGGTGCCAAGATAAGCGTTGAAGCCTCCCTTGCCCACCACCTTGCTGTAGACTTCCTTCTCCGTATATTTTCCGGAAAAACACATCTTGATCAGCGCGCCGCTGGGAACCGCCCCGGCTCTCTCCGGTGAAAAGGCGCCGTCCCCGTCCAGGGCGTTGAACACATCCACCACTTTGCCGTATTCATGGGCGCCTACGGACACGCCGCCTCCCATATGAACCACGATCAGGCGTAAGGATTCATAGGGCTTACCAATCTCTCTCGCATATCTCTTGGCCACCGCCTTCTGGTTCAGGGCGTGGAACACGCTGGTACGGGGCAGCTCCGGAACCCCGGAATATCTGGCGATGGGCATGAGCTCATCCACCACCACAGGGTCTACGATATAGGAAGGAACTCCGATAGAATCCCCGATTTCCCTGGCCAGAATCCCGCCCAGGTTGGAAGCGTGCTGTCCCTGCACCCCGATCTTCAGATCGTTCAGCAACTCATCCGTTACAGCGTAGGTGCCGCCGGGGATGGGCTTCAGCATACCGCCGCGGCCTACCACCACGTTTAAAGATTTGATGTCAAACTGCTTGGACTCCAGAAGATCGGTGATGATCTTCTTGCGGAAATCCTGCTGATCCACGATGGAAGCGAACTGACCGATCTCCTCCGTGGAATGTCTTAAGGTCTCTTCAAATAACAGGGTCTCATCCTCAAATACACCGATCTTGGTGGAGGTGGAACCCGGATTGATGATCAGACTTTTGATTGCCATACTGATTCCTTCTTTCTAATGTTTTTCTTCTCATGCTTTGCTTACATTAAGTTCATGTTTCACGAACCTTTTTCTGGCTTTCATGCTCTTCCCGCAATCTTTAACGTCCTTTAACATGCCATATATTAAGCGTTTTTCTTCATTTCCTCCGCCACCACTGCTGCCAGTGCGATGGAATTGAGCTTGGTCTCAAAGGTGTCGGAACGGCTGGTTAAGATCACAGGAACCTTGGTGCCTGCCAGGATACACCCGTTTTTCACATTGGGAATCATATGTACCATAGCCTTGTAAACCTGGTTGCCCGCATCGATGTCCGGGAAAAGAAGGACGTCCGCATCCCCCTGGATCTTACGGTTCAACGCACCCTTATGCTTAGCCGCCTCCGGATCGATGGCAAGATCCAGGGACAGAGGACCGTCCACCACACAGCCTGTGATCTGACCTTCTTCGTTCATCTTCGTGAGCTCCGCCGCTTCCACAGTCACAGCCATCTTGGGATTCACCACTTCCACCGCTGCCAGAGGAGCTACCTTGGGGGTATCCACGCCGCAGGCACGGCAGACGGGAACGGTGTTGTTGATGATATGAACCTTGTCCTCCAGGGTAGGGTAGGTCATAAACGCCACGTCGGTAAGGAATAACAGACGGTCGATGCCCGGCACCTCAAACACTGCCACATGAGACAGCACGCCGCCGGTACGCAGGCCCACTTCCTTGTCCAGTACGCTCTTTAAGAAATTCTTGGTGTCGATGATGCCCTTCATATACATATCGGCCTTCCCCTCATGGGCCAGCTTCACGGCCTTTAAGGAAGCCTGGATCATATCCGGCTCGTCAATGATCTCGAAATCTCCAAGATCCATATCGATAGAAGCGGCAATGTCCTTGATCTTCGCCGCATCCCCTACCAGGATCGCATTGGCAATTCCCCGCTTCTTCGCTTCCTTCACAGCTTCCAGCACAGCCTCATCCTGCGCCACGGAAACAGAAACGGTCTTCATCCCGCACTCCTTAACTTTTGAAATGATCGCATCAAAACTCTTGTGCATCTCAATATCCTTCCTTCTCATATTCTTATTCTGAAACAGACTGCTGCCAACAAAAAGCCCGCAGCGCCGATCTTCTGCAGCGGCAATCCCGATGCCCTGTTTTCGTTAAAAGAATATCACACGACATCTAAAAATGCAAGGATAAGATATAACGAACTTCCTTCTCCTGAAAGTCCGGATCGTCCAGATCCCTGACCTCCACCAGTTCCGCTTTTTCCATAAGCATTCCATGCCTTTCACAGTATCTCTGAAAAGCGCTGAAGCTGGCCAGATTCTCCTCTGCGATGGTGACCTCCAGATTTTTTCCCATGCTTTTAGCATACTCCGCAGTCTCGTGTATGAGCATCTGGGACAGACCCTTTCCCCGGTGGGCAGGCAGGATGCCGATCTGCCAGACAAACAGCGCCTTCCTGGCGTCCACCGTCATCAGATACCCCACAGGCTCTCCATCTTTTTCCAGGATAAATCCCCCTTCTCCGTAATATTTGGCCACCACCCAGTAAGTATACTGCGTATGCACATCCAAAGGGTAGCACCTTTTTGCCAGATAACGCAGCACCGGGGCGTCCGCCTCCGTAATATTCCGTAATGTATACATTTCTTTTCTCCTTCTCTTCTCCTTCTCTTTTTATTCGAAACCTTTTCTTTTTTGAACCTCTTTTTTGAAACCTGTCCTGCATACGGGCACGATTCAAACCGGGAAAATACTTACCGCAGGGTTTTACGGACGACAGCGACGGAAAAATATCCCACCAGGAAGGATCCCAGGGCATTTTCCAGAGCCGTTGCAATGCACACAAAAAGGCTGATGGGTTCAAACTGGGACACGAAAGGAATTACTCCTTCCAGGCTGTACAGGAAGGAAACCAGCAGTTTCATGAAAGATGGCCCCTGGATAATTTGCTGATGCAGCGCCTCATTGGTATAATCCCAGACGCCTTCCAGCGTTCCTCCAATGCTGAAGGCATCCACCCCCTGGATGCAGGATGCCCCGAAATAAAGGAAGCCGAAGAGAAACACCATCACCATTAACGCGGTTATCACCCTTCCCGGCGAAATCCCATATTTTCCGGTTGCATACAGGCATTTATACAAAAAATTGGTCCAGGCATCCTTATAAGGCGCCCTTTTCCCGGGACGCTTCCTGCGGCGCAGGGTGGAGTTGATATATGGTTTAAATTCCATATATAAAATAAAGGCTTCATCCTCTTCATCGTACATGCCTGCGGAGCAAAAATTTTCTTTTAACATGATGAAATCCTTGGCTTTGGAGTAATTCAGCTTGTTCAGGGCATTTTCCGATCCCCCGGTATGGTGATTGTTGTAAACTGCCCTCAGAATAGGATTGGAAATCACGGTTCCTCCTAAGCCTCTGCTGGTGCTGCGGTACGGTTTTTCCGCAGGCATACTTCCCCAGTTCTGAGCCTGTACGATCTTACTGAAATTACGGGAATCCCGGAAGGACAGCTCTGACACATTGCCTATGGTAAGAGTTTGCTGGATCTCGCAGTTCCGGATCAAAAGATAATTGTGAGGACAGATTTCCTCACCCAATACCCCTTTCTGATAAATGCGCATGGGAGCGAGACAAAGCCTGGTCTGGGGCAGCGCCTGAATATTTTCCAGTATGATCTCGGTATTCTCCATTTCCGCATCCGAAAAATCGATTCGGGAATCCCCGGAGATTTCAATATTGACCAGCCTGATTCTTCTGATCCCTTTGTCTGTATCCGGCTTTTCCTGAATATGGTCCACATAATCCCCCGCCACGATCTGGAAGAAATTCGCCGCAGCGCGCCCAAAGTCCACATTGATAAATTCCATTTCATTCTGAAGCCGCGCATCCTCGAAGGTAATCTCCATATCCAGAATGTCCCCCATAAAACGGATATCCCGAAAAGACACTCTGTCAAAAAACCGGACATTCCGAAAATCCACCTTATTGCTGCTGTAATTATCCCAGATATCATCCCGCAGGGAATGAAAGGCAAAGGTAAGATTATACGCATATACCGGACCGCAAAATGTGGCTTCACTGAAGCAGGCCCCCTTATTGAGAGAAGGGGACATTCTCTGGTCTATCTCAAAAGCCAGCCTGGTCTCTCCAAGAAAAACCATCTGGGATGCCTTGATCTCTCCAAAGTGAAAACGCCCTTTCTGCTCTCTGGTCAGATCCGGGTCCTCCAGATAATACCGCGCGATTTCCTCCAGATAAAAAGATTGAAACGCATAAATCCCATGGCTGCGCAAAGCTTCCAAATTGACAGAAAGCTCCATGGAAGAGGGCTCCAGGAGGAACACTTCCCCGAACAGTTCCTTTTGTTCCTTCAACTGGGAAAAAGTAATTCCCGCAGGAAGGGCATCCAAAGGAAGCTCCGACTGATAGAGATACGGGTTATATATGTAATCCGGATTGGCAGTATAAAGCATCTCGTCCAGGCTGACACGCTGGCTGGGAATCGTGTAGATCCCCCCTGTCACAGTATCCACCTTCAGATAACAGCCCCGCTGATTCAAAGGATTATTCCGGTTCAGGTAATCCACCGTTTCCCGCTGAGTACGGACAGGCAGATCCGCGCCGACGGATGCCTTATAATTTTTCTTTAAAAGTTCGTAAAGCTGATTCTCGTACACCGTACCGGGCACGACCCTCACATATTCCATGGTGTCCGTCCACCATTTCCATTTCTCCTGATCAAACTGTATCATAGCGATTACCAACTTTCCTGAAATATACAGCAGCCTTTTTCTGGCATTTAAAAGCTGTTTTCCTTTATTAAAAAAGCCGTTTTCTGTTATTTAAAAGCCGTTTTCTGTTATTTAAAAAGCCGTTCTCAAAATTAAAAAATGTTTGAGAATAATTCAAAAGCCTTTCTCTGAGAAGAATGGAATCAAGTCCGCCAGGTTATCCAGCCGGGCATAAAGCAGCCGGGACAATTCTTCATCCGGCTCGGTCTGATCCGGCACCATGATCACCTTGCAGCCTGCCCGATATGCTGAAAGGATCCCATTGGGAGAATCTTCCACCGCAAAGCAGTCCTCCGGCCTTTTCCCCAGCTCCCTGCAGGCAAAAAGATAGATATCGGGAGCAGGTTTACCTTCTTTCACCTGGGTCGCACAAACCACCCGGTCGAAAAAGGGAAGCAGTCCCAGCCCGGCAAGATATTTCTCCGCCCGGGCTCTGTCCGTGGCAGTGGCAATGGCAGTCTGAAATTTCTGTCGGCCGCAGCCGATTTCCGGGGCTTCCTGTTTGCTGTCGTCGCAGCCGATTCCCGGAATCCCGTCATCCCCGCAGCCCTTCATCCAGGATAACAGCTCCAGGGCGCCGGGCTTTAAGTCAATCCCGACCTTTTCCAGGTACGACTCCATGATCTGTTTTCTGTAAGCGCGAACCGCCTCATAATCCAGACCGGGTCCAAACCATTCCCGAAATTTGGCAGGTGCAAAGGGACGACCGAGGCTTCTCAAAGATAAAGCCTGTTCATCCGTCAAATGACAGCCAAAATGGGCAAGAGCCTTCGGCCAGAAAATGCGGTAATATTTTTCCGTATCGATCAAAGTCCCGTCCAGGTCAAAAATAACGGTCGGCAATTCCTTCATGCTCTTACCACTCCTGCGTGATTTTTAGGGAACATTTTTCCGGGGATTTTCAGGGGTTTTCAGGGGTTTTCAGGGTTTTTCATATCTTTCTTCCAGCTTTTTTAACAGGGCTTCACACCCTTCTATAAGGTCATCGTAGGTTTCATCGAAATCCCCGGTGTACCAGGGATCCGCGATGTCCCGGGGGTGAAGGGTCAGATCCAGCAGGCGGAAGATCTTATGCTGGGGATCTCCCCCCGCAATGCGGGTCATGTTGCGGATATTCCAGGTATCCATGCCGATGAGGTAATCATATTCCGTATAATCCTGTCTGGTCATCTGGCGCGCCCGCTTCCCGGCGCAGCTGATGCCGTGGGCGGCAAGCTTGGCCCTGGCAGGCGGGTAGACCGGATTGCCGACGCCATTCCAGATCTCCTCCGTGCTGGTAGCGGCGGAGGAAATGGTGAAATGGGAAGCCAGACCGGCTTTGGAAACCATGTCCTTAAAAAGGAACTCGGCCATGGGGGAGCGGCAGATATTGCCGTGGCAGACAAACAGTATTTTTATCATCTATTTTTAACTCCTTGCAAAAGTTGGCATCTTGTAATTTTTCCC
>CANQBS010000097.1 GCA_947589075.1 uncultured Acetatifactor sp.
AAACCGATAGCGCAGGGGATCTTTGTATTTTCACGGACTGCCCGGACAATAGAGGCCAGATCCGTTTTGATCTCGCTTCTCATGCCGGTCACTCCCAGGCTGGAAACAATGTAAACAAAGCCTTCCGCTTCCCTGGCGATCTTTGCGATCCGGTTTTCCGAAGTGGGAGCGATCAGGGAAATCAGATCTACGCCGTACTGATGGCAGCAGGGCAGGAATTCCTCCTTTTCCTCGAAGGGAAGATCCGGCAGGATCAGCCCGTCGATCCCGATCTCCCGGCAGGTGGAAATGAATCTCTCCGCCCCGTAGGAAAATACCACGTTGGCGTAGGTCATGAATACCAGGGGAACCTTTACGTCAGAGCGCAGCTCTCTTACGAACTGAAAGATCCGATCCGTCGTCACGCCTCCGGTAAGCGCCCTGAGATTGGCTCCCTGGATCACCGGTCCCTCCGCCGTTGGGTCGGAGAAGGGGATTCCAAGCTCGATAAGATCCGCCCCGTTCTCCACCGCTGCCCGGACCACTTCCGCCGTTACCGCAAGATCCGGATCGCCGCAGGTCACAAAGGCGATAAACGCCTTTCCCTGTTCAAAAGCATCTTTGATTCTACTCATGGATATCCTCCCCTCTGTAGCGGGCGATGGCCGCGCAGTCCTTGTCTCCCCTTCCGGAGATGGTGATGACGATCAGCTTATCCCTGTCCATCTGCGGCGCTATCTTCATGGCGTGGGCCACGGCATGGGCAGATTCTATGGCAGGAATGATGCCCTCCGTCTTCGCCAGGTATTCAAAGGCACAGACCGCTTCTTCATCCGTAACCGGAACATATTCCGCCCTGCCGATATCATGGAGATAGGCGTGCTCGGGACCGATGCCGGGATAATCCAGGCCTGCGGAAATGGAATATACAGGGGCGATCTGACCGTATTCATCCTGGCAGAAATAAGACTTCATGCCGTGGAAAATCCCCAGTCTGCCGGTGTTTATGGTGGCGGCGGTTTCAAAGGTATCGATTCCCCTGCCTGCCGCCTCACAACCGATCAGCCTCACCTCTTTTTCCGGAATAAAATGATAAAAACTTCCGATGGCGTTGGAGCCGCCCCCCACGCAGGCCATCACCACATCCGGAAGCCTGCCTTCCTTTTGAAGCATCTGCTCCCTGATCTCTTTGGAGATCACCGCCTGAAAATCCCGTACAATGGTTGGAAAAGGATGAGGCCCCATAACGGAACCCAGGCAGTAATGGGTATCGCTGATCCGGGAGGTCCATTCCCTCATAGCCTCGGAAACGGCATCCTTCAGGGTGGCTGTCCCGGTCTTTACCGGAACCACCTCCGCCCCCAGCAGGCGCATCCGGTATACATTAAGTGCCTGTCTGACGGTATCCTCCTCCCCCATGAAAACGACGCATTCCATTCCCATAAGAGCCGCCGCCGTGGCCGTGGCCACCCCATGCTGCCCTGCCCCGGTTTCCGCAATGAGCCTGGTTTTTCCCATCTTCTTCGCTAACAGCGCCTGCCCCAGCACGTTATTGATCTTATGTGCGCCTGTATGGTTCAGATCCTCCCGTTTCAGGTAGATTTTGGCACCGCCCAGATCCTTTGTCATTTTTTCTGCAAAATAGAGCCTGGAAGGTCTGCCCGCATATTCATTGAGAAGCTCTGTGAGCTCCCGGTTGAACTCCGGATCGTCTTTATAATGGTTATAGGCCTCCTCCAGCTCGATCACGGCGTTCATCAGTGTCTCCGGTATATACTGCCCGCCATGAATGCCGAAGCGCCCCTTTGCATTCGTCATAATTCTTCTTCCTTTCTGTCCGCACCTTTTGTTCCTGCGGCATTTCCATTCTCTAATTCTGCGGTGCCGTCCGCGTCCGCTTCCCGGACCGCCTTCACGAATGCGGACATTTTCGCCCTGTCCTTCACATGATCCGTTTCCACTCCTGAGCTGACATCCACCGCATAAGGATGCAGGGAAGCGATCGCCTCCCCCACATTCTGGGGGGTCAGGCCTCCTGCAAGAAAATACGGCCGTTTCAGATCCTGGATCAGCCTCCAGTCAAAGGAGCTTCCCAGGCCGCCCTTCCCGCTGTCTAAAAGCACATAATCCGCGCTGCTTGACTCTGCCGCCAGGATATCCTCCTTCGTTTTGATGGAAAAAGCTTTGATAACAGGCTTTCCTGTAAGCAGCCTTACCCGCCCGATATAGTCCTCATCTTCCCTGCCCTGCAGCTGGACGAGATCAATGAGCCCGCTTTTTAAAAGCCCGATGACAACCTCCGCCTTTTCATCCACAAAGACTCCCACCGCCTTACAGCCGGGATCAAGCAGCTTCTTTAGCTCCTTTGCCGTTTCCACGGAAATGCAGCGACTGCTCCAGTCAACGAACACAAACCCGATATAGTCCGGTCCGGCTTTTCCGGCTCTCAGGGCGTTCACGGTCTCTATGTCGCAGGGACGGGAAAGGCCGCATATTTTGATTTTGGTTCCGGCAGGTCCGGTTCCATTCCGCTCCGCTCCTGTCATATCGCACCCCGCAATTCCTGAAGCTTCTTTTTCTTATCCGGCGCCCTCATCAGGGTTTCCCCGATCAGCACCGCATCCGCCCCGATTTCCCTGAGAGCGGTCACATCCTCAGAATTTCGTACCCCGCTTTCGGAGACGAAGAGGATACCCTCCGGAATCAGATTCCGCATCTTACGGCTGTTGTCCGTATCCACGGAAAAATCTTTCAGATTCCGGTTGTTCACGCCGATGATCCTCGCCCCGGCATCCAGAGCCATCCTGACCTCCTCTTCATCGTGGGCTTCCACCAAGGCGGAAAGCCCCAGCTCATCGCAGATTCCCAGATACTCTTTCATCTGATCGTTCTCCAGGATGGCGCAGATCAGCAGCACCGCCGAGGCTCCCAGAAGCTTTGCCTCATAGATCATATATTCATCCACCGTAAAATCCTTCCGCAGACAGGGGATGGATACCGCCTCCGCAATCTGTTTCAGGTATTCATCCCTTCCCAGAAACCATTTCGGCTCCGTCAGCACAGAGATACAATCGGCCCCCGCCGCTTCATACTCCCTGGCGATCTGCAGATAAGGAAAGTCCGGCGCGATCAGCCCCTTAGAGGGGGACGCCTTCTTACACTCGCAGATAAAGGAAAGCTCCGGTCCTTTCAGAGCCTTCTCAAAGGCAAAGCCTCCTTTCGGCATCTGCAGAGCCTGCTCCCTGACCAAAGCCAGAGGCTTTACTTCTTTTGCCTGCTTTACCCTCTCTCCCGCATATGCCGCAAGACGGTCAAGAATCGTCGTTTCACAGCCCTTGAGCTGACCATTCTCCAGTCTGATATCCTGCATTGCCTCTTCCACTTTCTTTCACTCTTTCCTCTCTGCTTCTTTTCTCTGATCCTTTGCTTTACTTCTCTTCCCTGCTTCTTTTTTCTGATCCTTTGCTTTACTTCTCTTCCCTGCTTCTTTTTTCTCCGCGATCTTCCTCATAACAGAAAAGCCCGCCGGGTAAGAATATCCCCTCCCCAGCTTTGTACAACTCCACTTCCTTTAGCGGTTGCTGACCTCCACCAGCTTATTTAACGTGGCGAGGGCTGCGCCGGAGTCGATCAGCTCTGCCGCCAGACGGATACCCTCCTTCATGCTCTCCGCCCTGCCGCCGATGTACAAAGCGGCTCCTGCGTTCATCAGCACCGCATCCCGCTTGGGGCCTTTTTCTCCCTTTAAAATATCCAGGGTGATCTTAGCGTTTTCCTCCGGCGTACCTCCCACCAGTTCCTCCTTGGAGCAGCGGGTCAGCCCGAAATCCTCCGGCGCAATAACGTAGTTCTTCATCCATCCATCCTTAAATTCACAGACGGCGGTAGGGGAGCTCATGGAAATCTCATCCAGCTTATCCTGTCCATATACCACCATACCCCGTTTTACGCCTAGGTTGATGAGAACCTGCGCCAGGGGCTGTACCAGATATTCGTCATATACCCCCAGAAGCTGCATGGCAGGAGATCCGGGATTGGTCAGGGGTCCCAGGATATTGAACACAGTGCGGAAACCCAGCTCCTTGCGGATGGCTCCCACATATTTCATGGAAGCATGGTATTTCTGGGCGAAAAAGAAGCACATACCCACCTCGTTTAAAAGCTCGATGCACTTCTCAGGGCTCTGCTGGATGTTCACCCCCAAAGCCTCCAGGCAATCCGCCGTTCCGCATTTTGAGGATGCCGCCCGGTTGCCGTGCTTCGCCACCTTCATGCCTCCCGCCGCCGCGACCAGGGCAGAGGTGGTTGAAATATTGAAGCTCTGGGCATTGTCTCCTCCGGTACCTACGATCTCAAACAGCTCCATGCCGGAATCCACCTTCGTAGCGTGATCCCTCATGGCAGCGGCACAGCCTGCGATCTCGTCCGTGGTCTCCGCCCTGGCGCTTTTGGTGGAAAGAGCGGAAAGGAACGCCGCATTCTGGGTAGGGGTGGTCTCCCCGCTCATGATCTCATTCATGACAGCATAAGCCTCGTCATAGGTAAGATCCTGCTTATTGACAATTTTTTCGATGGCTTCTTTGATCATAACTCACATCTCCTTTAAAAAATTTTTTAATATTGTTTTTCCATCCGGAGTCATAATGGATTCCGGATGAAATTGAACACCATAGATCGGATATTTTTCATGCTGCACAGCCATCACTTCCCCGTCTTGTGTGCGGGCCGTGACCTTCAATTCTTCCGGGAGGGTACTCTCATCCGCGGCCAGGGAATGATATCTGGCCACGAGAGCCTCCTTCGGGCAGCCCTTAAAAAGCGGACTGGAAAGGTCGAATCGAACCGCAGACTGCTTTCCGTGCATCAGTCTCTTTGCATAGGTGACGGTGGCCCCAAAGGCAGCGCATATGGCCTGGTGACCGAGGCAGACCCCCAATATGGGGATCCTGCTGCCAAGTTTTTTTATCACATCCATGCACACCCCGGCATCCTCCGGCCTTCCCGGTCCCGGAGAGAGAATGATGCGGTCCGGGGCAAGGGCTCTGATGTCCTCAACTGTCATTTCATCGTTCCGGATCACCCGGATCCCGGGATCCTCCTCTCCTGCCTGCCCGCGCTCAAACTCCGCTTCCTGGATGATTTCTCCCACCAGCTGATACAGGTTATAGGAAAAGCTGTCATAATTGTCTATCAATAAAACCATGTTCACACCTCCTGCGCCAGCATTAAAGCGTTCAGAGAGGCCCTCGCCTTATTCAGGCATTCCTCAAATTCCTTTTCCGGAACGGAATCCGCCACGATCCCCGCCCCGCTTCTGACAAACACCTTGCCGTTTTTCTTATAGGCGATGCGGATAGCGATACAGGTATCCATGTTGCCGGTAAAGTCAATGTAACCGATGGCGCCGCCATAGATCCCCCGCTTATTGTTTTCCAGCTCTCCGATCAGCTGACAGGCACGGATCTTCGGTGCCCCGGAAAGGGTTCCGGCGGGCAGCACCGCTTCGATGGCGTCTAAGGCGTCGAAATCCTCCCGGATCTCTCCCCGGACAGTGGAACCGATATGCATCACATGGGAATAACGCTCGATGGAATGCAGCTTTTCCACCTGCACGGTGCCGAACCTGCTGATCTTCCCCAGGTCGTTTCTTCCCAGATCCACCAGCATATTATGCTCCGCCAGCTCCTTTTCATCGGAAAGAAGCTCTCTTTCCAGGGCCTCGTCCTCCTCCCTGGTCTTTCCCCTGGGGCGGGTGCCTGCCAAAGGAAAGGTATGCAGCACGCCGTTTTCCAGCTTCACAAGGGTCTCCGGGGAAGCCCCTGCCACTTCCACGTCCGTCCCGGAAAAATAAAACATGTAAGGAGACGGATTGATGGTGCGCAGCATCCGGTAGGTGTTGAACAGGCTGCCCTCAAAGGGAGCCGACAACCGATTGGAAAGCACGATCTGGAAGATATCCCCCTCCCGTATATGATATTTTGCCCTCTCCACCATCCGGCAGAAGGTTTCCTTATCAAACAGCGGGGTAACCTCCCCCAGGAGCCGTCCTCCGGGTTCCTTTCTGCGCTCTCCGTTCTTTAAAAGCTCCGCCATCTGGGTAAGCTCCATCACTGCCTTATTATAGCCTGTTTCCGGCTCTTTTAAGGACATATTGGCGATCAGAATGATCTTCTGACGGATATTATCAAAAGCGATGACCTTGTCAAAAAGCATCAGATCCACATCCTGAAAGGCTTCCGTATCCTCCACCCTGCATTTTACAGAGGGCTCGCTGTAGCCCAGATAATCATAGGAAAAATATCCCACCAGACCGCCGGTAAAGGAAGGTAGATAGTCAAAATGGGGGCTTTTGTACTCCGCCAGGATCTGACGGAGGTACCCGGAAGGGTCATCCGTCTGAAAGCTGACGGTTCCTATCCTCATCCTTCCGTCCACACAGTTGATCTCCAGCTTCGGATCATACCCCAGAAAAGTATATCTCCCCCACTGATCGTTCGCCACAGCAGATTCCAGCAGATAGCAATGGGTGGATACGTTTTTTAACACCCTCATGGCTTCAATGGGGGTAATAAAATCCGACAGGATCTCGCAGCTCACCGGCAGAACTTTGTACTTTCCCGTGGCAGCGATCCGCTCTGCTTCCCCTAAATCCGGTAAAAACTTCATCATTTTCCACGCCTCCAGACCTTTATTTTTCAAAAAACTTCCAGACCTTCATCTTCCAAAAACTCTAAACCGTCATCTTTCAAAAGCTCCAGATCTTCGTCTTCCAAAAACTCCAGACCATCATCTTTCAATAACTCCCAAAGCTGTACAAAAAAAAGCCCCTGACAGAAAAAGCTCTGTCAAGGACGAATAAAATCTTATCCGCGGTGCCACCTTGCATTCACGGGAATCCCCGTGCCCTCAGCAGGATACTGAACCAGCCATTTTATCTCGCCATGCTGCCTGTGACGTACTGCCCACATGTCTGATGCATGTTTGCGTACTGCCCCTGCCATATCGTCCATGGCATGCTTGCGTGCTGTTTTTATATCCCCGGCAAATTACGTCTGCCTCCAACGTCGCAGAATACTCTGTGAAGCTTCACATTTGACTGCGCCCTCAGCGGTCCATTTGACAACTTGTTTCCCATCCGGCTCTCAGCATCCCGGACTCTCTGTAAAGGCATCATTGCCGTTATCTCCGCGTCAACGGTTTAATGTATTAAATTTTCTTCATTATAATGCGGCGCCGCCTTCCTGTCAAGAAGAAATTTCAGGAAAAGTCAGTCAGATTGGTACAAAATCGTAACAGTTCAGCCGCGCCATTCGCAAAGCCGCGCTACGCGCTTTCCGTCGCTTCGCGACTCCCTTTGCTCATAAAATGGCGCTCCCTCAGTCGCCAGACATGATGGAAAATTCGTGCAAGCACGATTTTCCATCAAATCAGGCGACTGGCTGAACTGTTACACAAAATCTTTACCTCTCTTGCCGCCCTAAACCTTGGCTCCTTTTCCTGTATGCGGATGCTTCTGGGCATATGCGACAGCTTCTGTATTGATCCGTGTCAAGTCCATTTTGTCAAAATATTCTCTCCGCCAAATAGTATAATCAAAACTATCTCCCTTGATCATAGCTACAAAACGTTCCGCATCAACGATCCCAAGCTTTTCAACCAAATATGCGAATCCGGTATCTAGGAGTTCCACGGCGTTATTCATTTATCGATCGCCTCCATTCTTCTGATAAATTCCTCCGGTGCCACGATCTGTATTTTGTCCGTCTGATATTTCAATAGTCTGTCATCCGTAGTAACAAAATAATCGCATTCCGCTAAAACAGCACAGGCTACATGGAGTGCATCCATGTTTTTTACACCTGTTAGGGTAATGTCCTCTGCTATATTCACGGCTTCCTCTGCGCGTTCTGCCCCTACATAATATGATTCATAAGCATTCATAAAATCTGAAATTGCTTGTTTCTTGTGGGAAAACCGATTTTTGCTGTTCTCATATTCTAATATATATGATGTTACAAGATCAACTTTGCCAAGTTTTATCATCTCCTGAATATATAATTTAGCCTCTGTCTCTAAATGTATCCTTATCTGAGTCTGGTCATCATAGGGCCTGTTATAACAGCAATTATCCAAATATACTTTCATAATTCACCGCTTTCTTTTCTTATATTATAATCCATTCCGTATAAAACATGCAACAATTTCCAACAAAAAAACGGAAGAAACTGTTGCTTCGCAAATTTCATTTGCAAAAGCGGCAACCCCTTATCAAAATTAAGATTTTCTGTCACGCCCAAAAGTAAAAATCTAAATTGTTATAAATGTAATAAATCATCAGGGTTCTCAATCGGTCAGTCTTTATAAAGCTTATAATCGGCTCCCTTATATCCCAAAATCTCCAGATCATTCCAGGCGATTCCTTCAACGGTTTCCGTCGGCTTGGCCAGCTGAACAGCTTTACCCTTTCTGTGATGAACATAGGAACCTCATTTAATGCGATTTCCACGTAATGATACCCCTTGGACAGGGTCTCCGCCGCAATACTGCCATCCGGCATGATCTTCCGTCTCATAACCCCAGCGACTCTGGCCGCATCAGTTGTTTTTTCCGCCCCTCCAAAACACAAAAATCCCCTGAAAATACCCGTTATATTCAGGATTTTCAGGGGACTTCATTCGCTTTACGTTATGAGATTACATTCCCATCTGCTTCGCTACTTCTTCCGCAAAGTTCTCG
Source organism: uncultured Acetatifactor sp. (assembly GCA_947589075.1). Classification (GTDB taxonomy): domain Bacteria; phylum Bacillota; class Clostridia; order Lachnospirales; family Lachnospiraceae; genus Acetatifactor. Next base: position 8,716 of record CANQBS010000097.1, read on the forward strand.
TTCTTCTTCTCGATACCTTCGCCGGTCTCGAAACGTACAAAGCTCTTTACGCCTAAGTTCGCGCCGTTTTCCTTGCCAACCTGAGCGATATACTGGGCAACGGTCTGCTTGCCGTCCTCAGCCCTTACATAAACCTGCTCCAACAGACAAACTTCCTTCAGCTCCTTGTTCAAACGGCCTTCTACGGCGCCAGCGATCACCTTCTCGGGCTTGCCTGCCATCTTGGGATCCTGCTCCACCTGGGCTGCAATGATCTCTCTCTCATGCGCCTTATATTCCTCGGATACGTCGGTAGTAGCAACATACTTGGGGCTTAAAGCTGCAACCTGCATGGCGATATTGGTCATGGCTTCCTTCACTGCATCATTTACCACATCGGAGGCTGCCTCCACGATAACGCCGATCCTGCCGCCGCCGTGTACATAGGTAGCTACAAAGCCGTCTGCAGCCGTTACCTTTGCAAATCTTCTGATGTTCAGGTTTTCTCCGATGACAGCGATCTTATCTACCAGAGCATCCTTCACGGTCTTGGAAGCATCCTCTGCCCAAGGCTCCGCCAGGAAAGCATCGATGTCCGCCGCATCAGAATTCACTGCCTGGGCTGCCACCGCTTCCACGTATTTCTGGAAATCTTCATTCTTCGCCACAAAGTCAGTCTCGGAATTCACTTCCACCACCGCTGCGGTCTTCTCATCCTTACATGCGATACGGCAAAGTCCTTCTGCCGCAATCCTTCCGGCCTTCTTCTCAGCCTTTGCCTGTCCGTGCTTTCTCAGATACTCCACAGCCTCGTCCATATTGCCGTCGGTCTCGCTCAGAGCCTTCTTACAATCCATCATACCTGCGCCGGTCATCTCGCGCAGTTCCTTTACCATTGCTGCTGTAATAGCCATGTTAATTCTCCTTTTTGTGTCTGAATCTATTATTCAGCGTCTTCCTGCGCCGCTACTTCCTCAATATCAACGGGTTCGGAAACCTCTCCCTGCTGCTCCTGCTCCGCCACATCGGCTGCTTCGCCCTGGTTCGCCTCGATCACGGCGTCCGCCATCTTGGAAACGATCAGCTTTACGGCTCTGATGGCGTCATCATTGCCGGGAATGATATAATCCAGCTCCTCAGGATCGCAGTTGGTATCGCCGATACCGATCAGGGTAATGCCCAGGCTGTGGGCCTCCTGCACGCAGATCCTCTCCTTCTTGGGATCCACTACGAAAATAGCGTCGGGAACCCTGGTCATCTCTCTGATACCGCCCAGGTTCTTCTCCAGCTTCTCCCATTCCTTCTTCAGGGCGATGACTTCCTTCTTCGGAAGCACATCAAAGGTTCCGTCCTGGGACATGGTCTCAATGGCGCGGAGTCTGTCGATACGGGAACGGATGGTCCTGAAGTTGGTCAGCATGCCGCCCAGCCATCTCTCATTCACATAATACATGCCGCAGCGCTCTGCCTCAGTCTTTACAGCATCCTGAGCCTGTTTCTTGGTTCCTACGAAAAGGATGGTGCCCCCCTGGGATGCGATCTCGGAAACCGCACGATAAGCCTCGTCCACCTTAACCACAGACTTCTGCAGGTCAATGATGTGGATACCGTTCCTCTCTGTGAAGATGTATGGAGCCATCTTGGGGTTCCATCTTCTGGTCTGGTGTCCAAAATGAACACCCGCTTCCAACAGCTGTTTCATTGAAATAACGCTCATAACAATACCTCCATTTTGGTTAATTTCCTCCGCATTCCGTACCGCCCGATTCCGCGTCAAGAATCCGGGACTCTCCGGCGCTTATCCCTTAAGACCCGCAGCTTGGAAGCTCCTAGTCCGTCAGGACACCAACACCGAATCGAAATGCGTGTTTTTTGGTCACAACATTTGGATTATAACATAAGAAAACCCCTCTTGCAAGGGGTTTCTCAAAATATTATATTCTGTTTTTCTTCGGTGAAGTGAAAAGTTAACTTCCACTTCTAAGGGGGCCAAGTAGAAATTAGTCTTTCTCCAACCTCCACTTGAA
>CANQBS010000098.1 GCA_947589075.1 uncultured Acetatifactor sp.
CGTGTAGCCCTGTACGGCATTGACAGGCTGATCGAGGATAAGCAGGATCAGAAGGATTCCACCGGCCGCGTGATGACCGATGACGTGATCCGTCTTCGTGAGGAGCTTTCCGAGCAGATGACCGCCCTGAAGCTGATGAAGCAGATGGCCGCTTCCTATGGCTGCGATATCAGCAGACCTGCCGCCAATGTACAGGAAGCCATCCAGGCAGTTTACTTCGGATATCTGTGCGCGGTGAAGGAGCAGAACGGCGCCGCCATGAGCCTTGGCCGTACTTCCACCTTCCTTGATATCTATGCAGAGAGAGACCTGGCGAACGGCACCTTCACCGAGGAGCAGATCCAGGAGTTCGTTGACCACTTCATCATGAAGCTGCGCTGCATCAAGTTCGCGCGTACCCCTGAGTACAACCAGATCTTCGCCGGCGACCCCGTGTGGGTAACCGAGTCCTTAGGCGGCGTAGGTGTTGACGGACGTCATATGGTAACCAAGATGAGCTTCCGTTATCTGCATACCCTGACCAACTTAGGGCCTTCTCCCGAGCCCAACCTGACAGTGCTCTGGTCCACCAGACTTCCTGAGAACTGGAAGAGATACTGCGCGAAGATGTCCATCCAGACCTCTTCCATCCAGTATGAGAACGATGATCTGATGAGAGTGACCCACGGCGACGACTACGGCATCGCATGCTGCGTATCCTCCATGGTGATCGGCAAAGAGATGCAGTTCTTCGGCGCCCGCGCCAATGTGGCCAAGTGCCTGCTGTACGCTTTGAACGGCGGTATCGATGAAGTGACCAAGAAGCAGGTAGGTCCCAAGTATCGTCCTGTTGTGGGCGACGTTCTGGACTATGATGATGTTTACAGCAAGTTCATGGATATGCTGGAGTGGCAGGCTGATGTTTATGTAAACACCCTGAACATCATCCACTACATGCATGACAAGTACTGCTATGAGAGAGCTGAGATGGCTCTTCATGACAGAGATGTAAAGCGTTACTTCGCTACCGGCGTTGCTGGTCTGTCCATCGTGGCCGACTCCCTGTCCGCCATCAAGTATGCCAAGGTTGAGCCCATCCGTGATGAGGACGGCATCATCGTTGACTTCAAGACCACCGGCGACTTCCCGAAGTACGGCAACGACGACGACCGTGTTGACTCCATCGCCCAGGATGTGGTTCATAAGTTCATGACCGCCATCAGAAGACATCATACCTACAGGAACGGCGTTCCTACCACTTCCATCCTGACCATTACCTCTAACGTTACCTATGGTAAGGCTACCGGCAATACCCCTGATGGACGTAAGAAGGGCCAGCCTTTCGCTCCCGGCGCCAACCCGATGCACGGACGTGATACCCACGGTGCGGTAGCTTCCCTGTCTTCTGTATCCAAGCTTCCGTTCAACGATGCACAGGATGGTATCTCCAATACCTTCACCATCATCCCCGGCGCTTTGGGCAAAGAGGATAAGGTATTCTCCGGCGATATAGAGATCGACCTGAATAAATAAGACTTGCAATCAATTGATTTGCGCGAATCATGAGAGGAGACACAACAATGGATGAGAAAATGGCAATTGACGATCTGATCAAGATGCTGGATTCCGGCATGGCGGGGGGCGTAGGCCACGTCAATGTGGACGTTGATGCAGCCAGCAAAGAATCCAAGAACGTTCAGACCATGGGATGTACGGATTGTTCCAGAACCCCTCTGGCCTGCAGTGTACCCACTCTTCATCAGGGTCTGGACGATTACCAGTAAGGGATCCCCCAGACCGGCTTCTGCCGGGGCACACGCTCCGGCGCGGAGTTCTGACCCCGGCAGAAGAAAGCTCCGAAAGGAGCATTCACAATGAAAAACAGGAGGAATCATATCATGGCAGCTAGTAATTCCGTACAGGTTGACAACCTTGTAAATTTGCTTGATGGTTATGCTACAAAGGGCGGTCATCACCTTAATGTAAACGTTCTGAACAGAGATACTCTGCTGGACGCCCAGAAGCATCCCGAGAACTATCCTCAGCTTACCATCCGCGTATCCGGCTATGCTGTAAACTTCATCAAGCTGACCCCGGAACAGCAGGCAGACGTTATCTCCCGTACTTTCCACGAGAGCATCTGAGTCTACAGCCCGGCTGATCTTTGTATGTCCTTTCTTTTCCCTCATTCAGGAATGGAGGAAAGGCAGGACATGAAATTTAAAATCTACACCCGGAGAGATCCTTCTTTCCGGGTGTTCTTTCACAGAAAGGAACATTCATGCAAGGAAGAATTCATTCACTGGAAAGCTTCGGCACGGTGGACGGTCCCGGCACCCGATTTGTAGTATTCGTTCAGGGCTGCCCCATGCGCTGCGCTTATTGTCACAATCCGGACACCTGGGAAATGAACGCTGGGACCCTGATGGAGCCGGAATATATCATTGAACAGTTTGAACGGAATAAGAGCTTTTACAAGGGAGGCGGCATCACCGTTACAGGAGGCGAGCCCCTGATGCAGCTGGACTTCCTCATCGACCTGTTCACCCTTGCGAAGGAGAAAAATATCCACACCTGTATCGACAGCTCCGGCATTGCCTTTAACCCGGACAGCCCGGTCCAGATGGAGAAAATGGATCATCTGATGACCCTCACCGACCTGGTAATGCTGGACATCAAGCACATTGACCCGGAGAAGCACCTGGAGCTTACCTCCCAGCCCAACCGCCGCATTCTGGAATTTGCCGCATATCTGAATGAGAAGCAGGTTCCCATGTGGATCCGTCATGTAGTGGTGCCGGGCATTACGGACGACGACAAATATCTCTTTGACCTGGGATATTTCATCGGTCAGTTCAGCAATCTGAAGGCGCTGGACGTACTCCCCTACCACACCATGGGCGTGGCAAAATATAAGAAGTTGGGAATCCCTTACAAACTGGCAGGAGTTCCCGCCATGAACCAGAACAAGGTGATCGAGAAAAAGCAGGTCATCCTGGAGGGGATCCGCAAGCGCCGGGCAGAGCAGGCTGCGGAACAGGCCTGATTTTTTTCAATAAGCTCTTGTAATCGGCTCTGTTTTATATTACAATAAAAAAGATATCAAATACATAAAGGAGGATGAATACAATGGCATTCAAAATCGGTGACAGCTGTGTAGCCTGCGGTGCCTGTGAAGCACAGTGCCCTGTTGGCGCGATCAGCTTTGGGGATGGAAAATTTGAGATTGATGCTGATAAGTGCATCAGCTGCGGTTCCTGCGCCGGCCAGTGCCCTGTTGGCGCGATCGAGGAGGACTAAGAAAAGGGATAAGGCATGTGCTGCAGAAGGATCCGCGCACATGCTTTATTTTTCATGTCAGAATGAATGAGGTTTTAAAATGCTTTGACAGGAGTTCACTATGCTGCATTCAGAGGACAAACTCATCCACAATAAATCCACGGACGATAAATTTCGGGAAGATCGATCCGCAGACGGCAGGTCCGCAGGCAGGAAAAAGACGGCAGTTATCTTTTTGGCCGCCTTTTTTCTGGCTGTCCTCCTTCTGTTCCTGCACCTTCGTTACCCCTGGGAACTGCTCAGGGATTACCAAAATATCGGGTCCGAAAAATACGATACCGTTTTGCTTTCCATGTATCCGCTGGATACCTACCACGTAGAGGACATTGCGTACTGGCGGGGAATGACCGTATTAAAAATGAATTACTGCCTTCCCGACCTGTCCGTGATCAAAAGATATTTTCGTCAGATCGAATCCTCCGGAAACGTTGTCGCCACAGCTTATCTTGGGATCCGTCCGGAAAAAACAGATCCGCAAAAGCTCCAGGAACTGATAGACCGATACCCCAATATCCGTTTTGAGATCATTCTGGCCAGTCCTTCGGCCGCTTATTGGCAGGCTCTTTCAGAAAAGGACTATGAGAAAACGCTGACAGCATATTGTGATCTGCTGAACAGGGCTCCCTCTATCGGCAGCGCAGGCTTTTACTTTTTCGGTTCCCAGGAATGGCTGGTGAGCAATCCGGACAACTATGAGACCCCTTTGCTGACAAACGAAATGATCTCCAGACTTATTCTGGCAAACAGCGATGTCCTGCATCCTTATCTGGTGAACGCTGATACCGCGGCTTCTTATGGACAGGAACTGACGGCCCTGACGGAAAAACTGCGGAATGATCCGGACCAGTTTCCAGATCTGTCTGATTACGGAATCGTTTTTTTCGGAGACAGCATCATGGCAAATTACGACGACGCCTCCACCCTGGTCACCGGGGAGGAAGGGGATCTTCACGGGCCTTATAGGGATACTACCTCCATTGCCGGGATATTAACCACTTTTACCGGAGCAAAGGTTTACAATTGCAGTCAGGGCGGCGTCTGCGCCGCGTTAGGATCAGAGTTTCCCATTTCCATGTCGGATCTGGTCAACGCCTTTTTCAACAGGACTCCGGAGGCGCTTCCCCAGGATACCCGCGCATATGAGGGAATAACGGATTATCTGAATGATCCCCCGGAAGGCAGGAAATTATGTTACGTGATCAATTTCGGCTTAAACGATTACTTTAACGGTTTTCCTGTCACATCCTCTGACCCTTATGACATGTACACATACTGCGGCGCCATAAGGACGGCCGTGAAAACCATCCGGGAAAATTCTCCAGATTCGCGGATCATACTCTGCACGCCCAACTTTATCGGTTACAAGCACTGCGGAACGGATATCAATGCCAGCGGCCTCGTTTTAAAGGATTATGTAGAGGCCGTGAAGACATTGGCCGCCGAGTTATCTGTAGATCTTCTCGACAATTACAACGGATTAGGGATCGATCAGGATAATTTCTCACGATATCTTTCGGACGAGGTGCACCCAAATCAAAGGGGGCGCTACCTTCTTTCCAAAGATCTTATTTCTCTTTTCCCATAAACAGGAAGGAACACCTCCTTTTTCTGTCCGCCTGCCTGACGGCTGAAGAAGCCTCCGCCCGTTCCTCCTGTTTTTTTTGCGGTTTTTGCTGTTGTTTTTTCTGCTCCCTGGAAAGATCTTTCTGCCGGATCCTTTTCTCCTGCCTGTCCCTGCTCTTTCTATGACTCTTTTCCCTGAGAAGCTCGTCCAGCTTTTGAAAATGCGCTTCTTCCCGCTCTTCTCTCACCCGATCCCGCTCTTCTTCCTTCTCCTCCCGGAGCCGGAACTGATAATCCAGCTCCTTTACAACGCTTTCCCTGATATCGCGGCACAGCTCCTTATTGTTTTCCTGGAGAGTGTCCAGGAACATTTGCTGCAGCAGCCACTGCAGACGCTTCGCCTTCTCCTCCGGGGAAACCTCCCTTAAGATCTTGCCGGTCTCTGCCTGCAGTACGCTGATCTCTCCCGCTTCGGTTCTGTTGATCCCCTGCGCTTCGGCCCTGTCGGCTTTCCCTTTTTCGGCTCCGCCTGTCTCATGCGCTTCGGCCCTGCCGGCTTTCCCTTTTTCGGCTTCGCTGATCTCCTGGTCTATGGGCCTCCTGGCGCGCTCCCCCGTTTCAGTCCTGCCGTCCTTCGCCTCCTGCTCCTGCGATTCCTGTCTCTGCAGCTCCTCCTGCTGTTTCAGCGCCTCCTTTTCTTCCTCCGGCATCATCACATCGATCTTACCATCCCTGAGAATCATCTTAATCGCTTTCAATTGCAATCCCCTTTCCTTCATTCCTTTGATCTGTTTAAAGCGCTCCACGTCTTCTCTGGTATAGTAGCGGTGTCCCAGCTCGTTGCGCCGGATGGGAAGATGCAGCTCCTCCTCCCAGTAGCGCAGCACATGGCTTTCCACCTGAACCTCTTTTGCAGCGTCAGAAATCAGTAAAAAATGATCCATATGGATTCCCCTTTCCTGCTTTATAAGCTTTTTGCTTTATAAGCTTTTTGCTTTATAAGCTTTTTGCTTTATAAGCCTTCCTTATATTAAAAGTGTTAACAAAAAAAGAGGGCGCGCCTCCCGGCTTGTCCTCTTTTGTATGCTCCGTTCCGATACAGCACCTTCGTCCTGATATCATCCCATTTAAATATGAAATTATATTTTCCTGCAACGCAGATCCTTATCTACACAAATCCTTATCCCTGCGCTTCCTTATCTCTGCAGATTGGCAAATTTGGTGAACATAGGAAGGTATGCCAGCTCCACGGTTCCCGTGGGACCGTTTCTCTGCTTGGCGATGTTGATCTCCGCAATATCCTTCTTGTCACTGTCCTTGTTGTAGTATTCGTCCCGGTAAATGAACATCACCACGTCCGCATCCTGCTCTATGGCGCCGGACTCACGTAGATCAGACAGCATGGGCCTGTGATCCGGCCTCTGCTCCACCGCGCGGCTCAGCTGGGACAATGCGATCACCGGCACGTTCAGCTCTCTGGCAAGAGCCTTCAGGGATCTGGAAATCTCCGAAATCTCCTGCTGCCTGGAATCGCTTCGCCCTGTTCCGGACATCAGCTGCAGATAATCTATGATCACCATGGAAAGATCGTTCTCCAACTTCATCTTGCGGCATTTGCTGCGCAGCTCCGGGATCGTGATGCCCGGGGTATCGTCGATGATCAGTCTGGAACGGCCGATGATCCCCGCGCTTTCGATCAGCTTCTCCCATTCCTGGTCGCTTAGCTGGCCTGTACGCAGATGCTGGGAATCCACCCTGGACTCCATGGAGAAAAGACGGTTCACCAGCTGTTCCCTGCTCATCTCCAGGCTGAAAATAGCCACGGCCAGATTCTGTCTGAAGGCCACATACTCCGCGATATTCAGCACAAAGGCGGTCTTTCCCATGGAGGGCCTGGCTGCGATCAGCACCAGATCGGAAGGCTGCATCCCTGCGGTACGGTAGTCCAGATCCACGAATCCCGTGGGGATGCCGGTCACAGCGCCCTTATTGCGGGAAGCGATCTCTATTTTGTTCATGGCGTCCATCACGATCTGTCTGATGGGCGTAAAATCTCCGGTATTGCGCTTCTGTACCAGCTGGAATACCCGCTTTTCCGTATCCTCCAGGATAAATTCCAGACTTTCCTTTCCAGCGTAGCAGGTGTTGGCAATCTCTTCATTCAGACGGATCAGCTTACGGAGAGTGGACTTTTCCGCCACGATGGCGGCATAATACTTTATATTCGCGGAGGTAGGCACCGCCGTGATAATATCCCTTACGAACTCCAGACTGCTGATCTCAGGGGGCACATCCTTTTCCTGAAGTTTGTTCTGCAGAGTCACCAGATCCACAGGACTTCCCTGTTCATGCAGTTCCACCATGGCCTCAAACAGGATCCCATACTGCTTCTGGTAAAAGTCTTCCCCGGTAATGATCTCAGAGGCCACCACAATGGCTTCCCTATCCATCAGCATGGAACCCACCACGGACTGTTCCGCCTCAATACTGTGAGGCAGCACCCTTTTCAGCACGGCTTCCTCCATTGTAGGCATAGCTCTCACATTCCTTTCTGGAAAACAGATTACATTTCAGTCACTCTGACAGTCAGTTTAGCGGTCACCTGAGGATGCAGCTTTATGCTCACCTCATACGCTCCGAGACCTTTCAGATTCTCGGGCAGCAGGATCTTTTTCTTATCGATCTCGATTCCATGCTGTTCCCGGCAGGCTTCCGCAATTTCCTTTGAAGAAATGGAACCGAAGGTTTTTCCTCCCTCTCCGGTCTTCATCTTCAATTCCACCTGCTTGGAAGAGATCAGCTCTCCCAGAGCCCTGGCCGCCTCCAGCTGTTCCCGGGCGTGTTTTTCCTCGCTGGCCTTTTTCAGCTTCAGGTCATTCAGATTCTTCGCGTTTGCTTCCAAACCTATTTTCTTGGGTAAAATATAATTTCTGGCGTAGCCGTCGCTGACTTCGATCAGATCCCCGTTTTTTCCAAGCTTCTTTTCATCCTTCAATAATATGATCTTCATATAATCGATCCTTTCTTTCTCACAAATCCTATGGAAACCGCAGCCTTCAGGAAACGCAGCCCCTTAGATCTCCCCGTTATCCAGCATGGTATCTATGGTGCGCTTCAAAATACCGATGGCCTCCGCCAGCCCGGTTCCTTCCATCTGGCAGGCGGCAATGCTCATATGTCCTCCGCCTCCCATCCGCTCCATAATGACCTGGACGTTCACCTCATCGATGGAACGGGCGCTGACATAGATCCTGCTCTGATAGGGAGTCAGGACAAAGCTTGCCTTGATGCCCTTGATATTCAAAAGCTCGTTGGCAGCCTGGGCCCCGATGACGGTAGGACTGGGAAGATCCTCCGCCGTACAGACGGAAATAGCAAAGACCTGCTTATAAATCTCCGCCTGGCTCACAGCGTCCGCCCTGGCCTTATACTCCAGGGCATCCTCCCTGAAAAGCTTGCGGACTCTCGTCACATCCGCGCCGTTGCGCCTCAGGAAAGCCGCCGCCTCAAAGGTCCTTACCCCCGCCTTGCTCACAAAGTTATTGGTATCTATCACGATCCCGGCGTACATGCAGTCCGCTTCCTCCGTCCGGATCTTGATATTGTCATATGTGTACTGCAGGATCTCAGAAACCATCTCACAGGCGGAAGAGGCATAGGGCTCCACATAAGACAGGGTTGCGTTTTCAATGGTCTCCGTTCCCTGCCTGTGATGATCCAGCACCACCACGGATTTACAGTGATGCAGCAGATCCGGACACTCCGTAATGGAAGGCTTGTTCACATCCACCACCACCAGCACGGTATTGCTGCCCGCCAGCTCCAGAGCCTGCTGACTGTTCACGATCATATCTTCTTCGTATTCGGGATTGTTGTGGAACAGATCCACCAGAGGCTTGATGGAACTGGTGGCCTCGTTCAGCACGATATGGGTCTTGCGCCCGAGAGCCTGGGAGATCCGGTAGATACCCACCGCAGCTCCAAAACTGTCCACATCCGGCATTCTGTGCCCCATGACGATGACGCGGTCCTTGGTAGTGATGATCTCCCGAAGGGCGTGGGCCTTCACACGGGCCTTCACACGGGTATTCTTTTCCACCTGCTGGCTCTTGCCGCCGTAATAGGTAATGCTTTCGGGGGTCTTGATCACCGCCTGGTCGCCGCCCCGCCCTAAGGCCAGGTCAATGGCGTTTCTGGCGAATTCATAGTTCTGGGCGTAGGTCAGTCCGTCCACCCCTACGCCGATACTGATGGTAACAGCCATCTCATTTCCGATATTGACCGTTTTTACATCCTCCAACAGATCAAAACGGGCTTCCTTTAACTGGTCAAGAGCCTTTTTGCGCATAATGACCAGGTATTTGTCTTTTTCCAGCTTCTTGCAAATACCGTCCTGGGCGGAAATGTATTTATTCACCTTCCGGTCGATCAGGGCGATCAGCAGGGACCGGCGCACCTCTTCCACGCTGTCCAGGGCTTCTTCGTAATTGTCCAGATAGATCATGCCCACCGTCAGGCTCTGATCGTCCAATTCCTGCAGGGCGATATGGAGGGCCGTCTCATCAAACAGATAAACAGCGATCAAAAAGCCGTTATAATCCTCGGCGTCGATCATGCTGCTGTGTTCGGCCATTTCCTTTAACGGGATCTTCTTAAGCTTGACCACATATTCATTTTCTTCGTACTGAAGATCATACTGGGCCTCATCCACCCCGGAATCATCCGGAAGCCTGTCCTTCGTAATGGAAGGGAAAAGAGAGGTGATGGAACGGCTGTAGCCCTTGGGCTGATGAACCACGTTTTCAAAAGCGGTGTTGGTCCAGATCACTCTTCCGGTATCGTCCAGCAGGGCATAGGGCAGGTCCAGATCCCGGAGGATCTTCCTCTGGATCTGGCCATATTCCGTGGCAAAGCTGACCAGCTCATTCATAATGATGGGCTTATTGTAAAAATACAGAGAAAGGGTTACGGCAAAGTAAAATATGGTAAAGCAGGCCAGCACAATGGCTGCGCGGTAATCCAGCAAAAATAATGCGGCATTCACAAGCAGAAGGAGAATACCAAGGTATATATTGAATTTTACAAAAGTCTTGATCCTACCTTTTAATTTGATTCTGTTTTTCATAATGACGATTCCCTCTTCTAAATCTGCAGGCTCCAGGATTCATTATACCAAATAACCCAAAAATATGCCACAATTTAATTTGTCAAAATGGAAAATGTTATGTTAATTTTTCGTGAATCTTCAGGCGGACCGACATTTTTTTACGATTGAAAGAAGCGCCATGAAGAAAGGGATGCCTTCCTTTTGTCGGGCATCCCCAGTCTTAATCGTTATTGATGAAAAGAACCTTTACTCTTTTCCTTAATCGCAGGTATAAGGCATCAGGGCAACGTGGCGCGCCCTCTTAATGGCAACGGTCAGCGCTCTCTGGTGCTTCGCACAGTTGCCGGTGATCCGGCGGGGAAGGATCTTCCCTCTCTCGGACACATATCTCTTCAGCTTGTTGGTG
>CANQBS010000099.1 GCA_947589075.1 uncultured Acetatifactor sp.
GCGCACGTTACAGGATTCTATCGTGCGAAGATTTTTGTTGCCCTTTGCGTTAACTTGTAGTAAACTGGGTATAGTAGTAAAATATAAAACATATTAAAAGCTACATTTATTTTATGGAAGGGGCAGGTGGTTACATGGGAATTGAGTTATGGCTGGTGCTTCTGATCGTCTTCCTTATTATTGAAGTAGCGACATTGGGATTAACAACGATCTGGTTTGCCGGAGGCGCCCTGGCAGCAATGCTGGCCGCTATCCTGCATGTGCCGTTGGCATTCCAGATCATTCTGTTTTTCCTGGTATCCCTGGTGCTTCTGTTTTTCACAAGGCCTATTGCGGTCAAGTACTTTAACAGAGACCGTATCAAGACCAATGTGGAAAGCCTGGTAGGAAAGCGGGGGATCGTTACGGAAGAGATCGACAATATCCACGCGAAGGGAACTGTCACCATGAACGGGCAGGAGTGGAGCGCCAGATCCTTTGCGGAAAACGAGGTGATCCCTCAGGGAGCCGTGGTAACGGTGATGGCTATCAGCGGCGTAAAGCTGATCGTCAGGGCAGCGGAGGTTACTCCCCCGGAAACGGAAGAAAAAAAGAATGTATGTCCGGTTCCTGATGAAAACAGGAATCCGGAAAGCGCCGGAGAACAAGAGGATTAGGAACCAAAAGAGAAAAGAAGAAAGTAAAAGAAAAGAGCAAAAAGGAAAGAGAAATGAGCTGAAAGGCTGAAAGCAAAAGGCTAAAAAATAATTAAAAGCGAAAAGCGGAAAGCCAGAAGCTGAAAAATGAAAGGCAACAGCGCGGAAATGCGCAGAGAGGAGAGAGTTATGCCGTATATCATTACCGTAGTCATTATTTTATTGATCTGTATCGCTGTTTCCTGCATTAAGATCGTGCCTCAGGCACAGGCTTATGTGGTGGAGCGTCTGGGCGCTTATCAGGGAACCTGGTCCGTTGGTTTTCATGTGAAGGTGCCTTTCCTGGATAAGATCGCCAGAAAGGTGAACCTGAAGGAGCAGGTAGCGGACTTCCCGCCCCAGCCCGTGATCACCAAGGATAATGTTACCATGAGGATCGATACCGTGGTGTTCTATCAGATCACAGACCCGAAACTTTTCACCTATGGTGTGGAGAATCCCATGATGGCCATTGAGAACCTGACAGCCACCACCCTTCGTAATATCATCGGTGATCTGGAACTGGACCAGACCCTTACCTCCCGTGAGACCATCAATACCAAGATGCGCGCCAACCTGGACATTGCCACAGATCCCTGGGGCATTAAGGTAAACCGTGTGGAGCTGAAAAATATCATCCCTCCTGCAGAGATCCAGAACGCCATGGAGAAGCAGATGAAGGCGGAACGTGAGAGACGTGAGTCCGTTACCCGTGCAGAAGGTGAGAAGAAGGCTAAGGTGCTTGTGGCAGAGGGTGAAAAGGAATCCGCCATCCTGCGCGCCGAGGCAGAGAAGCAGTCCGCCATCCTGCGCGCCGAAGCTCAGAAGGAGAAGATGATCCGGGAAGCGGAAGGTGAAGCGGAAGCCATTCTTAAGGTACAGCAGGCAAATGCAGACGGTATCAGGATGCTGAAAGAGGCAGGCGCCGATGAGGCAGTGCTTAAGATAAAGAGTCTGGAGGCCTTTGAGAAGGTGGCCGACGGCAAGTCTACTACCATTCTCCTTCCTGCGGAGCTCCAGGGAATCGCCAGCATGGCCACTGCATTTAAGGAAGCTTCCAAAGGCTGACCCCTTTATGGACGGTCCCGTGGCATAGGGATTACGATCCCAGGGTACAGAGGTCACGGTCCCGTGGCATAGGAATCACGATCCCAGAGTACAGGGATCACGATCCCAAGGCATTGGGATCGAGAAAATAATCAGAGATGAAAGAGCCCGGAAAGGTACTCCCATCAGAGTCTTTTCCGGGCTCTTTATGTTACGGGTAACAGTTCAGCCCGTATTTATTCTGTTTTCTTTCCTTGCAATTCCGGGCGCAATGCTGTATAGTAAAAAATATCTGAGAAAACAGGAGGGATCCGATAATGAATTTAAAAGGACGGGATTTTTTAAAGCTGCTGGATTTTACCCCGGAGGAGATCGTTTATCTGTTGGATCTGGCGGCAGACCTGAAGGCGAAAAAGAAGCAGGGAATTCCGGTGGATGCCTTTCGGGGCAAAAATGTGGCCCTGATCTTCGAGAAGACCAGCACCCGTACCAGATGCTCCTTTGAAGTCGCTGCCCATGACCTGGGAATGGGGACTACATATCTGGATCCTTCAGGTTCCCAGATCGGTAAGAAGGAGAGTATTGCGGATACTGCGAGGGTGCTCGGCAGTATGTTTGAAGGAATTGAATACAGAGGATATGGACAGGATATTGTGGAGGAGCTGGCGAAGTACTCCAGGGTGCCTGTCTGGAATGGTCTGACCAATGAATTTCATCCCACCCAGATGCTGGCGGATCTGTTGACCATCCGGGAGCATTTTGGGTATCTGAAGGGGATAAAGCTGACCTATATGGGAGACGCCCGTTATAATATGGGAAATTCCCTGATGGTTGCCTGTGCCAAGATGGGGATGCACTTTACCGCATGTACCACAAAGGAATATTTTCCTCAGGAGGCGTTGGTGGAGGAATGCAGGGAAATCGCCGCGCAGACAGGCGGAAGCGTTACGCTGACCGAGGATGTGAAGCGGGGAACAGCCGGCGCCAATGTGATTTATACGGATGTATGGGTCTCCATGGGCGAACCGGACGAAATCTGGGAAGAAAGGATCAGAGTGCTTTCTCCCTATCAGGTAAACCGCAGCGTAATGGAAAATGCGGGAGAAGGGGCTGTGTTTATGCATTGTCTCCCTGCCTTCCACGATTTGAAGACGAAGATCGGGGCGCAGATGGGAGAACGGTTCGGCATTACCGAGATGGAAGTGACGGACGAGGTGTTTGAAGCGCCTTATTCCCTGGTATTTGAAGAGGCGGAGAACCGGATGCACACCATCAAGGCGGTGATGGCGGCAACCCTGTAACGAAACCGGGGAAACCGGCAAGCCCTGGGACAGGGTGCTGGAAGGCAGAAAAGCGGAGGCGGAAAAATGGATCAAAAAAGGGGTAGGGCTTCTGGCAGGGGTTCCGGAATGAAGGCGGATATTCTGGCATGGCTTGTGGAGCGGGGAGATTATGTGTCCGGTCAGGAGCTTTGCGAGCATTTCGGAGTATCCAGAACCGCTGTCTGGAAAGCGATCAGGCAGCTTAAGGAGGAAGGATGCCGGATAGAAGCTGTCCAGAATCGGGGATATCTTCTGCTGGACACGCTGGATGCCTATGGGGCGGACGAGCTGAAGGGTCTGATCCATACGAAATGGGCGGGGAGAAAGCTTTCCTATTTTGATGTTCTGGGCTCCACCAACGCCCAGGCCAAGGCTGAGGCGGAAAACGGTGCTGCTCACGGAACCCTTGTGGTGGCAGACATGCAGACCGCAGGCAGGGGCAGGAGGAGCAGAAGCTGGGTAAGTCCGGCAAAAACGAATCTTTATTTTACCATTGTCCTCAAGCCTGATTTCCCGCCGGAGAAGGCTTCCATGCTGACTTTGGTCATGGCCCATGGAGCGGCAAGGGCAATTCAGGAAGAGACCGGGCTTGCCTGCGGGATCAAGTGGCCCAACGATATTGTGGTGAAGGGGAAAAAAATATGCGGCATCCTTACGGAGATGAGCGCGGAGAGGGGCTATATCCATTATGTGGTGATCGGCGTGGGCGTCAACGTAAGGCAGCAGGAGTTCCCCACAGAGGTGGCGGATAAAGCCACCTGCCTGGATGCGGAATGTGAGAACAGGGTATCCAGAAGCGCCCTCCTTGCCGGGATCATGGAGGCTTTTGAAGAGGATTATGAAAGCTTTGCGTCGGCAGGGGATCTGTCAGTTCTGAAGGAAAGCTATGACCGGATGCTGGTGAATCTGGACAGGCAGGTATGCGTGCTGGATCCGAAGGAGGAATTTAAGGGCGTCGCCAGGGGGATCACGGATACGGGGGAGCTTCTGGTGGAAAAGGAAAATGGGGAAACCGTACAAGTGTATGCCGGAGAAGTGTCCGTGAGAGGAATTTATGGATATGTGTGAGGAAAATAAAAGAGTAGTGCTCTGCGGAGCCAATGCCTATGAAAAAAAATATTACTTCAATAAGCAGTTCGACCGGATGCCGGATTCTGTAAAGGATGAGCTGCATATTATCTGCGTGCTGTTTACGGAGGAAGTGGGGGGAATCTTCACCATTGTTTTTGAAGAGGATGGTTCCCTGTCCTTAGAGACCCGGGCGGAAGAGGACGATATTTATTACGATGAGGTTTCCAGCGGTCTTTTGATCGGGGAGATCAGGCGCAGGCGCCAGGAGCTTCTGGAATCTTTGAATTTATATTACAGAGTTTTTATTTTGAAGGAAAGCGCGGCGGATATTCTGGGAACCGGGGAAGAGGGCTGACCGGTCTTGTAATCCTCGAACCGGGAAAAAGGATCCCTGCGGGAAAGGCAGGTGCAGGACATGATTTTGGTGATAGATGTGGGGAATACGAACATGACCCTTGGGGTTTACCATGGGGAGGAGCTTAGGGCCACCTTCCGCATGATGACGGAAACGCCGAGAACCTCGGATGAGTTTGGGATCACGCTGCTTTCCCTGCTGGGGACAAAGGATATCACCCCCAAAATGATAGAAGGCTCCATTATCGGCAGCGTGGTGCCGGATGTGATGCATTCCCTCATCAGGGGGATCGAGCGTTACCTTGGGATCACGCCTATTGTGGTGGGACCTGGGGTGAAGACCGGGATCAACCTGGTGACGGAGAATCCCCGTAATGTGGGCGCCGACCTGATCGTGGACGCTGTGGCAGCCTATGAAAAATACGGAGGGCCTGTGATGGTCCTTGATTTCGGAACAGCCACAACCTACAGCCTGATTTCTGAAAAAGGGGATTTTTTTGCCTGCGCCATAGCCCCCGGCATCCGTATCAGCTTTGAAGCGTTGTGGAGTAAGGCGGCAAAGCTTCCGGAGGTGGAGATCCGCAAGCCCAAGTCGATCCTGGCTACAGAAACCGTCAGCAACATGCAGGCAGGTCTTGTTTATGGACAGATCGGTCAAACGGAGTATATCGTCCGGAAGATGAAGGAAGAGAGCGGTCTGGAGGATATCATGGTGGTGGCGACCGGCGGCCTTGGAAGACTGATCGCGGATGAAACGGATGCGATCGATGTTTACGACAGTTTCCTTACCCTGGAGGGGCTGCGGATCATTTACGATAAAAATACCAGGAATGGGAAATAGTGTGTAAACGCTCCGGAATGGGGGATAAAATGAAGGCGTTAAAAATAGGAAATATGGTTCTGGACAATCCGGTGGTTCTGGCTCCGATGGCAGGTGTGACTGACCTGCCATTTCGTCTGTTATGCAGGCAGCAGGGAGCCGGACTGGTGTGCATGGAAATGATCAGCGCCAAGGCGATTTATTATCACAATAAAAATACGGAGGAGCTGCTGCGGATACACCCGGAGGAGGGTCCCGTATCCCTGCAGCTGTTTGGCTCCGATCCGGATATCGTCAGCGAGATGGCAAAAAAAATAGAGGAACGTCCTTTTGATATCCTGGATTTCAACATGGGATGCCCGGTGCCCAAGGTGGTGAACAACGGGGAGGGTTCAGCCCTGATGAAAAATCCGAAGCTGGCGGAGGAAATCCTTGGGAAACTGGTAAAGGCTACGGTTAAGCCCGTGACGGTTAAGATCCGGAAGGGTTTTGACGACGCCCATGTGAACGCCGTAGAAATCGCAAGGATCGCGGAGGGCTGCGGCGCGGCGGCCATAGCCGTCCATGGGCGCACCAGGGAACAGTATTATTCCGGCAGGGCGGACTGGGATATCATCGCCCGGGTGAAGGATGCGGTCAAAATTCCTGTGATAGGGAATGGGGATGTGGACAGCCCGGATGCGGCGCGCCGTCTTCTGCAGGAAACCGGCTGCGACGGCGTGATGGTAGGCAGAGCCGCCCAGGGAAATCCCTGGATCTTCCGGGAAATTGTGCATTTTCTGGAAACAGGGGAATATTTTCCGGCGCCCTCCCTTCAGGAGAAAAAGGAGATGGCGATCCGCCACGCAGGGCTGCAGCTGGAGTATAAAGGGGAATATACGGCGGTGCGGGAAATGCGAAAGCACCTTGCCTGGTACACCGCAGGGATGCCCCACTCCGCACGGTTCAGGCAGATGATCAATACGATGGAAACCATGCAGGAGCTGCTGGAAGGAGTGGAGGAGATCTTCAAATAAGCAGTGCCGTATCCTATGATTCGGGCGTCAAAAGTGATTACGGATTGTTACGCTGTAATTATCATATAATGCTGCCATCGACATATAATGATAGCATGGATACGATTTTTTATCTTATGCTGGAAAAAGGAAACGGATGTGGGAAGGATGACTGCTTCCCGCCCTTTTTTCATATCAGGCGGGGGAAGGAGGATATGCGGGAGGATTCCGACCTGATCTATATCGGCATTCCCTGGGCTTTACTGGATCCCTGGGAGCTTGCCGGGTATCTGGCGCCGTACTTGGGGTACAGTTCCTCTGTGTATACCGTGTATGACAGATCCCTGGAAGGCTGGCTGAGCAGGCGCGGCATGAAAAAATGGTGGCAGGCAGCCTGGCCCTATCCGGAATATTGGGATTTTTCCAGGGAGGATTATGGAAAATATCTGCTGGAAAAGGGGCTCGCGCAGATGGGAAGACCGGAGCATATCCTGGTGCTGGGCTTTCAAGATTTTGTCCCAGGGATGCTGAGAAGCCGTTTGAGGTATACAAAGACGCTCCGGTTCTTTGTGGAAGAGAACTTTTCTGAGGAAAAAAGTTATGGGGCGCTGGAGGATTTTATAGAGGAAATATATGACGAGTATGGACTTGCCGCCGCCTTGGATACGGCAGGCAGGCCTTCTGCCGGAAAAAGTCCCGCTGCCGGGAGGAACTCCGCTGCGGGAGGAGACTTTGTTGCCGGGAGATTTTCCGTCTCCGGGAGCAGCTGGAAAGAACCTGTATTGGTTTTAGATTTCGCCGGAGGTGCTGGAAGAAACGGGGAGAAAAAATGGGACGACAACCGGATCGGGAAAGAATCCGGCAGAGGGCTGACGAAGGCCGTATGGACTTTGGCGGCGCAGGCGGCTCCGGGGAGCGTCTGGCTGGATATGCGCTCTATGGAAGAGAAACGCAGGAGAATAGAGAGCGGAGGAAAAGGGGTGCTTTATTTTTCCATGAAAAAAGAATGGGAGCAGCAGGGGAAACTTTTCGGGGCTTCGGATATACAGCGGTTTTTGACCGGGATCAGGGGAATGGAAGGGGAGGAACCCCTGCCGGATCCTTCTGATCCCGGTCAAAAACCGGGATCAGGGGAATGGAAGGGGAGGAACCCCTGCCGGATCCTTCTGTAAGAATCGGCTGAGAAATGGCGCGGCTGCTGCTGCAATGGGTAAGCGACGGCTGAGGGAATTGGCTGTGAGAATTGGCTGTGAGAATTGGGGTATCCGCACTTGACACTCCTCTAAAAAGTGGGTATAATACCTAAATCAACGGGGTATCCCGTGATTGTAATTTTGAAGGAAGAAGGGTTTTGGAATGAGCGGAGAGAAGAAGAACATTTTGACTTATGAGGGTCTGAGGAAATATGAGGACGAGCTTCATGAACTCAAAGTCATTAAGCGTCAGGAAGTAGCGCAGAAGATCAAGGAAGCCAGGGAACAGGGAGACCTTTCCGAGAATGCGGAATATGATGCGGCAAAGGATGAGCAGCGTGATATTGAGGCAAGGATCGAAGAACTGGAAAAGATTTTGAAGAATGCGGAAGTTGTGGTTGAGGACGAGGTGGATCTGGATAAGATCAATATCGGCTGCAAGGTAAGGATCCTTGACCTGGAATATAGCGAAGAACTGGAATACAAGATCGTCGGTTCCACCGAGGCGGACAGCCTGAAGGGCAGGATCTCCAATGAGAGTCCCGTGGGAAAGGCTCTGATCGGATGTAAGATAGGGGATACCGTAGATGTGGAGACCCCGGCGGGAGTGTTTTCCTATAAGGTTCTGGAGATTCAGAGAAGTAACTAAAAGGAGCGGAAGATATGGCGGAAGGGCAGAACGGAAACGTACAGGAACAGGACATTCATCAGCTGTTGAAGGTCAGAAGGGAGAAGCTTGCCGCACTGCAGGAAGCGGGGAAGGATCCTTTCCGGATCACGAAATATGATGTAACCCATCACAGCAGGGATATCAAAGATCATTTTGAGGAAATGGAAGGCAAAAGGGTCCGGATCGCAGGGCGTATGATGTCCAAGCGTATCATGGGTAAGGCATCTTTTTGTAATGTACAGGATCTGCCCGGCAACATCCAGTGCTATGTGGCCAGGGACAATGTGGGGGAGGAATCCTACGGGGATTTCAAAAAATTTGATGTGGGGGATATCATCGGCGTCGAAGGGGAAGTGTTTAAAACCAGGACCGGTGAGGTTTCCGTGCACGCGAGCCAGGTTGTATTGCTTTCCAAGAGCCTGCAGATCCTGCCAGAGAAGTTCCATGGACTGACCAATACGGATATCCGGTATCGTCAGCGTTATACGGATCTGATCATGAACAGTGAGGTCCGGGAGACCTTCATCAAGCGTTCCCAGATCATCAGCGCCATTAGACGGTATCTGGAGAGTCAGGGATTCCTGGAGGTGGAAACCCCCATGCTGGTGGCCAACGCAGGCGGCGCGGCAGCAAGACCTTTTGAGACCCATTTTAACGCCCTGGATGAGGACGTGAAGCTGAGGATTTCCCTGGAGCTGTATCTGAAAAGACTGATCGTGGGCGGCATGGAACGGGTCTATGAGATCGGCAGGGTATTCCGCAACGAGGGACTGGATACCAGACATAATCCGGAATTCACCCTGATGGAGCTGTACCAGGCTTATACGGATTATTACGGGATGATGGATCTGACGGAAAATATGTTCCGTTATGTGGCGCAGGAGGTGTGCGGCACCACCCTGATCCCCTATGCGGAAGAGATGATCGATCTCGGGAAGCCTTTTGAACGCCTGACCATGGTGGAAGCCGTGAAGAAATATACAGGGATCGATTTCGATGAAGTGGCGGATACGGAAGCGGCAAAGAAGCTGGCGGACGAAAAGGGACTCCATTATGAGGCCCGCCACGCCAGGGGCGATATCCTGAATCTGTTCTTTGAAGAGTTTGTGGAGGAGCATCTGATCCAGCCGGTGTTTATCATGGATCATCCGGTGGAGATCTCTCCCCTCACCAAGAGAAAGCCGGACAAGCCGGATTATGTGGAGCGGTTCGAGCTGTTCATCTACGGCAGAGAGATGTGCAACGCCTATTCGGAGTTGAACGATCCCATCGACCAGAGAGGAAGGTTTGAGGAGCAGGAGAAGCAGTTCGCCATGGGCAATGAAGAGGCGAACCATACGGATGAGGACTTCCTGAACGCCCTGGAGATCGGCATGCCTCCTACCGGCGGGATCGGATACGGGATCGACAGACTGGTGATGCTGCTGACCAATTCGCCGGCCATCAGGGATGTTTTGCTGTTCCCGACGATGAGGACATTGGAGTGAGAAAGCCAGTAAAATCAAGGGCTTGAACCACTTGTTATCTGCATAGTGCAACAAAAGTGCAACAAATTTTGAACGAATAATACGGAATAATACTTTGATGTACGTTCAAGGTTGTGCTAATCCAATCAAATATTTGTACCTACAAGGACATTTTTCTGAATGAAATTTAGAAAGATGTCCTTTTTGTTATGGTCAAAAAATCAATAATAAGGAGGTTCAAACATGAACAACACAGCGGTAAGAGCAGAGGCGCAGAGCGCCAACAACACACACATGGTTTTTGCAAACGAGGAACATGAGAAGTTTTATTATGAGAAACTGGAACAGGCGAGGTATCAG
>CANQBS010000100.1 GCA_947589075.1 uncultured Acetatifactor sp.
TATGTTATCGAACATGATGGACATGTTGATCAGATCAGCGCATATCTATCTTTGTCGGAAAATGAAAAGAAGGAACCAAGAGTGGAAAGCGCACTGGATGAGATGTTAGAGGAGGTATTGCATGATTAGAGGAATAGAGGTATTTAAAAAGTCTTTTGAAGGATATAAGGATTAGTATGTGCTGATTGGAGGCGCAGCATGTGATATTGCCATAGAGGAAACGGGAAACGGATTCCGGGCGACGAAGGATTTGGATATTGTATTGATTGTGGAGGCACTTACACCGGAATTCGGAAAAGCTTTCTGGAATTTTATCGGGGCGGGAGGATACCGGAATAAGAGCAGGAGCACGGGAAAGCCGCAATTTTACCGCTTTGACAAGCCGAAAGTACCTGGATACCCGTATATGCTGGAGCTTTTTTCGAGATCGTCTTTTGAAATAGGAATGGAAGAGCAGGTTTTGGCACCCATGCATATTGATGACGAAGTTTCCAGTCTGTCTGCGATCCTTTTAAATGATGTATATTACCAGATGCTCTTGAATGGAAGAATAGAGGTGGAAGGTCTGATGATCTTGAGTCCTGTATTTATCATACCATTTAAGGCAAAGGCCTGGCTGGACTTGACGGATAAAAAGAATAAAGGAATAAGTGTGGATGAAAAGGATATCAGAAAGCATAAAAATGATATTGCAAGGCTTGTTGCTGTCGTGGATGGGAATGCACCGATCGCTCTTCCGAGAGAAGTGAAAGAAGACATGAGTTATTTTTTAAGCCAGTATGAAAAAGAACCTGCTGATTTGAAAAATTTAGGACTTGGGAACTTTACAAATGCGGAGATTATCAGAAGAATAAAGGACATATACCAGTTGCCTTAAATTTTTAATCCTAATTTGATACCACCCTGCCGAGCCCAGTACGGCAGCGCGGACCCCGCCAGGATCATTGTGTCATCCATCCTGGCAACTGCGGTGAGCACCCTGGCGGCGGTGGTGTTCTGTAAGGTGATGGACGGGAATCAGAGAAGATAAAATGTCCACGCTTTTGTAATTTAACAGATTCAGAGAATGGCAAATTGAAAAAGGCACCCTCCATCCGGTCACCGCAGCGACCCGGATGGAAGGTGTCTGTCTTGCCCCTCTTACGGCTGATTCAAAATGATATAAGTGGTAGGGAGCATCCCGTTTCCGCTGTAAGGCAACAGGTACTGCCGCTCATACAAAACGGAAACCGGCGCGGAGATCGCATCCTCAAACAAGCGGAGATAAGCCATATCCTTTGCGAGCTTCTTTAAGTGTGCGGGAATATGGTTTTTCAGGATCCTGGTAACCACATCCATCAATTTCTCGGCTTCCTCCGCGATCTGCAGGGCTGTGTCGGCGAAAACGCTCTTTAACGCATCGTGCTGTCCTTTTGTAAAGACAGGCGCATTGACAGTAAGCGTTCCGTTGTCTGACACAACATATCCTTTCCGTACCATATCAGCAGCTATAGCCTTATCATTCTCGCTGAGATGCTCTGTGCCGCCCCGGGCAATATCCAGAAATACATTTGTATTTTGCCAGTTAAAGCAATGATGCACCATTTCCCCATTGATGGGAAAATCCATAAACTGCACATAGTCTCCGGCATTGTTTACAACATTGGAGATGCCGAACATGAATTTGTATTTCCAGAGATTCCAATCTCCGACCTCTACACCCCAGATGAGGCATTCCGTTCCGAATTTATCTTTGGGATAGACGAACCCGATCTTATTTTGGAGGATCTCTATCACCGCACGATACAGAATAAAGCCTGCCATTTGCCATGTGAAGGTAAGATTTCCCATATCGGATCCATAGAATCCGATCTTTCGGACATCTTCTTCGTGGGCGAAGATGGCCTCTGTCAGTAAATCCGCAATTCTTTCCTGCAGCCCGGCGGTTTTGTCGTTTACTTCCTTTATAAAATCCTTTGTGAAGATCACAATATTGGTGTAGTATCTGTTGCCCTCCTTTTTGAGAAGGTCGTACTCGCAAAGTTCTGCCAGCTTATCTTCCATATAGGGGAGAGATACGCCGATTTCCAGACTGATCTGCTCTGCGCTCAGCCTGTCGTTATAGCAGGCAAACAGAATGTTCTGTGATATTTTGCTGTCGCATAAATGGGCATAGCGGTTGGATCCGTTTCCCCAGAACAAGAGAGACAGTCCCTTGGGGTTATAGCTTTGTTGGCCATAGTTTCGTTCCATATTCATCCCTTCTTTCAGAATTTGTCGTGATTTAAAAAGCAGGTATTTTACCATGCTTTCGCTTACCTTGAGGAGGGCGGATATTTCGGAGCAGGATTTGCCGTCAATGTAGTAGAGGATAACTGCCTTCCTGTATTTCGAGGAAAGCAGGGTCAATTCGCGGCGCAGCAGATACAGGGCAGAATCTTCCTCGTCGGGCGGTTCCGTTACAGAGGTCGGGTCCCCTCTAACTGTGCTGTCCATCTGATTCGTCCAGCCCGCGTTATCTATCGGATCCAATCTGTTCGAGATGGCTGCGTTATCCGTGGGATAGTTTCTGCTTGCGGTATTCGTCCCATCCGTCAGATTCTGGAACTGGTCGGTCAGCATAAACATTTTCTCTCTCGCCTTGTTTTTGCACCATTGTTTATACACATTTCCCGCCACTCCCCACAGAAAGCCGTAAATCGCTTCCGGTTTTTGGATATTCTCTGCGGACTGGTAGATTTCCAGAGTGATTTCCTGGGCCAGGTCTTCCGCCTCAAACTGGCTGGAGGTCCGGGCGGTGCAGTAGGACAAAAGAGTCTTTGCGATCTCCTGTATCTTGGTATCCAGCTCCTGCTTCTCCAAATTCATGCCTCCCGTTAGATGTCGCCTCAGTTCAGGTACTTTAAGCATTGTACTTTGGTACACGAGTTACATCTGAATCATAATCACCGGTGATTTCACTTATATAGTGGAATAAAATGCGGATCGGTTAAATTTTGCAGCAAAAATATTAAAAAGGAAACATCTCGAAAGATCAGAAAGATTTGTCCCGGTAAGCGCCCAGGGTATAGACAAGGGAAAGGATCGCAGTCCCCTTTGCGAACAAGGTCAGCGCCGGTACTTTCAACAGGGTCATGAGTATTGAGCCGACGGTTCTGGGGCAGCGATCCTTTTATTTCATGGGTTATTATGACAAATTTTGTTTGCTGACGAGTTTCAGGAAAAGCTTTCGGTATTGCGGATCCCATTCGGGCTTTTCATCTGTTTTTTTCAGCACTGCAAGAAAATCAGAATTATTTGCGCCAGTATGCTGTATCTGTATCACTTTTAAATCAGTCATCCCAAGAAGACGCAGATCGTAGAGCAGCAGTTGAAACGAAGCTGGTGTAAAAACGTAGTGATGAATATCTATATATTCCTTCTGCTGAGCAACACGGTTTATGCGATCTAAAGCCTTGTCCGGCTTGTGAACAAAAGCAAATTGATCGATTCCGTAGTTCAGCAAATTGTCAACAACCGTATAGAAATATCTTTTCCATACAATAGAACCCTTTTGGAATACTACGTTCATATAATAATCAGCCACGCACCCGACGGACTGAATGTCGGAAGGAGAAAAGGCATTATTCAGTATTTCTGCGAGTCCTGTAACATTCCGATAGTGGTCAAAACAATATCTCTTGTCGGGAATGACCAGTTTTAACACGCCGTTTTCCTTCATCAATTTCGAACAGTCGGAAAGAAAACCACAGAAATTCGTGGTGTGTTCGATCATGTGTGAAGCTATGATATAATCGTAATAGTTTTCCTTCCCGATCAGACTGCAGTAACTGCCGCCCTTCCATATATAGTCCACAGGCTCAATGGCTTCCAGATTGACGTCCTGATTTTTATAATGCTCCCGCAGCTCCTCCTGGCTCATGCAGTCGACCGTTTCCACGCAGTAGCCTTCTTTCTTGGGGGCGAAAGGAGAATGCATCGGACCAAACTCTAGCCCCTTTTGTTCCTTGCTGATTCCCTGCATTACCAGGTCTTTCCGAGTATATTTTTTATAGATTGAATATAATTTCAGCGATTGTTCCTGCAGTACCATGTCTTTTTTATAGTATTTTCGGCACTGTTTTTTGAAAGATAAATAGGATCTCAACGGAGGGGGCAGAGCATTTTTGATTGTTTGCTTTATATGATTGAAATGTTCTTCTGTCATATGCAATTTCAACCTCCTTGTGGGATAAAAAAATATGTTCTTAGTATTTTCACTAAAAATTATACTTATTGATATTTTTTTGTCAATGGCAAAAATATTTTAATATTCTTTTTCATTTCCTCATCGGTAAAAAGCCCGGAAGGATATTGTTTTTTTTGAGAGGGAATGAGCGACGCTTTAAAGGAAAACTTCCCTTTAAGGCTTGCACCGTTTGCAGGGATCATACCCCATGGCGATGACTTCCTCTCTTGTTCCTGTGTAAAAGAGTTTGTTGCTTTCCTTCATTTGATCTACGCTGGAGCAGTCCGGATAATGAAATTTGTGGGTGTTTGTATTGAGAACATAATCGGTTCCTGGAGCGTATTCCGCCCCTGTGCTGTTGGCTCCAATGCCGCCTAAGGTATCCGCGTCTGCATTCCTTTCCACGGAAAAGCTTACTGTTTCTCCGTCGCTGGAGCAGATCACGTCACCCTGCATGTCTGTCCGGAAAACCTTCACATCTGCATCCCGCAGCCGGCTTAAGACTTCCTCAGTTGGATGTCCGTAAGAATTATCCTTCCCTACGGAGATCACGGCGTATTCCGGCATGACCTCCCGGAGAAAGGGATAGGTGGTGGAGCTGGCGCTTCCGTGATGTCCTACCTTCAGGACGGTACTGTCCAGGTCATATCCTGCATTCAAAATATCCTGTTCTTCTTCCCGCCCGGCATCTCCGGTGAAAAGAAAAGAGGTCGCGCCATATACCACCCGCAGGACGATAGAAGTATTGTTCACATCCTCTGCCTCAAGGTTTATGGGACCCAGGATCTGGACGGATGCGCTTCCTAACTGGAAGGAGTCTCCGGCAGTGGGAACTGTGATAGAAAGATCCTGTTTTTCCAGATAAGAGACGAAGCTTTGAAAAGCCCTGCTGTCATAGTCTGTAACGGGGCAGAGAGCCTTTCCTGCCGAGGCGTAATTCAATGCGCCGGCAAGTCCTCCCACATGATCCTCATGCCCATGGGTACAGACAATATAATCCAGATAATCGATTCCGCGATCTTTCAGGTAGGTGTAGATCAGACTGGAATCCTCTGCGTTGCCGCCGTCTATGAGCATCGCCTTTCCATCGCAGAGGACAAGGGCGGCGTCCGCCTGTCCCACGTCGATGAAATGTACCTCGAAGAAGGAATCCTCCGTCTTGCCTCCGTTTTCGGCGATATTTTCCGCTTCCCCGCAGCCGGACAGGATCAATATTAAGGCAAAAAGAAAAATTTGTTTGAAAAAGCGTTTCATCTTAAGTATCTCCATTCCAGAGACTTTACGCGATTTCTAATCTGCAATCTAAGCTCCTGCTATTTAAAAGATTGACGGAAAGGTTAGAATATCTGATTAGGATTATATAGTCCTCCCAATACTTCTGTCAACCGTCAAAAAGCGGCAGCCGGAAGCAGCCAGCCGACGGAAGGCGGCCGGAAGCAGACCAGGAAGAAAATCGATACATGGCTTGCAAAAGTCCGTCATTTATACTAAAATCATTATTTAGCATGATTTCCCTGAAATAAGGTCTTCGGATTTATGACAGTTGTGAATATTATGCATAGATTGGATTTTTAACGAAATATAGAAGAAATGGGGACTATTATGGAAGTATTGATCTTTTCGTGCGGCACAGGCGGCGGTCATAACAGTGCGTGCATGGCGATGGAACAGGAGCTTAAGGCAAGGGGACACGGCGTAAAAACACTGAATCCCTATCTGTTGAAGGGAGAAAAAACTGCCGAAGCAATAGACCACGCCTATATTAACCTGGTGCAGAAGGCTCCTTCCGCTTTTGGAATGGTGTACCGTCTGGGAGACGCTTACCGCAAACTGCCGGTGCCTTCGCCTGTCTATCATATCAATAAGCTGATGGCTCCCCTCCTTGAGAAGTATCTCGGGGAAAATCATTTTGACGCCATTATAACGACTCATCTGTTCCCGGCGGAGATCATTACCATTATGAAACGGGACGGGATCGCAGTGCCTGCCACTTATTTTATCGCTACGGACTACACCTGCATCCCCTTTACGGAAGAAACAGACTGCGATCATTATATTATTCCGGCAGAGGAGCTGATCGAGGAATTCGCCTCCAGGGGAATTCCAAGGGAGCGGATCCTGCCCCTGGGGATTCCGGTGGGACGGCAGTTCCGGGAACCTGTGGACCGGGAGAAGGCCAGGACCCGACTCGGTCTGGAGGCAGAGAAAAAATATATTCTGATCGCCGGGGGCAGCATCGGCGCAGGGCATATCGGGCAGGTTGTCCCGCTCCTTTTGGAACATTATGACGACAGCGTCCGGGTCATCGTGATCTGCGGCAGCAATCACAGCCTGTACCGGCACCTCGAGCAGAAATATGGAAACCGCTGTATCATTTTGGAATATACTACGGAAATGGCGGAATATATCCATGCCTGCGATCTGTTCCTTTCGAAGCCCGGGGGATTATCTTCCACGGAAGCGGCGGTGGCAGGCACAAGCCTGATCCATATTACGCCGATCCCGGGGTGTGAAACCAGGAATATGGAATTTTTTGAAGCCAGAGGGATGTGTCTGGCGGTAACGAATCCTGAAAAGCAGCTGTTGGACGCCTGCGATTATTTGTGGGACGCATCTCACCAGCAAAAAATGAAGGAAAATCAGCATAAATGGATTCCCGCCTCAGCCGCTGTTTCCATCTGTGAGCTCATAGAAAAGGGCGGCAGTCAGCCGGTTTGCGGGAAACGCTGCCATTGACTGCACTTTGGTCATCACTTTGGTCATTTCCGGGAAGGGGGCGGCATAAGCTATTAATAGTTTTTATGCTTCTGGAGGAATATTCCATATGAATGTTCTGGCCCATCTTTCGGACATTGTGATCCCGGCGGTTATTTTTTATATTGTTGCCTATGGTCTGTCGTCCAGAGTAAAGGTGTATGAGTCTTTTCTGAAGGGCGCCCGTGACGGCCTGAAGATTGTGGCGGACATCATGCCCACCCTGATCGGTCTGATGGTGGCGGTAGGGGTGCTTCGGGCCTCCGGTTTCCTTGATTTTTTGGGGAAACTGTCTGCCCCTGCAACGGAGGCGGCAGGGATCCCGGCTTCCCTGTTCCCTCTGCTGATCGTAAAGCTTTTTTCTTCTTCGGCAGCTACCGGGCTGGTGCTGGATATTTTTAAAGAATACGGACCGGATTCCTATGCAGGTCTTATGACATCCATTTTGATGAGCTGTACGGAAACCATTTTTTACACCATGAGCGTCTACTTCCTTGCGGCAAAGGTAACAAAAACCCGTTACACCCTGCCGGGGGCTCTTCTGGCGACTCTTGCCGGAACGATCATGAGCGTGCTGCTGGCGGGATGGATGATATAGGGGAACAGGTTTCTTTCGTTAATCCAGGATTTCCGGCCGGTACCCTTCTGCTTTTTCAATCCAGTTAAGCAGTTTTTCCCGAAGGTTCATTTTGATATCCCTGTAGTCTTCACGATCGATCAGATTGTGCAGCTCGTCGGGATCTTTTCTCAGGTCATAGAGAAAATCGTCTGCGTATACGCGGCTGTCTGCGAAGGCAGATCCGTTCTTCCCAGGCGCATAGACGGAATACTTGTAATCCGCCGTGCGGATGCAGCGCCCTACGCGGCTTTCGGAGATCTGGGCGTAGATTTCATTGGGTCGGTCCGGATCCTTTCCCGTGACCACATCCAGCAGGTTTTCCCCGATCATTTTATCGCCTATATCCACTCCTGCCAGAGCCAGAATGGTTTTTGGCAGGCTTTCCGTGCTGACCAGCTCTTCCACGGCGACGCCCCCCTGGAAGGGACCTCCTGCGATCACCAGGGGCACATGCAGGCTCGCGTCATGACAGGAACGCTTGTAATCGTCTCCGCCGTTTAAATGGCTGTCCCGATTGCGGGTATGAAAATGGGAGCCGTGATCGGAGGCAAAGATAATGACCGTGTTCTCATACAGACCCTTTTCTTTCAGCCGGGCAATGACCTTTCCCAGGTTTTCGTCCAGACTTGCGCATGCCCCCAGATAATCCGGGTATTCCTCCCGATAATTGCCGGGAAGCGCCGCCAGGTCGGAAGGAAGCTCATAGTTTTTATATTTTTCTTTAGAACCGACAGGACCTTCATAGTGTTCGTGATCGTTCTGGTGATGAGGCTCAATATGGGAGATCGTCATGAAAAACGGCTTTTCGCTGCGCACATCAAAGAAATCCAGGGCCAGGTCGGTGATGCAGTCCGCCCGGTATCCCTTAAAATCAATCCGTCTGTTATTTTCATCAAACACATAGCCGTCATAGCCGTGGGAGGTGAATTCCAGAACATCGGCGGCGCGCCAGAAACCGCTGTAGCCGCCCCGAAATTCCCGGGGGATAGCTGTAACGGTATAATTCACATCGGGATCATCCTCTGTGGAACCGCCGCTGGCCAGATGCCACTTGCCGATGTAGGCGGTTTCGTAGCCCGCCTCCTCCATATAATTGGCCAGGGTCTTTATATTATGGGGCAGCATGATATGATTGCGGAAGCACCCGATATCCGTGGCGTACCTTCCGCTCTGGAACATTGCCCGGCAGGGCCCGCAGACAGGCTGGGGGGAGTATGCGTGGTTAAATTGAACCCCTTCCCGCGCCAGACGGTCCAGATTGGGCGTAATGGGGAGCTTCTGCCCGAAACAGCCGCAGGTATCCGCTCTTTGCTGATCCGTAAAATAAAATAGGATGTTAGGTCGCTTTTCCATGATATTTTCCCTTTCAAGTTCCATTAAAATTGTAGTTACTGCAGATGCCTGGGACGGCAGAAGGCAATATAAACAAAAACAGGCTTCAATGCGGTGGCAAGTCGCCCTTATTTTGTCTGTATTGCCTCCCGCCTGTTTTCGAGATAGTCGTTTAACAACTGCTAAAATTATAGGTTACATAGGAGAAAAAGTCAATGAAAGGCTGTAACTGCCGCATATTTTTTATAAAAATAATAATTTGAGGTAGCAAAAAACCCCCTTATTATGATACAATATTTATATTAAGGATAATTGATTTGTGCTGAAGCTGCAGTTTGGCAATGATCCAAACCTAGCGGGATACGAAAGGAGCGCCTGTGAGTATCACTGCAACCCTGAACGAAGTGCTGGTAAAGCTGTTTCGCGAGATCATGACTATTGAAGAGCAGTCCCTGAAAAAGGGGGATTTTAAGGATCTGACCGTGAACGATATGCACGTTATAGAAGCAATCGATGTTTATGAGCCCAAAAATATGACGACTGTTGCCAGGTCTTTGAACGTGACCACGGGAACGCTGACGATCTCCATAAACGGTCTTGTGAAAAAAGGTTATGTAGACAGGATCCGCAGTGAAAAGGACAGACGGGTCGTTCTGGTTTCCCTGACGGAGAAGGGGCGGAACGCTCACAGCTGGCATGAGCAGTTTCACGCAGAGATGGTTCAGGCGGTCATAGCCGGGCTGGACGAAGAGGAGCAGGTCGTCCTCCAGAG
>CANQBS010000101.1 GCA_947589075.1 uncultured Acetatifactor sp.
CATTAATAAGAGCCGGATTTTCCTTATTTTTCAAGGAATTCCGGCCCTTTCTAATCACCCAAGTGTTGAAAACGGGAGTATAATAGATGATTCCGGCTTTGTCAACTGTTATTTTACGCCTGCGAACAAATTTTTATTTTTATTTTGCGCCTGCGGACAGATTTCTTGGTCTCTTTATTATCCGCTTTCTTATCCTTCCAGGAACTCCGCCCTTCCATCCTCGATATGATAGACGGCTCCCATCACCCTAAGACCTTCTTCCTCCATGCTGCGAATTTCCAGATTCTCTTCGATCAAAGCGATGCTATGCTCCACATTCCGGCAGCAAGCCCTATAATCATCCGTTTCCTCTCCGATTGCCTCCTTGATCTCATCCGTGATATACTTGATATAACCGCTGAGATCATGGTGTATGGCGGCTCCTATAGCTCCACAGTGCGTATGTCCCATCACCACTACGAGCCTGCAGCCAAGATGTTCAGCGGCATATTCGATGCTGCCCAACTGGTGGTCATCAATCACATTGCCCGCCACGCGAATCACAAACAACTCTCCAATCCCAGCTGAAAAAATGCTCTCCGGTATCACCCGGGAATCGGAGCAGGTGATTATGATCGCATAAGGATGCTGTCCGTTTTCATAAGTATTCATCCTGACTGCGGGAGAAATATCTCCCTGTCCTATCTCCGCCTCCAGATATCTTTGATTGCCGTCCTTCAGCATTTTCAGTGCCTCAGAAGCGGGAATCCCAGTTAAATGATGTGCCATAAACAATCTCTCCCTTCCGGAAAGTCTGCGCCATGGAACTGCGCTGATAATATCCTTCCTTTTCTCCTATCTGTTTTGTATTTTAACACAAAATAGCTGTTGTGAACACCTTTTTTACCGCAATTCTTATATTTCTCCCCATTCTTAAGAAAACCTTCCGATATTTTTTAAGAATTACTTCGTTGCAATCCCGGATTTCCTGTGATAATCTGAAGGAAAAACACATAAACATTTCTCTGACCAGGCAATGTGCGCCGACAGCAGGAAAAGCATGGGAAAAGCCATCCCTTCGTTTGACGGTTAGCACGAAATGGAGATAAAATGAAAAAGGGGTTTTTCAGGAATAAAAAACTGTGGATCGCGGTTCTCGTCCTTTCTGCGCTGCTGATATGGCTTCTTTGGGGAAATACTGCCTTGATGATCCATTCCATCCGGATATCCAGCGACCGTCTTCCCGCTTCCTTCGACGGCTTTACTATCGTCCAGATATCGGATCTGCACAACACGGAATTCGGCGCGGGCAATGAGAAGCTCTTACGGATGATCGAGGACGCCTCTCCCGACATCATTGTCCTGACCGGCGACCTGATTGATTCCAACAGAACGGATCTAAAAGTGGCGCTGGATTTCGCGGGCAGTGCCGCAAAGCTTGCCCCGACCTTCTTTGTGACTGGGAACCATGAATCCTATATTGAAGAATACGGACAGCTGAAGAATGGACTGAATGAAGCAGGCGTCCGCACGCTGCGGAATGAATCCGTGCTGCTCCGAAAGGGCGAAGACGCCATAGAGCTGATCGGGCTGGACGACCCTGCTTTTTTGCTACGTGGAAATCTATTCGGAGAAGTTTCCGCCATGATGGATACCAAAATAAAGGGACTGCTATTAAAAGACAATCCCTTTACCATCCTGCTGTCCCACAGACCGGAATTATTTGAAGTTTACGCGGAAAACCGGATCGATGTCACTTTAAGCGGCCACGCCCATGGTGGTCAGATCCGCCTTCCCTTTGTGGGAGGTCTGATTGCACCCAACCAGGGTCTTTTTCCGAAGTACGACGCCGGACTCTTCACGGAAGGCGCCTCCCATATGGTGGTCAGCAGGGGGCTTGGCAACAGCGTCCTCCCGCTTCGGGTGAACAATAGACCGGAGATTGTGGTGGTTACACTGCGCCGGGATATTGTATGATCCTTGATTTATAATAACTTTCCATGTCCATTAATTTTTTCATTAATTAACTGTGCAATTTCAGGTGCATCTTGCACACAAAAAAGATATTTTCCCTTTTTTGTTTCTAATCTCAATCCAAACATATCTGCTGTCGCTTTGATTATCTCTTCGTAATTGCATTCCACAGTTTTTGCAGAATGACCACCCATTAAAGCAGCAACCCCAAATACTTTATTTTCATAAACACTTAATTCCGCACGTTGATTTACAAGATATTGAACAAAAACCTCGACCATACATACCAAAAGTAATACAGGCAATATATTCAACATATCTTCCCTAAGCATGTCCTTTCTGGAATTACCCATATCCAACACAGCTGCAATTAAAGATGGAAGCAGTGTAATAAAAAACAAGCAAATGATGCCGTTTATAAAAATACTATATACAGTAAAAGTCATCCTTGCTTTCACCACTTTAATAACTTTATTCTCACTATGATTCACTAATTCCTCACTATGATTCACTAATTCTTCATTACGATTTGACAATGGATTTTCTGCACCACAGACATGACAAAACTGAGCCTCATAATCCATCATTGCCCCACACCTACTACAAAAAATGCTCTTGCTTCCTTCGCGCTCACTCATTTGTTCGATCTCCTTTCATCTTACATTGATTAAAATTTATTCATAAGATACTCTCTATTAGGGGAAAAAAACTGAAAATACCATACAACTTATTTTTTATTTACTTAAGATCCAAATCCCTTTGTCGTATATTCGAGATGCAAACGTCAATTCAACTCAAACTATCTGGTTCTGTTACTAAATAAGAGGAATTTGCAAAATAAGCATTAGCCGCATTATAATTTTTTAAAATTGTTTCATATTGACTTACAGTATCCGAATTTACACTAGCATCAATTAGATTATTTAACATCTCTTGATTGTTTTTGATTTTTTCCAAATCATTTGCCTCCATAATGCGGCGATTAATAATTATTGATTGATTTTGACTGATAATGCTGCCAATTTTTTCAATAATCGCCTGCATCCCGTTTGATGTATACGTAAGCACATCTTTAAAAGATTCCTGTGAAGTAGACATATAGTCATACAAATAATATAACGAAGCCAAATTTCTATATTGGTTCGGTAAAATATTGAGACAATAACCGTCATCAAGCAATTTATCCACATTTTTACTTTCCTGTTTTAAAAAAGTTTCCCGGTTCAACCATGTATTTTGTAATTGTTGGTCTATGGTTTTATTGCTCTCTACTCTTATCTGTTCTTGTGCATTATGCTCTTCCGCTATACTTATCTCTTCATTTCTATTATTAATGTTCCGACTTGTACGCCATAAAATATAAATACCAAGTGCTATAAAAAAGAAAACACCAATCATTATTAACAAAGGATACTCTTCCATTAAAGATGTATGCGCTATCCGTACATTAGAAACTACTGCATTACGTTCTGTATCAAAATGAATTCCATCTCCAGAAAGTCCTGTGGGAATTTGGATCATGCCACCAATCATCACAAATATTGCCATACCAAAAGATATCAATATCCCGAGAATGCATCCTGACGACCAGCTAATCTTATCTGGCACCGCGACTAAATGAGGCTCTGTCAACTCAGCATGCTTTGTTTCATAAGTGCTGGCTTCATTATTATGTATATGTTTTATCAATTCTCTGGCAAATTCTAAATCCCTCAAATTCCTCAAATAAAGTAAAAAAACATTTCGATTCATATTTTTCTTGTATGGTATTCACAAGAGCAAAATACCTTATCTCCTCTCTTTCTTTCATTTTCTTGTTCACCACAATTTATACTTTAACCTGTTTTAGGTTAAATGTCAATAATCTGAAACAGGTTAAAGTATAATTTTTTTAATTTCTTAAAATAGTGAAAATGAGGAAATATAATAATGTATCACAGAATCAAGGATTTAAGAGAAGACAAAGATATTTCGCAGACCGCCCTGGCAAAAATTTTAGGTATGTCACAAACTGGTTATTCTAAATATGAAACAGGGGAAAATGATATTCCAACTTCCATATTGATTAAATTAGCAGAATTCCACAATACAAGTATTGACTATCTTTTGGATTTAACAAATGAAAAAAGACCTTATCCCAGAAACAAAAACAAATGATACCTTCTTTTATTCGTCTCCCTTATGTATAATAAACATTATTAAAGCATCTGCAAAAAACACAGATGCTTTAACTTTTTAATAAATCATTCTAAATCCGACGTAATATACACATTTTTCATATGAGATTCATCAATATTTTTGCTGAAAAGCCCATACTGCCCATGGGCTTTTATATTCTCCAGAAAAAGATTGCGGGCGTGGCTTTCCGGCAGGCCGCAAAGATAGACGGCATATCCGGCTACGGTTTCCACAGTGATATCTTTGAGGTAGATATCTTCCATTACCGGAGTGCTTTCATCTGCGCCGGCAGGGGTATCCGCATCGAACTCCTTGGCCCCGTAGAATCCATCCAGGTAAATCGCTCCCCTGAACCACTGGGACATGCCTATGGAAGTATCCCGGTTCACCAGAGAACAGTTTTCATAATGGATATTTCTGATATAGCTGCCTCTGCCCCGGATCGCCTTGATGCTGGCAATGCTGAACACATTCTCAAAGCTGCAGTTCCGGACATATACATTCCTCACTCCTCCGGACATCTCGCTGCCCATGGCCACGCCAAAACCGCTTAAAAAGGTACAGTTTTCAATGGTGATATTTTCAGACGGGATCCCGACTCTCCGCCCTTCCTCGTTTCTGCCGGATTTTACGGCGATACAGTCATCCTGGCTGGCGATCAGGGAATCAGTGACCACAACATCCCTGCAGGAATCGATATCTATCCCATCTCCGTTATAAATCCCCTGATACCTGTTCCCGTTTTCATCATATTTGGTATGGACCTCAATATGGTCTATCCGCACATCCCTGCAGTACAGAAGATGCAGGCACCATGACGGCGACTGGCGGATCACCACATTGCGGATCGTGACGCCCTTTGTATTTCGCAGACAAACAGCCCGGCCACGCTTCCCCTTCTTCTCCTTCATCTCCTGGGCGAAAAGAGCCGCGCCGTTGGCGTCGATCACGCCCCCATTCCCGTCGATAGAGATGTTCCTGTGGGGCGCCCCGTCCGTATTCAGAAGACTGGCATAGCAAAGCTGATCCAGTCCCTCAAAGGGATAACCCATGATGGGGAAATCTTCCGCATTGTCGCTGCCAAGTAGCTTCGCCCCCTTCTCCAGATACAGGGTCATGTCACTTTTCAGGTAAAGGGCTCCGGTACGGAATACTCCTGCCGGAACATAAACCGTTCCTCCTTTTTCACAGAGATCTATGGCGCGCTGAATGGCTTTGGTGCAAAGCGCCGATCCATCCCCTGCTGCGCCGAAATCAACAATATTAAGCCTAGACATATTTCTCCCTCCATATGAATATGAAACATCAAAAAATAAATATCATAAAAGAAATCGGCCCTCCAGATGACGTCCCGCTTACAGCGAATTTTCCAGCGGATCTACTGACTCAGATATCCCGTCAGCACCTGCGCCGTTTCAAAGAGCAATTTATCAAAACGTTCCACCGCAGTCACCACCAGCACGTCTGCTTCCATGATATCCTGCTTCACTTTGCTTGTCTCATCTCTGTGGGCCGCACAGATCTCGGCAAAATCCCTTTCCAGGTAAGGCAGCATGGCGGCGCGGAAGGAGTCTCCCAAAAGCACCAGCTTTTGATCGCTGCCGCAGTCAGACCTGGCGCGGTAAATTCCCGTAGCGCACAGAATACTCTTTTCTCCCTCCACGTCTGTGACCTGCACATCCGGTCTGTAATCGATCACATAATCATGATCTTCCGGATAATTTGCAGGATCCAGCCCGCCTGTGGCGATCAGGCCGGTCGGCGCGCCGGGCACCTCTTTGACGCTCCAGTCCAGGAAGTCCGTAACCGGCATACCCAGGGCTCCATACAGCGCCTGTGCACCGATAAAGCCGCCTGCATTGTTCCAGTGGGAATCATATTGATAATAGGTGTCGTATCTGACTTTACCCTCCTTTAATTCCTGCAGCGGATAGATAAAATCTATATCCGAATTTTCCCTGATATATTCCGCCAGTCTCTCATCCCGCCCCACTGCTTCGGTGATCTTGTATGTCGGCATGTATTCGTCATAAACCTCTTCCTTATTGGGAAGGATCATAAAACACAGCCTGATCCCCCGGCTGTCGCACGCATCTTTTAACTGCTGCAGCACCGCCAGATACTCCTCCATCTCCTGTTGGGTCAGGATATTATCGCCCCGATAATAAGAGAGAGTGGCATTCCCCCGGTAAAACAGCCAGTTATATCTCCCAAGAATCGTATAATCCCCCGCCAGTCTAGGGGGCAGGTAAGAATCGTCCAGAGGCTTCTCCACAAAATCGCTGCGCCAGGTTCTGCCGCATACCGAACAGGTATATTCCGTATATCCGTAATTCAGATAAGAGGGCTCCACCACCCTTGCCTCCGCCTCGTGTCCTGTTGCCGGCAATATTTCCGTATAAACATCCCCGCAGTCCACACAGCGGTAGGTAATACTGCCCTCCTTTTCACAGGTCGGGTCATACTGTTCCTCCACAACATAATCATGGATTTCTTCTTCAGAAGACGATTCATTCTGGCTGTCACCAGCCGATTCGGAGGATTGTCCTGTCAGATCTTTTTTAGGGTTCAAATCTGTATCCGACAGATGTTCTCCTGTATTTACCGGGGGGAGAATCGGCATATCAGGCTTTTCAGAGGTTCCTTTTCCATACATCCACGCAATCAGCCCGGGCTCCAATGATTTCTGATAAATCGACTCCAGTTTTCCGGAAAATATTTGATTCCATCTTACTAAAATATTCCTGAACGGCGCACGGTCATTATAATAAGATTCCAACTGACCTGTAAATTCATCCGGATCAAAGCTTTCCGGAAAAGATGCCTTGTTTCTGTTTTCACCCAGATCAGGATCCAGTGACTCCATTAACATCGGATCCTTTTCTCCAATCATACACAGCATTCCCCAGGCCAAAGACGGCAGGATTAAAAGCGCCATAAACGCTGCCGCTGCCATCAGCTGAATTTTTCTCTTCATACCGCTTTCCTCCGATCTGTGCCGCTGTATTTAAAACTGAAAATAAATAAATGGATTATAGGTACCGCTGATGATAAGTACAATGGAGTATGCCAACAACACCAGCTGCAAAACAAAATCCAGCACCATTACAACGGTATTTTCACTCCATTTTTCCCAGGATTTTCCTAAAACCCTCTGCAGGAACCCGGAACAGAGCAGCGCCGCTGCCAGAGCCAGCAATATCTTCATGGACAAAAAGGACAAAATACCGTATTCAGAAGCGCCTGTGCGGAAAAGCTGCCCGATATATCCCGCTGCAGCCGCAACACTGTCCGAACGAAAAAAGACCCAGCCCACCATCACTGCAAAGATGGTATAAATCCAATTCAGCAGCTTGAGAGGATTTCTTTCCAACAGTTTTCCCAGAAACAACCTTTCCAGAAGCATCAGCACCGCGTAATAAAGCCCCCACACCCAGAACGTAAAGTTGGCTCCATGCCAGATACCTGTCAGCAGAAACACGATGACAAGGTTTCTGCAGGTGGCAAAGAGGGTTCCGCGGCTTCCTCCCAAAGGAATATAGACATATTCCCGAAACCAGGAAGACAAAGAAATATGCCATCTGCGCCAGAATTCCTGAACAGAAAGGGAGGTATAGGGATAGCGGAAATTTTCCCGGAACTGAAAGCCCAGCATCCGCCCTATGCCGATGGCCATATCAGAATAACCGGAAAAGTCATAATAAATCTGCAGCGTATAGGCAACCATTCCCAGCCATGCCGCCGACGCGCCCAACTCAGTCACCTCCAGCGCCCAGATCTGATCCGCCACCTCCGCCATGGTATTTGCGATAATGACTTTTTTCGCCATGCCATAGCAAAACCTCTTCTGCCCGGAGGCAAAGACAGCCAGGGATTCTTTGCGGCTCTTAAGCTGTTGGGCAACATCCCTGTACTGGACGATGGGGCCGGCGATCAGCTGCGGGAAAAGGGAAACGTACAATGCGAAGTCAGACAGCCCTGACTGGACAGGAACATTTCCCCGGTAGACATCAAATACGTAGGACATGGCCTGAAACGTAAAAAAGGAAATGCCGATGGGCAGTGCCACTTCCCAAAGTCCCAGCATATTAAAATATTTAAAATAAAAGAGCAGTCCCAGATTGATCACTATCACCAAACACAAAATGATCTTCCGCCGCCGTTCTGAACCAGCAGACTGTCCCAGTGCATATCCGCCGAAAAAATTGATCAGAATGGAAAAAAGCATCAGAAATAGATGACTGATACCGCCCCAGGCATAAAAAAACAGACTTGCCAAAAGAAGGAACCAGTTCTTGATACGAAACCTTGTTTCCTCTCTTTGAAATCTGGCACAGGAAATTATAAAGTTGCCAACCAGCACAGCAGGCAAAAAGATCCAAATAAACAAAGCAGAACTAAAAAGCATACCTCAGATCCCCTTCCTTTCAAAAATCCTCCGCAGCTCCTGCGCCTCCTCCAGGGTATTCTGCCATTGATACTTCTTCAGATCCACTCTCCAGCCCTTTCCCCTGCTGCCGATCCCAAAGCTCCCTCCTTCCGGGCTGCCCGTGACCTCAATCCCCTCTTTTTCCAGCAAAAGCTTCTGCTGCAGAGGATATTCAAAAGCGGAAGCGCCGCTTAACACGCCGGAAGCATTCACAACGCGATAGGCTGGAACATCCCCTGCCCGCTCCCATTTCAGCCCGTATCCGACCTGTCTCGCATGACCCGGCATCCCGCACAAAAGGGCGATCTGTCCATAAGTGACAACTCTGCCCTCCGGAATCCTCTCACATACAAGGCGCATTCTTTTATAAAAATCCATACCTTCACTTCCCGAATCAAAAGGATCAAAGAACGTTTTTTCTATTATAAATTATTTCCGGCTTTGTTTCAAGACTTTCTGATTTTCTTAAAGGATCTGCGCCAATCAGTCAAAAAGTTTGTTTTTCTTTGAAAAAAAGATGCGAAATTGTCTATTTTATCGCTTGAATCATAGTTATTTTCGTTGTATAAATAACAAGGATATTAAAAAAATTCTTTCTGTGTGAGGAGGATTTTATCATGTATACATTATTGTCCGTATCCATCGCCATTTTGGCCGGACTGCTTATGACCAGGGTTTTCAAGCCCTTTAAGCTTCCTTCCGTGACGGCTTATCTGATCGCGGGGGTTCTGATCGGTCCCTATTTTCTGGGAGCGCTGGGCATCGAAGGTCTTGGCTTTAATACCGGGGAGCAGGTGAGCGCCCTGTCCCTGATCTCGGAAGTGGCCCTGGGCTTCATCGCTTTTTCCATCGGCAATGAATTCCGCTTAGAGGACCTGAAGGTCACCGGAAAGCAGGCCTTTGTCGTGGGTGTTTTCCAGGCTCTGACCGCAACCCTGTTTGTGGATCTCGCCCTTTTCGTCATGCACCTTATGATGCCCGACAAGCTTTCTGTTCCGCAGCTCATCACCCTGGGAGCCATTGCTACG
>CANQBS010000102.1 GCA_947589075.1 uncultured Acetatifactor sp.
AATACAGGAAATGCCACCATGATGGCCTTGTTCTTCGACAGCTCCACCTCCTCTGACGTCACCATGGACGCGGTACGTCAGATTCGGCAAATTGCCGGAAAACAGTGTTACCTGTCAGGACTTACGGCCATGGTGGTGGATTTAAAGGATCTGTGCGAAAGGGAAGAACCCATCTATGTGGGGATCGCAGTTGCGCTGGCGCTGTTTGCGATGCTGCTTCTGCTGGATAACTGGCTGACGCCCTTTGTCTTTCTTGTGAGTATCGGCATGATGATTCTCATCAACCTTGGGAGCAATTATTTCCTTGGGGAGATTTCCTATATCACAAAGGCACTTTCCGCTGTTTTACAGTTGGCCGTGACCATGGATTATTCCATCTTCCTCTGGAACAGCTACAATGAGCAGCTTAAGGAACACGAGGACCGCAGGGAAGCCATGGCGAACGCCATTCGGGAAACATTTGCCTCCATTGTTGGCAGTTCGATCACCACTGTTGCCGGATTTATCGCCCTTTGCTTTATGTCCTTTACCCTCGGACGCGACCTCGGCATTGTGATGGCGAAAGGCGTTCTTTTGGGTGTGGCCGGGTGTGTGACCGTGCTGCCGGCCCTGATTCTCGTACTGGATAAGCCGCTGCAAAAGGCAAAGCACAGGTCGCTGATTCCGGATATGCACCGTTTCGCCAATGGCGTGGTGAAGGCTTTCCCGTTTTTCCTCTGCCTGTTTGTGCTGCTGACCCTGCCTGCCCTTTACGGATACAACAAGACCAACAATGAGACATACTACAATCTGACAAAGTCCCTGCCGGATGATATGGAATATGTGATCGCAAACAGCAAACTGTCGGAGGAGTTTGACATTGCCTCGACGCATATGCTCCTTGTTGACAGGAATCTTTCGCCCAAATCCGTTCGGGACATGATGAAGGAAATGGAACAAGTGAACGGGGTCAAATATGTGCTGGGACTGGAATCGGTAATCGGTCCCCGCATACCGGAGGAGATTCTGCCGGAATCCGTTACCGGTCTTTTGAAGAGCGACAAATGGGAACTGTTGCTTTTGAACTCGGAATATCCTGTGGCCAGCGATGAAGTCGGTGCGCAGATTGAATCTCTGAATACCATCCTGAAAAAATACGATCCCACCGGAATGCTCATCGGGGAAGCGCCCTGCATGAAGGATATGATCGACGTTACTTCCCACGATTTTGAGGTCGTCAATGCGATTTCCATTGTTGCGATTTTTCTTATCATCGCCCTGGTGGAACGAAGCGTCACTTTGCCGTTTATTTTGATTTCGGTGATCGAAATGGCGATTTTTATCAACTTAGGGTTACCCCATTACCTGGGGCAAAGCCTTCCGTTTATCGCGCCGATCTGCATCAGCACCATCCAACTCGGCGCAACCGTGGACTACGCCATTTTGATGACAACACGGTACAAATCCGAGCGAATCCGCGGGCAGGACAAAAAGGAGGCCGTGAGATGTGCCCTGACCACATCCATCCCGTCCATCCTGGTTTCGGGATTCGGATTATTTGCCGCCACATTCGGCGTGGCGCTCTATTCCAAAATTGATATGATCAGTTCCATTTGTATGCTGCTTGCCCGCGGCGCTATCATCAGCATGCTCTGCGTCATTTTGATCCTTCCGGCGCTTCTGCTTTTGCTGGATAAGGTCATTTGCGCAACCACGCTTGGAATGAAAATGAAAAAGAAAAGCAAAACCGAACAGGAGGTACTTTTGATATGAAAAAAAACATCCTAAAAATAACTGCGCTTTGCCTTTGCGTTCTTTTAGCGGCAGGAGGGATCGCCACAACGGCTTTCGCCCTGAGCTCTGACGGAAATGAAGCTGAAAAACAGGAGGAAGCAGAGAAGCAGAATGAGTCTGAAAAGCAGGAAGAGCCTGAAACCATAGCCGTCGGTGATACAGGAGAATCCAGCAATGAAGCTGATGTTTCTAGTGATAAAACTGGTGTTTCCGGCGATGAAACCGGTGTATCCAAAGACGAAACCGTATACGTCCTTGCCGGGGCGGACGGCTCTGTTCAGAAAATCATTGTCAGCGACTGGCTCAAGAATTCCCTCGGCAATGCTGCGGTGAGCGATGAATCCGAACTGACAAATGTAGAAAATGTAGAAGGCGATGAAACCTATACCATGAGCGGTGACAATATGCTTGTATGGGACGCCCGGGGAAATGATATTTACTATCAGGGCAGCATCGAAAAAGAACTTCCGGTTACCCTTTCTGTCTCCTACAAGCTGGACGGAAATCCCATCACAGCAGACGATCTGGTCGGGAAAAGCGGTCGGGTGACCATTCGCTTTGACTATCAAAACAAACAGTACGAAACCGTAGAGATCGACGGCAGGCAAGAGAAAATCTATGTTCCGTTTGCAATGTTGACCGGTTTTCTTCTGGATGACGACATATTTACAAATGTGGATGTCACGAACGGGAAACTGATTAATGACGGCGGCCGCACCGCTGTGATCGGAATCGCCTTCCCCGGTCTGCAGGAAAACCTTGCGCTTTCCAAAGACAAACTGGAAATTCCCGACTATGTGGAGATCACCGCCGATGTAAGCTGTTTTCAGCTTGATATGACGGTGACCCTCGCCACAAACGAGCTTTTCAGCAAACTGGATACGAACAGTTTCGATTCCATCTCGGAACTTCGCGCCTCCATGGATGAACTTACGGATGCCATGGGGAAGCTTCTGGACGGTTCTTCGCAGCTTTATGATGGGCTTGTCACACTTCTTGAGAAATCTGACGAACTGGTGGAAGGAATCGATCAGCTTACTTCCGGAGCGGAGAGCCTCAAAAACGGAGCCGGCAGCCTGGATGCCGGAGCAGCCGAACTCGAAGCCGGAGCGGCACAGCTGAGCAATGGACTGAACGCCCTTGCGGCGAACAATGGCACCTTAAACGCCGGAGCGGGGCAGGTATTTAACACGCTGCTTTCCACGGCGAATACCCAGCTTGCAGCTGCAGGACTGGATGTCCCGGCTTTGACGGTGGAAAACTATGGACAGGTTTTAAG
The DNA here is from genome assembly GCA_947589075.1 of uncultured Acetatifactor sp. Taxonomy (GTDB): domain Bacteria; phylum Bacillota; class Clostridia; order Lachnospirales; family Lachnospiraceae; genus Acetatifactor. The sequence continues at coordinate 3,053 of CANQBS010000102.1, forward strand.
CAACGTCATTGCATCCCTGGACGAAAACGCCGTATATGGACAGGCGCAGAGCCAGGTGACGGCAGCCGTGGAAGCGCAGAGGGGCACGATTGAACAGCAAGTCAAGGCAGCCGTTCAACAGGAAGTAACCCCACAGGTCACAGCCGCTGTCAGAGAGGAAGTAGCGGCTCAGGTTACGCAGACCGTTCGCGGTACCGTGGCAGAGCAGGTCATTCAATCTGTTCAACATATGGATAAAGCGTCTTATGACGCCGCTGTCGGCGCCGGTCAGATAGATCAGGGGACACAGGAAAAGATTGAGGCGGCGATAGAACAGCAGATGCAGTCAGAGCAGGTTTTATCGCAGATTCAGGCGGAAACGGACACTCAAATGGCGACCCAGCCGATTCAGGATACCATTGCCGCAAAGGTAAGTGAGCAGATGCAAAACGACACCATCCAGCAAACAATCGCGGAGCAGACTCAGCTGCAGATTCAGAAGATCATCTCGGAACAAATGGCTTCCGATGAGGTGCAGGCACAGCTTGCCGCCGCTGCGGAGGGCGCAAAATCGGTTATCGCGCTCAAATCGTCCCTTGACAGCTACAATGCATTTTATCTTGGACTGCAAAGCTACACGGCCGGCGTGGCCGATGCTGCGGCAGGGGCAGGAACCCTGAGAGCCGGAACGGACGACTTAAAGGCCGGTACTTCCCAGCTTTCCGCCGGAGCTTCAAAGCTTTACGACGGAATCCTGACACTGAAAAAAGGAACGCCGGCTCTGGTGGACGGGATCACCCAGCTTCGTGATGGCGCCATGCAGCTTTCTGAGGGACTGAAAGAATTTAACGAGGAAGGTATTAAGAAGCTGGTGGATGCGGTAGACGGCGATCTCGACGGGCTGATGACCAGATTTCGCGCGACAAGAGACGTATCCCTCCGCTATAAGAATTTTGCGGGCGCAAGCGAAGATATGGACGGTCAGGTGAAATTCATTTATCGGACGGATGCAATTGAATAAACGTTTCTTACGCCACATTTCCTCGGGAAGTGTGGCGTAAACCTATGATTGCGGAGCGAGACTGAAAATGCTGATAGATTATACCTAAGATAAAGCTTCCTGCCTCCCTCCCCCTTCCTTCCGGTAATATCCCGCCTGGGCATCCCAAAGCTCGCGGTATTTGCCCTCCTCAGCGCCCTTTTGGTCAAGCCCTTTTAACTTTTCGCCCATCCCGGCCCGTTCCAGGCAGTCCCTCGCCTTCGCCTCGTCATACCCAAGACCCGCCGAAACATTATCCCCCAAGGAAAAGCCAGACAGGTTGAAATCCTGGAAGACCACCGAAAAAAGCCCCAGGTATTCCTCGTATCGGTATCTGGTAATATCAATGCCGTTCAGCAAAATCTTCCCTTCGGTAGGATCGTACCGCCGGCAAAAGAGTTTGATGAGGGTGGTCTTGCCGGAGCCGTTTTCGCCGAAGATGGCAATCTTATCCCCGATCTTGAATTTCATGGAAATATGCCGCAGCGCCCAGGCGTCGGTCCTGGGATATCGAAAGCTGACGTCCTGAAATTCGATCTCATAGTCCAGATCGTCCACCGCCCCCACGAAGCGGCTGATGGCGCCCTGGTAAAGCACGAAGCTGCCCAGCCCAAAGGCTCCGCAGAACGCCTTTGCCGCCACATAAAGATGGATCAGGATCTGCATGGCGGCGTTTTGGGGCGCATCTAAAGCATCGAACACAAATCCGGTTTTCTGCACTTTTAACAGCCAGGAGGGCCGCAGGGTGTATTTTCTGTATTCTCAAGAACGATGGGGTGAAGCCCGAAGATCGTCATATCCGGACCCCAAAGTCTGCCATAAGCGCCATAGCGGCGGCTTCCAAGGGAAAGCTCGCTTCGCACCTCGTTTCCCCGGCTGCGGCGGATTACCCGCAGCTTCACCGTCAGAGCAGAAAATCCTCCGATCACCAGAATCATCAGGCACGCCGACAGCGGGGAGTTTAAGAACCCCAAGAGGCCGCAGAACTGCCCGGAGGCTCCCGCAAAGAGCGCGGCGACCGTTAAAGACAAGGACAGGACCAGTTCCGTCAGCGTATCCACCGTTTTCGAAACATTGTATAACACCCCCATAAGACCTCCGTAGATCGTTCGGGTGTTTGCATCGATTTTCTCGCTTAAAAGCCGGACGTCCGGGTTTTCCAGGTGCTCAAACTGAAGCATGCAGTTTTCGTCAAATATAATTTGCTCATATCTATGGTAACTCTGACTGTCCAAAACCTCTTCTTTTCTGCCCGGGAAATCTTCTCCGCCGCCCGGGACAGTACCTCCCCCAGCTTTTCCGGCATCACCGGTTTTAAGAGATAATGCAGCGCCTCCACCTCATACCCTTCGGCAATGAAATCCGGATAACCGGTGATGAAAATAATCTGCACCGTCTCCTGCCGCTCCGCCCAGCCCAGGACGAGAGACTTTATATAAGCGCGCTCCGAAGCGTTGTCGTCGCAGAGGAAAATCAGCATGGCGGGCTCCCTTCCTTTCATAATCCAACAGGTTTTTGTCTATATTGACTTTCACCGTCCCAAACAGCTGCAGCTTTTCAATTTCCAGGATTATCCAGTTCTTTAAGCAAATAAATCCTCTATCTCCAACAGCCGCACTTCCTGATTACTGATTTTAGATTATTATAATCAAGAATCAGTAATTTTCAATTCTTACATTTGCGCTCCCCCTTCCGCACCGTCCTTCTGCGTCATCCTTTTTGCCAGGCTCAGATAGGTCTGGCTGATGATGATAAATCCAAGGGGACCCTTTATGATCCCCCACAGACCGAAGAGCTGGATCCCAACATACACGCTGATCAGAACTGCAATCGGCGGGACTCCGATCCGTTTGCCGATCAGTCTGGGCTCCAGCATCTCCCGCAGGAAAGCGCAGGCTGCATACAGGATCAGACAGATCACCGCCTGCAGGATCTTCCCGCAAAACAGCCGCGTAATCGCGATGGGAACCAATATCACCCCCGTCCCGATAAAAGGGAGTGCGTCCAGAACTCCTGCCAGCAATCCCCACAGGGCGCCATATTCGATTCCGGAAATCGTCAGCACCAGGGCGGATATGGCGGCAATCGCGCTCATGATCACAAGCTGCGCTTTCACGAAGGTAGCGAGATACCGTATCACTCCGCAGATGACCTCCAGCACCACATGAAATTCCTCCCGGTCCAGCAGATTGTTCATAATGCGGTCATAATCCTTTGCAAGCAGCACAGCCGCAATAATAAAGGTAACCAGAAAGCCTCCGAAGGCCGCCAGAGCCCTCAGGTACCCCAGGGACTGAGCCAGCATTCCCGGGACTGCCTTTCGCTGAAAATAATCAAAGCCCATTTCCACATAGCCCAGGATCATTTCGCTCAGATAATCCCCATCGATCCTCAGAGCATGGCTTGCCAACTGGCAGCCGTTATAAACGAAGACCCTTAACTCTTTTTCTAGCTCATCCAGCCTGCCCACCCACTTTGGCAGGCTTCCCACGATCCATGAAAACAGAACCCATACCAGGAAAGTCAGGATCACCCCTGCCAAAATCAGCAGGACCACCGCCCCGATCTGACGGTGTATATGACATTTTTCCTGAAGCTTTTTTAAAAAGGGTCCGAATATCGTCACAAAAAGCATGGCGATCAGAATAGGAGAAAATAAGGGGGATAAAAACTGCAGAAAAAAATACACTACTCCAATGACTGCGAGTAGTGTGATCGCCTTTTTTTCCTTTTTTAATATCTCCATCAGAAGCCCACCTTTCCGAGCTGTTCCGGCAGAAAGCTTCCATGCCCTGATTTCCCGGCGCGGCAGGCTTTCTGATCCCATATCTCAGAAAATAGTATGGACGAAATAAAGCGGATTATTCCATCAGAAAAGCCCGAAGATCTTTCCCTCCGGTGCGGTGGTAAATGTCATGGGTTTCCCGGTAGCAGGATGACGGAAGGTCAGCTCGCAGGCGCACAAGGCAGGATTCACAACCCCCAGTTTTCTGCCTGCCTCACAAGCCTCTGCATTTCCATATCTGCTGTCCCCTAGGATAGGAAAACCTGCATGGGAAAGCTGCGCCCGGATCTGATGAAACCTTCCGGTCTCGATCTGAATATCCAGAAGGGTCAGCGGAAGGGGCTCCGCTGCCTTTTTCAGGACCTGATATTTTAAAATTGCCTTTTTCGGCGTCTCCCCGTCCTGTAGATTTTCCCTGTTCAGCTTTCCATCCGGGACCTTACCTTCCTGCAGCTTCCCATTCTGGAGCCTTCCTTCCGGGAACTTCCCTTCCTGCAGCGTTTCTTCCTGCAGCTTTCCATTCTGGAGCCTTCTTTCCGGGAACTTCCCTTCCGGCAGCTTTTCTCCCTGCAGCTGCTCCGTCACCACTCTTGCGGACCGGGTCTTTTCATCCCTTATGAGATAATCCTCCAGAAGACCGGACTCCTTCTCCGGCGATCCGCAGACCACCGCACAATACCGCTTGTTCAGGCTTCCCTCTCCCAGCTGCGCGGACAGCCCTGCCGCCGACAACTTATCCCGGGCAAAGACCAGCAGACCTTCCACAGGCTGATCCAGCCGATGCACCACTCCAATATAAGGCCGGGCATTCCGTGGATCGAGGCCCTGGGATCCGCCGGCACCTTTTCCGGACGTCGGTCCGCCTGCACTTCTCCCGGACGATGATCCTCCCCTGCTCTCCCGGGCCGCTTTCCCGGCGCAGTAATTCTGCAGCTCGCTCACCACATCCGGCTGGCCAACCCGGGCGGTCTGGGTCGCCAGTCCGGCGGGTTTATAAACAACCAATATATTCTTATCCTCGTAAACGATCCTGCTTTTCATGCCCTCTCCGCCCTGCAAATCTCAAATGTTATTCCCATCGCCGCACCAGGAAGGGCATTCCCGTCCTCATCCTGCCTGCTGTCAGCTGATCGGCATTTCATACAAACAGGGTGCACCCCTGCTGCTTAAACTCTTCAATCTTCCTGTCGATCTCCTGTACCGTTACCCCAAGCTTCCAGGCAAGACAATCTTTGCAGAAAAACTGCCTGCTGCCTCTGTTGATAAACTTTTTGTGGGCGCCGATCTCATTATAGGACAGGGGACTCCCACACCGGATACAAAGACTCATTTCCGCCAACCTCTTCCTTATCTCTTTTGGTCGATTACCTTTGCACGGAACACAGCGCAGTCATAGGGCTTGATATCATAAATCAGGGTTGCGTTTTTCACGGAGGATACCTCTCCGGTCCATAATTCATGGAGCTCCAGGGTCTTTCCTGTGCTGAAAGGCAGTCCGATCTCATCCAGGTTCAGCCGGGCCTGGGCTGCCCCTCCGCTCAGGTTAAACAAACCGATGGCAATATCGCCGCCGGCCAGCAGCTTCGAATACAGCAGCAGATCCTCCCCGGCCCAGGTTCCCACATGCTTCACCGGCTGTCTGCAGACAGGATCCTGATTGATGCGGATGATTTCCTCATTGGTGAGAATATCCAGGGTCTCTTTGCTCATATTGCGGATATCGCAGCCGATCATAAGAGGTGAACCCATGAAAGCCCACATGGAAAAATGATTCTTATACTGCACATCGCTGCAGCCCTGCAGCCCTACATTTCCCTTGCCGTGCATTCCTACCACCAGCATATCCATATCGTTGAAGCAGCCTACGCCGTTAAAGGAAAGAAGCCTCTCCTGCTGCCTCATCAGGTCCTTTATGGATTCCCAGGTATCAAAAATATCTCCGGTAGATCTCCACATGGAAGCTCCCGTGGTCTTGACCCATTCATGGGTCTCGTCCACTCCCCAGGAACAGGCGCTGAACAGGATATCCCTGCCGCAGTTTTCCAAAGCGATCCCCATACGACGGTACAAATACTTTCCAGGAATGATGGGCCTGTGATAGCAATAATCGTACTTTAAGAAATCCACGCCCCACTCCGCGAAGGTCTCCGCATCTATAAATTCGTGTTCAAAGCTTCCGGGATATCCGGCGCAGGTAAGGTTGCCGGCGCAGGAATACATACCGAACTTAAGTCCCTTGGAATGCACATAATCCGCCACTGCCTTCATTCCATGAGGGAATTTCTCAGGATCAGCCACCAGACGCTCATTGCTGTCTCTCTCCTTTAAGGACCAGCAGTCATCCAGCACAAGATATTCATAACCCTTTTCAAGCAGTCCCTTTTCCACCATGGCGTCCGCAGTTTCAAAGATTACCTTCTCATTGATGTCAGGACCAAAGGTGTTCCAAGAATTCCACCCCATGGGCGGCGTCAGTTTTACCATAAATTTCCTCCTCCTTTTTGATGTCTTATTGAACAGACGGCATGCCTGTTTATATTCTAAAAATTAGCAAAACCATTTTACCACAAACGCAGTTATTTGCGCAATCCTTTGGGATAATGATTCTTCATCACTCCGCCTGCAAGCTTCCCCCAGCCCGGGTCTTCGACAGTTGAATAAAGGAAAAATCGCTACAGGCCGCAAAAAGCCTGTATTTTTTTGTCAAATTTTTT
>CANQBS010000103.1 GCA_947589075.1 uncultured Acetatifactor sp.
CCTGAGCCTTAGCCTTGGAGGTATAGAAACCGGTACACTCCAGAACAACGTCTACATCCAGCGCGCCCCAAGGAAGATTCTCAGCCTTGGCTTCCGCATAGATCTTGATCTCGGTTCCGTCTACGGTGATGGAATCCTCGCCTGCTGTAACCTTATCGGCCAGAGCGTACTTACCCTGGGTGGAATCATATTTCAGCAAGTGAGCCAGCATCTTAGGGGATGTTAAGTCGTTGATCGCAACGATCTCAAAGCCTTCTGCCCTGAACATCTGTCTGAATGCCAGACGGCCAATACGGCCAAAACCATTAATTGCTACTTTTACTGCCATTTTTTGTTTCCTCCTAGAAAAAATTTTATATTATTTTATTTTGCCAAAGAGCCTGTCCGCAATACATCGGACAAAAATAACTTTCTTCCTGCCTGTCTGCTTCCCGGACATCTCACATTGACAAAATTTTGTCAGCACCTTTATTGTACCTAATTTCTGCCAATAATTCAAGACGTATTTATAAAATGTTAGAAAAAAATTCTCAGAATTTCAAAACAGATTACCCGGGTTTCCCTCTTCTTTTCCCGAAAGCGCAAACCTTCTCCAGATCTGCCTAAGACACCATCCAAAATCGATCTGCGGTACTTCCGCGGAGGTTTCAAGGTAACGGGTCAGATAAACGGCGCCGTCCACTTTATACTGAACGCTTCCGGCGATCTCCCCTTCCGCCACAGGAGCCTCCAGGGCCCTGGGAACATCATAGACCACCTGGATCCTCTCGTCGTCCCCAAGAAGCACGCCTGGAAGCCCCTTCGTCTTCCCGGAAAGGACCAGATCCACGGAAGCGGTCCCGTTCAGCGCATCCGTCTGTCCTCCCGTCACCACAACAGGAAAAGATTTTTTTGTCTCCGGGATATCTTTTTCAAATTCATGATAGGTAAAGTGTGCCAGGCCATATTCCATCAGTTTTCTGGTATCGCTCCATTTATAGGTTTTGTTGCCCGGCCAGCCGCAGGCGAGGAGCGCTACCACAAAGGTCCTGCCATCCCTGGAAAGGGCTCCCACATAGCAATATCCCGCCTTATTGGTAAAGCCGGTCTTTCCCGACAGCGCCCCTTCCATCATATGCAGAAAGGCGTTGTGGTTGCTGCAGGAATAGCTGCGGCCGTTGGCGTAAAAGCTGTAGGAGGTACAGCCCGTGATCTGCAGAAACATCTCCTTCTGGGGCGAGGTTCTGATGCAGTAAGACATGATCCTGGCCAGGTCCGCCGCGGTGGTGGAATGTTCCTTCACAAGGCTCCTGCCGTCTTCCAGGGTAAAGGTTTCCGTTGCGTCCAGCCCGTTGGGAGTGATGAACCAGGTATCCTCACAGCCCAGCTCCGCCGCCTTCCGGTTCATGAGCTTCGCGAAGGCGGCCACCGCCTTTTTGCTTTCCTCCGCAGTATATTCCGATATGCTTTTGGTTTTCATCTCTTCCGGCAGAAAGTTCCTGCCGATATGCTCTGCCACGGCCACGGCGGAATCGTTATGGGATTCCAGCATCAGGGAATAAAGCAGATCCTTCAGCCGGTATTTCTCCCCTTTGCTGATAAAAAGCTTTACCTTGGGCATGCCGGATGCATAACCCGATACCTCCACCTCGTCCTCCAGGTTCCCGTTTTCCAGGGCAACGATGCAGGTCATGATCTTTGTGGTGCTGGCCATCGCCATTACCTCATGCCCGGATTTCTCATACAGGATCCTTCCGGAATCCGCATCCATCAGAACCGCGGAGGTTGCGTAAAGAGAAAAATCGGCTTCCTTTTCCGCGGCCTCACAGGTCCCAGTCAAAACAAAAACACTCCATAAGCCGCCCCAGATAAGGCAGCATATCCTGATTCCCGTCTTAAAACGCTTTCCATATCTTCTGCATAAGCCCAGCAGCAAATCCATTTGATCCACCCGCAGGATTCCTTTACAAACAATATATGAAAAAAGAGCCGCGGATAGTCCGCCGGCTCCTTCATTCCATATTCTTTTCAGCGGATCTCATTTCCTTTTCAGAACAGAGCTTAAATATCCAGCTGCAGCTGTACCTCCGATTCCGCCTGGAGCTTCAGTTCCTCCAGCTGCAGAGGGCTTACCTCCGGAAGATCTTCGATGCTCTGCACGCCGAAACAGCGCAGGAACTGCTCTGTAGTCCCAAACAGCAGGGGTCTTCCGGGCGCGTCCATTCTGCCAAGCTCGCAGATCAGGTCATACTCCAAAAGCTTGTTGATGGCATGGTCACAGCTCACGCCTCTGATCCGCTCAATTTCCACCCTTGTCACCGGCTGCTTATATGCCACAATGGAAAGGGTCTCCAGCACGGTGTCCGTCAAAACCATTTTCCGGGGAGTCTTGGCTATTTTGATCAGGTACTCATACATCTTTGCCTTCGTACAAAGCTGCACGGAATCCTCAAATCTCATAAGGGTGATTCCGCGGTCCTCTTCATTGTAACGATCTTCCATCCTTTTCAGGACTGCTTCCGTCGCCGATCTGCTGATCCCCAAAACCGACGCGAGCCTGCCGATCTCCACGGATTCCCCCATGGTAAACAGGATTGCCTCTAAGACCGCCTCCGCATTGTCTGCCCGGACGTCTTCCTGCTGCAGGCCTTCCTCCTTCCCGGTTTCCGCCTTCCCGTCTTCCGGACAAACGGCCTCCGCTTTCTCCTCTTCGCCTTCCGTCCGCTCCCCATATTCCTTCAAAGGCAATTCTACCTGCTCATATTTTTCCATTTTCTTCCTCCGTATCCTTCTTCCCTTTTATCCGCATCCTTCACCGATCTATAAATTGGAAGTGATCAGGATATCCCCGAACAGTTCTTCCTGTGAAATGATCAATGCTCCGGTCTTCATCATTTCCAGGATCACAAGAAAGGTCACAACTACCTCCATCCGGCTTCCCTGCTTTTCCAGAAGCCTCCGGAAACTGAAAGTCTGGTGTTCCCTGGCAAACTTTTCTATGTACGCCGTCTTGGCGTCCATATCGATCTCGTCCTTTTCAATATTGCCGTACCGGCTGCGCACCGGATCTCTTCTCTCATCCTGCTTTTTGATCACGGACTGAAAGATCTCATGCAGCTTCCCCAGGGTCATATCTCCCAGAAGTTCCTGATAATCCACAGGGGGGCGGTATCCCTCGATCTCCTTTGGGAGCTGCATATCCCGGTACAGATTTCTGCCGGCATCCACCTGCCTGTCCCGAAGCTCTCCGCACATATATTTATATATTTTATGCTCCAGAAGCCTTTGTACCAGCTCCGCCCTCGGATCCTCCTCTTCCCCTTCTTCATTGACCTCCCGGGGCAGAAGCATCCTGCATTTGATATCCACCAGCGTGGCGGCCATCACCAGGAATTCACTCATGACATTCATATCCCGGGTTTCCATCTGCCTGATATATTCCAGATACTGCTCCGTGATCTCCGCAATAGGGATATCATAAATATCCACTTTGTTCTTATCGATGAGATGAAGCAGCAGATCCAGCGGACCTTCGAATACTTCCAGCTTTACTGGGATTGCCATTTTACGTTTCTCCTTCCTGCGGGGCCAGTTCGATCACCAAAAGCTCCCCGGGATTAAATAAGCGAAGCGGTATCGTATGGCTGCCGAGGCCGCGGCTTAGCAGCATCCGGGATTTTCCCTCTTCAAAAAGCCCTCCGTCATATTTTGGGAAAAAACTCACCCTTGGAGACACAAGCCCCCTCCCTCCGGGGATCCGCACCACGCCGCCGTGCACATGTCCGGAAAGCACCAGGTCGGCTCCCCATTCTGCATATTGGGGAAAATAATCCGGGTTATGGGCGAGCAAAATATTATAATATCTTTCAGACGATTTTCCCAAAAGCCTGTCCAGGTATTCCCTTTCCATGGGACCCACCCGAAATCTCCTGTAATATTCTCTGTGGATCTGGGCGCCGTATATGACGATTCCCTTTTCCTCCAGGATCACAGGTTCATTTACCAGGCGCCGGATTCCCATTTCCTGCAGGGCCTCTTCGTATTCCCGCGCCATGGAACCGTACTTTTCCGGATACAGTTCCAATCTGTGCTCATGATTTCCGTTGGCATAATAAACGGGATATTTTTCCGAAAGCATTTTCAGCACATGAAGACCTGTATCCAGGCTGCCTCCCGGCTTCGCCGTGATCATATCTCCCGCGATCAAAACCGCATCCGGCTGTAATTCATGGATCGCGTTTAAAAGGAACTCATTTTCCCTGCCATACTGCTTGTTATGCAGGTCGGCCAGGACCACGGCCCGAAAGGGCTTCCTGATCCTGGGATCTGCAAAGCAATGGCGCACCACAACAAAGCGGTTGCTGTCATACAATATCTTCCACACCAGAAAAACACACAGGATCCCTGCTGTCATTACGAACAAATCAAGCATTCCGACCTCCCTGGGGCATCGTCTCTGAGGTACATCGTACCATAGTATAGCATACTTTTGGAAATTACAAAAGAAAATATCCTAATATTTTTTTCAGATAGTCCGCATACCCGGCCTTTTCCACAGATTTTGAAAAAAGGATCGGAACATTTCCGATTTCCGTTCCATTCAGGTAATATCTGGCATACCCGGCGACCTCCCCTTCAGACACCGGAGCCTGGACGGACTGGGGAAGCTCCAGCTTTTTTTCGATCTGCTCCAGGGAATTGCCCGAAATATCCAGGAAACGGAATTCCCCTTCATAATCCACTGCCACGCAGTCCTCCACCCCTCTTTCCACCTTCAGATCCGGGATCGGCTCCTGATTGTCATCCAGATACAGATTGCTGACGCTGTAACCATAATTTAAAAGCACCATCGCATCCTGGAAACGGCTCTTCGGCTCCGGCGCTCCCATCACCACTGCGATCAGATCGATATCGTTGCGGCGTGCCGTAGCGGAGATGCAATACTTTGCCTTGGACATGGAGCCGGTCTTCAATCCCGTGGTCCATTCGTACTGTTTTAACAGCTTATTGGTGTTGGATAAGGTAAAGGTGCTGGTTCCCTGTCTCGTTTCATGGGTAAAGTCCTCCATCCAGATCTGGCAGTAATCAAAGATTCCCGGATGCTTTGTGATCAGCTCCCTGGACATGATGGCCACATCCCTTGCCGAGGTGTAATGATCGTCAGACTCCGTAAGACCGCAGCAGTCTTCAAAATGGGTATCCGTCATACCCAGTTCTGAGGCTCTTTCATTCATCCGGTCTACAAAAGCCTGCTCGCTCCCCGCTATGTATTCCGCCACTGCCACGCTGGCATCGTTTGCCGAGGCGACGGTGATACATTTAAGCATCGTATCCAGGTCCTGGGACTCCCCCGCGGCCAGATAAACCTGGGATCCTCCCATGGAGCTGGCATATTCGCTTGTGGTGACAGAATCCGTAAGGGCTATTTTCCCTTCGTCCAGCTGTTCAAAAACGAGCAGCAGCGTCATGATCTTGGTAATGCTCGCAGGACATCTGCGCTCCGCAGCATTCAGCTCATAAATGACCTGTCCCGTGGACGCCTCGATAAGGATTGCGGAGGGCGCCGTGATCACAGGCTCTGCAGATACTTTCATAACGGGAAATAAAAATAAGAATACTGCCAGAGGAAGGCTGAGCAGACCGGGGAAAAATGTAAGAAAACGGGCAGTTTTAACCCTGCTTGGGGAAATTCTCTTCATAAAAATCACCACATTCCATATCTTTCTATACATAAAAGATATGGGAATGTGGCGTTCCTTATGACAGAAATCATTCCATAACCTGCGGTTTTGCTGTCTATCCGTCCTCTAATACCATCTTGCCTTAAAGGATATGTACTTTTCCTTCAGCCATTCCTTCCTGCGCTTCATATCCACATGAAACACCCGGCAAAGCTGGATCACATAGTCCACAAATACAACAAACAGGACCACCGCTATGATCCGTCCGCCCACCGGCATCTGTATCCGGTCGATCAGGCCGTTGATCCTGGTGTGCAGGAACAAAACGATTCCCAGCGCATAGAATCCCCAGGCGACAGTGCTCTCCAGGCAGATGATCCCCTTATAATTAAAGGGCTTGTCATTATAGTCCCACCAGAGCTCTCCCAGGAAACGGATCATCAGCTTTCCAACAAGGAATTCAAAAATGGTAGCCAGGGCCGCCCCCACCAGATAAAGGGCAAGCACATGATTGCGCAGCGGATTTAAAAGAAGATAGCAGCCTACAGCTCCGAATCCATAAATCGGGCAGAAAGGACCCTTGGCAAAGCCTCTGTTGGTCAGCTTACGATTGCAGAACGACATATAGATAGACTCTAAAAGCCATCCAAGCATACTGTATATTACAAAAGCGCCAAGCAAATGATAGATATCTGTTCCCAGCAATTCTCTTGTCCACATTGCAATCCACCCCCCTCTCGTTCCAAAGAAACCAAATAAAAAGCAAATCTTTTCTGAAAATTTTCTTAAGGAACCCCTAAACACACAGAAAGTCCTCAGTCGTAGCGGCCAAGGACTTCATAATCATGATCAATTAATTATATTTACGTTTTCTCGCTGCCTCAGATTTCTTCTTACGCTTCACGCTCGGCTTCTCGTAATGCTCTCTCTTACGAATCTCCTGCTGAATACCTGCCTTCGCACAGCTTCTCTTAAAGCGACGCAAAGCGCTATCCAAAGTCTCGTTCTCTTTCACGATTACGTTTGACATGACACACCCGACCTCCCTTCAGTCCCTCTAGTAACATGACTGATTGGGTTATTATGTACATTTTTATGCACACGAATCATTATACCACATTTTCCCCAATCGTCAACTACTTTTTAAATTTTTTTCCATTTCGCAGAAGGAAAAAGTTCAGATCATTCATTCCCATGGCAAAATAGGGGAGCATGATCAGCAGATACGGGAAAATATATCTTGTCTTGGCTTCCCAGAGGATGCTAAACAAAAATCCCCCGAATACGGCTATCAGCAAAAGATATTTTTCTATCGGCAGCGGTTTGTTCCATCTAAGAAGAAGCCACAGGAAAATACAGCCATACAGAAAAACCTGAAATGCCTTCATATAATTTTTTACCAGCTTGCCCAACAGCTCTTCCCTGTAGATCATTTGTACGGCCCTGGACTGTTTCCCTTCAATATTGCTGTTCATGACAAGACACTGATACATAGGAGCCTGCCATTGTTCATTGATCTTTGTTTTATAAAAGTACAGCATGTAGTCCGGATTTTCTTTAAAATTTTGAAGCCGCTCCCTGATATCATCCCATGCGATCTTGGCAGAAGCTTTGACATCGTCCCCGCTCTCCGCAAAAACAATATAATTATAACCGTCATACCAGCCCGGATGGCCGTTGGTCTCATGCAGACCCATTGCTACATAAAGAATCGGAGGGATGGATCTCGCATTTTCATCCCATTCATTATAATAGATTCCCCGAAGGATCGCAAAGGACAGGAAGATGCCGCATACAACACTGCCTCCCATCGCGATCTTTTTCCAGTCCCACTTTCCGATCAGCTTCACGATCACAACGATCCCGAAAGCGATCAGTATGATGAGGCTGTTCATCCGCAGCTGAACCGCAATCCCCGCTGTCAGCGCCAGAGCAAACAGTTTCCCCAATGAAAATTTTTCCAGGCAGGATAAAAACGCCCAGGCCGCAAGCGTCATGAAAACCGTTGAACCCAGATCCCCATAAATAAAAGGGACATAACCGTATAGGGGAAAGCAGGTGACTGCAAGAACCAGAAAATAAAACTCCGCCTTCCCGCTGCCGCCGGAAAGCTTCCTCGTCACCTGACTTCCGGCAAACAGAAAGACAGGAACAAGAACCGCATTCCAATACTCATAGGCCATATAATTTCCCCGGCCAAACAGGGCGAACCCCCCCCCGTAAAACAGTGATGAGCCCCAACTGCTGCATACACCTGGCAATATATCTTCCCTCTTTTATACCATTGAAATCCCCGTCATTCAGGGCATTGGCATAAGCAACGATCATTCCCTGATCCGCAATCGGAGCCGCACCATTATTTCGAGCCCAGTAAATGCTGACCGCAAACCCGATCATGCATATCAGCGCGATCACCAGATATCTGTTCCATTTATAAAAGATCTTATCGTACAGGAATCCGGCTATCAGCATTATGCTTAAAAAGATCCCTGTCAGAAGGATGATCCTGAGCAAACTGTTTTTTTCCAAAATGACATATTCATCCGCACAGTCGACCCTGTTGTATCCCGAAATAAACAAACTGACCATAAAAAGAACTGCGAAAAAAAGCAAAGCTATAAAATGAAATATTCTGGAAATGTTTTTTTCACTTATGATCTTTCTCATGTAAAGTCCCTTCGCTTCCCCACCTCAGTACCTTTGGAACATGCAGGCTCAGTCATCCTCCCGAACTTTTTGTCATTTCAGCTGTCCCTTCAGGACCTCTTCCGCCTTCGCGATGGCATCCGGGATCCCCGCCGGGTTCCTGCCGCCGGCCTGGGCCATATTGGGTCTTCCGCCGCCGCCACCGCCGACGCAGGAAGCGATACCTCTGATCAGGCTGCCGGCATGGGCTCCCGCCTTCACCGCGCCCTCCGTGACCATGGAAATCATATTCACTTTACCGCCCAGTTCGGACAAAAGCACCACAACGCCTTCTCCAAGCTTTTCTTTCAGCTGGTCTCCCAGGTCTCTTAAGCCGTTCATATCCACTCCCGGCACACTTGCCGCCAGCAGCTTCATGCCCTTTACTTCCTTCACCTGGTCCATCACATCCCCCAGGGCATTCTGGGCGGCCTTGCTCTTCAGGGATTCAATCTCCGAATTCAGATCCTTCACTTCTGCCAGAAGATGCCCGCACCTTTCCACAACAGATCCAGGCGTCGTCTTAAGCACTCTGGCCGCCTGGTTCAGCGTCTGCTCCACATTCCTGTAATATTTGAACACACCCTTTCCAGTGAGAGCCTCGATTCTCCTGGTATTGGCCGCCACACCGCTTTCCGAAAGGATCTTAAAGGCAGTGATGGCTCCCGTATTGGCCACGTGGGTGCCGCCGCACAGCTCGGTGGAAAAATCTCCCATGCTCACCACACGTACGGTCTCTCCGTATTTCTCGCCGAACAGAGCCATAGCCCCGGTCTTCCTGGCGTCCTCCATGCTCATGACCCTGGTGACCACAGGCAGATTCTCGGCGATCTTCTCGTTCACAAGCTCTTCCACCCGGTCCAGTTCCTCTTCGGTCATGGCGGAAAAGTGGCTGAAATCAAAACGCAGCCTTTCATCATCCACATAAGAACCGGCCTGCTGCACATGATCCCCCAGCACCTGGCGCAGGGCCTTCTGGAGCAGATGGGTGGCGCTGTGGTTCTTACAGATGTCAGCCCTTCTCCCTCCGTTCATTCCCTGATCCACCAGAAGGGAAACCTCATCTCCCGCCTTGATCATGCCACGGACCATGACTCCCACATGACCGACCTTGCCGCCCATGAGCTTTATGGTATCCTTTACTTCAAAGATCCCTTCC
>CANQBS010000104.1 GCA_947589075.1 uncultured Acetatifactor sp.
GCCTGCCCCGTTCCTTCTCGGTCCATACCCTGGCAGGGGAGAGGGAGCTGTTTGGGGAAGGGGCCGGCTATACGGCTGGCAAGCTGATGGAGCTTACGGGGGAATACCCGGAAAGGCGGCTGAGGGACGCAAGGAACCTGGAGAGCCTCCTGAGGACGTATTTTGACGACTATATCATAGAGGAATACATCGACTGGGAGAAGGGGGAGTGCCGGTTCGACAGCGAGGAATTCCGGCAGATGCTGGAATGGCTTGGGGAGAACTGCAGGGGGACCTATTACAAGGACAACTGGGAGGAATACCTGGACCGTGGGTATGGCTACCGTCCTCCTGAGGAGCTGCTCCTGACGCTTTACGCAGTATCAGATTTCTGGTCCCTCATCCCCAGCGAGAGATATGGGCTGACCCTGGCGGGCTACCCCACGGCGGACGGGAGACCCAGGCATGAGGGTTCGACGGGGCTCCTGTTCGGGATGGTTTCCAGCTCGAGGCACAAGGAGGGTGCGTGGAGCTTCCTGGAATACTACCTTGGGAGCTGGGACGGACTGGATTTCCCCACCCGGAAGGAGGATTTGCAGGGGAAGATAGAGGACGCGATGACGCCGGAATATGAGCTGAGGCTGGACGGGGAGGTCTTGACCTCGGAAGACGGGAAGCCCGTGGAGAGATGGAAGACCAGGGTCAAGGTAAACGGGAATTGGGTGGACGCCTACGCCCTGGGGCAGGAAGAGGTGGACAAGGTGCTGGAGATACTGGACCATGTGGAGTTTGACCTGGAAGGGGGAAGGAAGAAAGGCGTGCTGGACATCATCCTGGAGGAAATGGCGGGGTACCTGTCCGGGGAGAAGAGCCTGGATGAGGTGCAGGACATCATCCAGAACCGCGCGAGCCTGCTGGTGAGCGAAGGGGTGTAAGATTGAAAAATGAACTTGATAGTTCATTTTTCAATCAGCAATTTGTGACGCTCCGGAATGGACGTAAACCTATAGCCTTGAGACAGGGGAATGTTGTGCAGCATCAGGGAGACGTTGTGCAACATTCCCATTTTGATGGGTATTTTTTCCCTACATTGCACAAAATAAATGAAAATTCTATTTTTCAAAAATAATTCTTGTTTTCTGGCGCTTCCTATAGTATGATATGTGGGATGTATGATTGTATACAATTATGCAGGAGCACTTAGGAAAGATTGGAAGGTTGGAGGAAGCCATGAAAGCGTACGAGGAACGAAGTAAGGAAGAATTGCTCGCACTGAAAGCGGAGCTGGAAGCTGCCTATGAGGAGTTCAAGGGGAAAGGATTAAAGCTGGATATGTCCAGGGGAAAGCCCGGAGTGTCCCAGCTGGATATGGGAATGCCCCTGTTGGATACCCTGAATTCTTCCAGCGATATGAAGACCATGGACGGTGTGGATGTTCGCAACTATGGGAGCCTGGAGGGAATCACGGAGGCAAAGCACCTGATGGCGGATATGATGGGCGTGGATCCGGAGAACGTGATCGTGTGCGGCAACGCCAGCCTGACCATTATGTTTGATTCGGTCTGCCGTTCCTTTACCCACGGGGTGCTGGGCAATACGCCCTGGTACAAGCTGGACAAGGTGAAATTCCTCTGCCCGGTGCCCGGGTATGACAGGCACTTTGCCATTACAAAGCATTTCGGCATCGAGATGATCAATGTGCCCATGACTCCCCAGGGGCCGGATATGGATCTGGTGGAACGCCTTGTATCGGAGGATGAGGCCGTAAAGGGCATCTGGTGCGTGCCCAAATATTCCAATCCCCAGGGCTATTCCTATTCCGACGAGACGGTGAGGCGGTTCGCGGCCCTGAAGCCTGCGGCGAAGGATTTCCGCATTTACTGGGACAACGCCTACGCGATCCATCATCTCTATGAGGACAGACAGGATGAGATCCTGGATATCTTAAGCGAGTGCGAGAAGGCGGGAAACCCGGATATGGTCTATGAGTTCTGCTCCACCTCCAAGGTGAGCTTTTCCGGTGCGGGCATCGCGGCGGTGGCCACCTCTAAGGCAAATATGGAGGATATCAGGAAGAGTCTTGCCATCCAGACCATCGGCTACAACAAGGTGAACCAGCTGCAGCACGCCAGATATTTCAAGGATTATAACGGTCTGAAGGCTCATATGAAAAAACATGCGGATCTGATGCGCCCTAAGTTTGAGACGGTGCTGAACATCCTGGACGAGGAACTGGAAGGGCTTGGGGTCGGGACCTGGACAAAGCCCAACGGAGGGTATTTTATTTCCTTCGATTCCCTGGAAGGCTGCGCGAAGGCCATTGTAGCGAAATGTAAGGAAGCGGGCATGGTGCTCACCGGCGCAGGCGCCACCTTCCCTTATGGGATCGACCCCCATGACAGCAATATCCGTATCGCCCCCTCTTTCCCGACCCCGGAGGAGATGGCCCAGGCCACCAGGCTGTTTGCGCTGTGCGTGAAGCTGGTCAGCATCGACAAGCTGCTGGAGGAGAAATAGTTTCCGGAAAGGAATCATCCAGGAAAAGAAGCATCTTGGGAAAAATAGGTTCTGAAATACAACGGATTCTTGGAGTAAAGGATATGTCGGAAGAATTCAAACGGATCAAAAGAGAGCTTGTGGCAAAAGGGCATATTTTTGACTATTACCACGATACCATGCAGATCCCAAACGGTAATATCGCCGTTTGGGATTTCATTGAGCATAAGGGGGCAGCCGCGGTGGTTCCGGTGCGGGAGGACGGGAAGCTTCTGATGGTGCGCCAGTACCGCAACGCCCTGGAGCGCTATACCATAGAGATCCCCGCCGGAGGCTTAAATCCGGGGGAGCCCACGGACAAGGCAGCCCTCAGGGAGCTGGAGGAGGAGGCCGGGTATCATTGCGAGACGGCGGAATTCCTCCTTTCCATCAGAACCACGGTGGCCTTCTGCAACGAGAAGATCGATATTTATGTGGCTCGCGACCTTGTTCCGGGTCCGCAGCATCTGGATGAGGACGAGTATATTAAGGTGGAGGCGTATTCCGTAGAGGAACTTCTGGATATGATCTATCAGGGAAAGCTGCAGGATTCCAAGACGGTCTGCGCCGTCCTGGCATACGCCCGGAAATATTGAGCATGAAAGTATTCAGCGTGAAAGTATTCAGCCCGGAAATATTGAGCATGTTTGGAACATTGTCCGCATATATTTTACGAGAATAGGGAAGGATGGGAGATTCTCGTAAAATGCGGTTCCATTTGAAAAAACTATATACAGGCAGATTACCGGTTCGGCAGTTTTTCCTGGGAGGGGTTCTTCTGGGGATCCTTGCCATGAACTTCGGAAGGGGCTTTTTGCTGGAAAATACAGGCTTGCTGAGTGAGGATGTCTTGTATCACATGAAGTATATGACTGTAGACTGCAGAGCCCTTTTTGTTTACGTGCTGGGAAAGCGGGCAGCGGTCCTGGCCTTTCTGCTTATCATCGCTACAACCTACCTGGGACTGGCTGCGGTCTGTATGGCGTCCGGCTGGTACGGAATGCTTTTGGGAATGTTCCTGTCTGCCGCGGTCCTGCGCTATGGATTGAAGGGAATCCTGTTTACCCTCGTCAGTCTTTTTCCCCATATTTTATTTTATGCGCCTGCGCTGATCGTCCTGCTGGCATTCTGCGAATTCCTGTGCAGAAATATTTATTTTAAGGACGGCAGCCTCTACCTGCAGGAAGGGAGAAAATCCATTTTGACGCCGGAAAAGCTTATGCAGCTTCTCTTTATTCTGGCTGCGCTCCTGACGGGCTGCGTCCTGGAAAGCTTCCTGAACCCCCACCTTTTGCTGGGACTGTTAAAAATCTTTTGAGTAAAATTTCATTCCCTGTAGGATCAGCTTCTGTAAAAAAATTTTCATTATTTTGAAATATTTTATAGATGAAATTACAACATCTTGTGAATGGAAAATGATGAAATCCCCTATTTAGTTCCCTTCGTCAAAACCATGGAAAACCCCGTAAAAAATAAGCAATTTGTGCATTGCAATTTTAATTTTTGTTGGTATAATGTGACTTATCAGCAGACGGACAAGCGGCCGCCGAAGCGGACATTTGTCTGGAACTGATAAGTCAACGAGGAACCGAAAGGTTCCGAGCAGAATGTGCCCGGTGCGAAGCACCGCAGACGCAGAAGCTTATTTTCACCAAGAGATAAATTACGGATATACCGGCTTTAAGAGGAAGGACCAGGAAATTCAATGGAAAGGGCAATTGATGCGTTTATCTTATATCTGCATAATACCAAGAAGGCTTCGGACAACACCGAAATGTCATACCGCAGAGATTTAAATAAGTTTCGGAAGTACCTGGAGACGCAGGGGATTGCCAGTGTGGATCAGATGGAAGAGGAAAATCTTCAGGATTATGTCCTGGAGCTGGAGCGCCAGAGCCTTAAAACTGCCACCATTTCCAGAAATGTCGCTTCTATTAAGGCCTTCTGTCATTATCTGTATCAGGAAAATTTGATTGAAGGGGATTGTTCTGCCAATCTTCATGCGCCGAAGGTGGAGAAAAAGCTCCCCGGCATTCTGACAGTGGAAGAGGTGTCCAGGCTTTTGGATGCTCCTCTGGGGGATGGACCGAAGGAACTGCGGGATAAGGCAATGCTGGAGCTGTTATGTGCCACCGGGATTCGGGTGACGGAGCTGATTTCCCTGAAGCTGGGGGACGTTGACCCGAAGCTTAACATCATTGTCTGCAGGGATGGAAACAAGGAACGAACCGTACCTTTTGACGGCAGGGTGCAGGACGCCCTGGTAAATTACCTGGACAAAGGAAGAAACGCCCTGGTTCAGGACAATTCGGTGGAGGAATTGTTTGTAAACTGTTCCGGTCAGTCCATGAGCAGGCAGGGCTTCTGGAAGCTGATGAAAGGTTATGCGAAGAAAGCCGGTATCCAGTCGGATATCACCCCCCATACCCTGCGTCATTCTTTTGCCGCCCATCTGGTGGAAAACGGGACAGATTTAAAAAGTGTTCAGGAGATGCTGGGACACTCCGATATCTCCACCACTCAGATCTATGCAACCCTCAACCAAAACAAAATCAAAGAACAATATGCCAAATCTCCCCCGAGAGGGTGAGATTTTGATCACCCGAGAGGGTGACTGTCCGAAAACTCAAAATTTTGTTGACCATTGTGTGCAATATATCTTGAGAGGGAAAAACATGAAGAAAAAACGTATCCTGCTTGCCATTTTCGCTGTTTTCTGTTTCCTTGCCATGGTGGCTGTCGTTGTGGCAAGCTGGTTTCGTTCAGAAGGGATTCATGCCCTAGGTCCTTTTGTCCACGTGGAAATGACTGCGGATTGCTGGGTTTATGATCCAGAAGAAGAAACCGTGTTGGACGATGTTAAGGTTCATCCGTCGGTACATGGGTATACTTGTGACCTCCCCTTTGATGACGCCTATGGATGTGGTCTTTTCAATGGAACTGTCACGTCAGATGCCTTTCCGCCCATACAGGAACTGCAGACAATTTCCGCCGATCTCATGCATGGCGGCGTTCTCATGCGTTTTACAGGGCGCATTTTTTCCGATGATGCGGAGAGGGGAATTAAGGTTGATTTTGACAGCCAGAGTTACGATCTTTATATCGATTGGAACGGTAATTTTTTGATGTATGTTACAGAGGGCTTGCCTGGTCGTGCGGTAATCGTCCATGCAGATAGCCCCGAGGATGTACCCACGGTGTACAGAGAATTGTTGGTAACGCAACCTTTCTTCCGTAAGTAAACTTTGATTTAACCTAAAACTTTCCACCTGTACGGTATCATGCGAATCCAGTCCGGCAGAGTTGTTTTATGAAGTAAAGATAAAAAATATGCTGGAACGGATGCCCCTTTGAGCATCCGTTCTGGCGTATGACGGGCATGTCCACGTTCTGTAGTGAAAGTCCACATAGGTGTCGCTACCGATGAACTGGCACTTCCCTTTCGTTAAATGCCACACAGGTAATTGTAGGCGTTGATTAGGTTCTCCTGATTTTTACCGGCAATGAAGTAGAAGTCCATCTGCGGAACATTCTCCATAATTAAGCAGGAGCTATAGGCGGGTAGGTCGCAGCAGATGACGGGCTGTTTCGTCGCCGGCAGAAGCGCATAGCCCTTGTCGGAAATCAGGAAAGGGAGCGCCTCCTTCTCCCCGGATTGGTTTTTGCCCCCGGAAAGGTATCTTGCCGTGGAACGAAGGGGGATTCCTCCTTTGCCCGCATCTCCAAATCCGTACAAATGCTCATTCTTATTCAGGTTCAGATACAGCCAGGCGCGGAAGGAACCGCCTGGTATGTTTTCCAGCAGTCTGCATTCTTTTTCCCTCTCTTCCAACAAAAGAGTCTTATCCCGGGTCATATAACGGATCGCGCCGGTAGACTTGTCCAGGCGCACCAGCAGTTCATCCGTGGTTAGGTCAAGGAAGTTCCCGTTTTCCCTGTACATCCAATATTTTTCCGTGCGGCTGACTGCGATCAGAGGGTGGACGCCGGGCTGAATCTGTCCGCCGCTTTTGGCAAAAGTCACCCGAAGAATCCCGCTTCCTACCGGGCTCAGGCGAAGGGTTCCGTACCTGCTCTGCAGGGAAAGCCCGTCGGGCTGTTTGGCAAACCAGCGGATGGAGAGGTCGGTTTTCGCATGTCCTGCCGGGCGGAGCTTCTCGGTGGGCGGCATGTCGCCGAAGGAAGGAGCGGCGGAAAGCTTCTCGGAGGAAATGAAATTACTTCTTCCTGCAGGCACGGCGGGTTGGAATTTCGATAAGGCTGCCTGAGAGGACATCGGCGCAGTTTCTTGGGTTATTGGCGCGGTTTTCTGGGATATCGGCGCAGTTCCTTGGGACATCGGCGCGGCTGTCTGTGCTTTGACCACGGGGCGTCGAAAGCTTTTGTCCGCGGAAGCCCTTGGGAGGGAAGGTTTGGAATTAATGTCGCCGGGAGCATCCTTTTTGTCAGTTGTAGTCAGAGCCCGGCTGGGAACTGCGGCAGTTGCGCGGGCTGCGGCATGTGCTGAGGTTGCGGCAGATGCGTGGGCTGCAGCGTGTGCCGGGACTGCGGCGGGCGCAGGGTCTGCGATCAGTCCGGTGAGGTCTCCCAGGTGGAGGATGCTTAGCTCATGGAGCGCCCGGGTGGCGGCGACGTACAGCAGTCTGGCATGTCCGTCGTCGGAAGGATAGCCCCTTCTGGAAGGATCCAGGATCAGGACGGCATCAAATTCCAGCCCCTTGGTGTATTCTACGGGAAGCACCAGGATACCTGCGCCGAATTCGGCTTTTTCCAGGTCGCTTTCCATAACCTCGATGTAACCGCCCAGTTCCTTTGCCGCATGATCCGCCTCTTTTTGATCCCTGCAGATGACGGCAATTGTTTCGTAACCCTTTTCCTGCCACGCCCTGCAGATGGAGGCGGCCTTCCGGATCAGCCCCTGCCTGTCCCCTGCCTGCGTAACGGACACCGGATTTCCGTGGCGGATAATGGGTTCCGCAGAGTAGCCGGGGAAATGTCCATGGTGAAGGATGGAGGCGGCAAACTCCGAGATTTCTATGGTATTGCGATAGCTTTTTTTCAGGATGTTGAAGCTTGCCATTTCGTCCGCCAGAAGCAGCTCCTTTAATTCCTCCCAGTCGTTTAAGCCCAGACCGAAATGAATATTTTGGGAAACGTCCCCCATGATGGTATAGGTACAGCCCCGGATGCAGAAATCCAGCACCCGGTAGGCCATCATGCCATAGTCCTGGGCCTCGTCGATGACGATGTGGTGGGCTTCGCTGATCACTTCGGTTTCTTTGATCCTTTTGTAAATGTAGGCAAGGGACGCCAGATCGTATACATCAAACTCTGTGCCGGGCAGATCCAGCCGGTATCCCCGGTCGATCTGCCTGTAAAGAAAGTCCCGGTAGATATCGTATATGGAACGCTTCCAGATCTTTCCTCCGTACCTTCCCCGATAGGCTTTGAGAATGGCTTTTTTCTCCGCCTCCGTATAGGAGATGCCCTTTCCCCAGAATTCTTCCTTTACCTTATTGATCAGCCGCTCGTTAAGCATATTGATCTTGCTCTGGAGGGAAACGCCCGGATTCTGGCGGATGTAGCGCTCCACCGAAGCCCCGTCCACCAACAGGATAAGCTTTCCGGAAGAAACTTCTTCTTCCTCGCTTAAGTCGTAAACGCCGGGCTTTCCATTGCGGACCCCTTCTACGAACTGCCTGGGATTCAGATAGATGGAGTCACGGAGAATCGTGTTCCATTCCAGTTCATCGCAGAAGGATTTCAGGGCCAGAAACCATTCGGTGCGCCCTTTTGCATAGCTGCTGGTGTCTGCTCCGCCCTGGCGGATCCTGTATTTTTTTTCATCCCAGTCCTCATACAGAAGCCTTACGAAAAGCTGTTCCATGGTCATTTGCCTGACATCGTAGACGTCCAGGCCGGGCAGGACGCCGGTGATGTAATTCAGCAGGATACGATTGCTTCCCACGATGTAGAAATCATTCGGCTTAAAACGGTCCTCATAATTGTAGAGGATAAAGGAAATGCGGTGCATGGCAACTGTGGTCTTGCCGGAGCCCGCCACCCCCTGGACGATGATGTTATGGTAGGGCGACTTGCGGATGATCTCATTTTGCTCCTTCTGGATGGTGGCTACGATTTCCCCCAGGACAGCCTGCTTGTTTTTGGCAAGGTATTTGGTGAGGAACTCGTCGGTGGCGATCACCTCGCTGTCAAAATAATCCAAAAGCTTCCCGTTCTCGATCTCATAGGTGCGTTTCAGCTTCAGGTCGATGGGGATCGGCTTCCCGTCGGGAGCCGTATAGCTGCATTCCCCCAGCCCGTTTTCATAATAAGCGTTTGCCACAGGGGCGCGCCAGTCGATGACGATCTGGTGGGTGGCGTCCTTAGAGATGCCGCCTCTGCCGATGTAAAGGGATTCTTCCTTATTTAATACCTTATCCCGGAAATCGATCCTGCCAAAATAAGGCTTGGGCAGGGCCTTTTCATTTCGGATCAGAGCCCGCTTCATGTGGTCGTGAAGGGTGATGGTGTTATTCAGGATGATGTAGACCTCGGCGTCGTTGTCGTGGTAGTGCTCCAGCATTTCGTCGATGTCAGCTTTCATTTTCCGAACCTGTTCTCCGTAGCTTGCCAGGTTGTCCCGGATCACGGAAAGGGTATCCTGAAGATGCCGCTGTTCCGCCTCCCTTGAGAGAGTGTCTGCCGAAGGTGTGCCTTTTGTGTCCGTGCTGATGTGTGCCATGAGTGAAGCGCCTCCTTTTTCTGAACCGTTTCAAGTTCAGCCGCGCCATTCGCAAAGCCGCGCTTACGCGCTTTCCGTCGCTTTGCGACTCCCTTTGCTCATAAAATGGCGCTCCCTCAGCCGCCAGACATGATGGAAAATTCGTGCAAGCACGATTTTCCATCAAATCAGGCGGCTGGC
>CANQBS010000105.1 GCA_947589075.1 uncultured Acetatifactor sp.
CTACATGCTATTTCTATGTGAATGAGATTGAAGTGTCTAATGCTGTGCTGAGAGATCGCTTCGGAGTTGATGCTAAAAATATGGCAATTATTTCAAGAATTATCAAAGCAACTTTGACGGCTGGATTCATTAAGTTAGCAGACGAAAATGCTGCACTGAAGAGTAGGCGGTATGTTCCATATTGGGCATAAAATTTGTTTGATGGGTATTTGATGATTGCTTTAAATTTTGGTTGAATCAGAACAAATAAATTATAAGAATCAACGTGTTATGCGGATACAATCAAAAGATTTTATTTGATAGGTATTTGATGAACAGACTATAAGAAACTTTGTCGGGCTGCAAATTAGCTACGGAAATTTTGAAAATACAGAGAATATTCCGAATTGTCTTGTGTTTTGTGATGATTGGCGCATGAACATTGGCTAAGCGGGCAATAGGCTATGAGATTTTGAAGCAGAAGTTTTTGCTTTCCTTTGGAAGTTGATAATTTGGAACTTACAGGTGCCAAAAGAATTAAATAATTGTTGACAATAGCGTTCGGAATACCTCAAACACTCTAAAACATAGATTTGATGTTTTAGAGTGTTTGGAAAACCAATTGAGTTACACAGTATTGTCGGCTGATATATTCCGCATCCGTACCAGGTTAATATATCTGTACCCGGGTAATACCGGGCAATATCTTTATGCCAGGTTGATATAAAACCCGGATAAGATTCCCACAGGTACGTGATCGGCAAAGTCAAATTCCTCTGTGCGGTCCTTTTCAAAATAATAAACGGTGATCCTGTTTTTGAGAGGATCTACGATCCAGTATTCCCTTACCCCTGCAGCGCGGTAAGCAAAAAGTTTGGTAGAATAGTCAATGTATTTGCTGCCGGGGGAAACCACTTCAATCACCCAGTCGGGCGCACCGATACAGCCTTCCTCGCTCAATTTGCTGTTGCTGCAGACGACGCAGAGATCCGGCTCCACGTAGGTCCTGTCGTCTTCGTTCAGGATCACGGTAAAGGGTGAAATATATACTTCACCCGCCCCGCTGGAATTCTCAAGATATTGGGAAATTTTGATGGCCAGGGACAATAAAATGCGCTGGTGCGTTCTTCCGGGAGGGGTAGTGTAGAAAATTTTCCCATTGATCAGTTCTGCCCTTTCGCCCTCCGGTAATCCGTAGATATCTTTTATTGTATAAAAACTGTCCTGTGACAATGCCATAAGAATGCCTCCTCTTAATTATCGTTTGTTTCTTTTATTATAATTCATTCTTTTTAAAATGACAATAACCATCTGTCGAATCTTTAAAGTAACAGTTCAGCCGAAGAAGAAAACCTGCTTGAATCCGGCGGGAAAGTATAGTATGATAAAACATACCCGGCGGACAGCATATCAGGCAGAGCGATCTGTGGATCGAAAGGTTTTGCACAAGGAGAAGGGAGAAGGAAATGCAGGCAGTATGTACTTTAAAAAAAGGGGAAGGACGCACATTAAAGGCGGGCGGGATGTGGATATATGACAACGAGATCGCGTCCATAGAAGGTTCCTTTGAAAATGGCGATATCGTGGAGATTCATGATTTTGACGGTTATTTTCTTGGCAAAGGCTTTATCAATACAAATTCAAAGATAACGGTCCGGCTGCTTTCCCGCAGAAAGAATACGGTGATCGACGAGGCGTTTCTGGAAGCCAGGGTGCGGGATGCTTGGGAATACCGGAAGCAGACCATTGATACGGACAGCTGCCGTCTGATTTTTGGGGAGGCGGACTTCCTGCCCGGGATCGTGGTGGACAAGTTTTCCGATGTCCTGGTGGTGGAGTCCCTTGCCCTGGGAATCGACCGCTGGAAGCCGGTTATTGTTGAGGCGGTTAAAAAAGTGCTTTCAGAAGACGGCATTCTGATCCGAGGGGTCTATGAGCGCAGCGACGCCAAGGTTCGGGAGCAGGAGGGAATGGAGCGGCACAAAGGTTTTCTCGGAGAGCCCTTTGATACGAAGGTGGAGATCACAGAAAACGGCGTCCGTTATATCGTGGATGTGGAGG
Organism: uncultured Acetatifactor sp.; assembly: GCA_947589075.1. GTDB lineage: Bacteria > Bacillota > Clostridia > Lachnospirales > Lachnospiraceae > Acetatifactor. The sequence continues at coordinate 2,041 of CANQBS010000105.1, forward strand.
ACGGGCAGAAGACGGGATACTTCCTGGATCAGAAGAATAACCGGGCCGCCATCCGCCGTTTCTGTAAAGGGAAAAGAGTGCTGGACTGCTTTACCCATACCGGCTCTTTTGCGCTGAACGCAGGCGCGGCAGGCGCGGCGGAGGTTCTGGGGGTGGATGCGTCTGACCTGGCTATCGGGCAGGCCATGGAAAATGCCCGTCTCAACGGTCTGGAGGAGCGGGTGAAGTTTTCCTGTGAGGACGTGTTTGAACTGCTTCCCCGCCTGGAAGACGAGGGGGAACGGTACGATGTGGTGATCCTGGATCCACCCGCCTTTACCAAGTCCCGGAATTCTGTAAAAAATGCGGTCAAGGGTTATCGGGAAATCAATCTCCGCGGAATGAGACTGCTAAAGGACGGGGGATTCCTTGTAACCTGTTCCTGTTCTCATTTTATGGAGCCGGAATTATTTGCAAAGACCATACGGGAAGCGGCAAACGGCGCCCACAAAAGGCTCCGGCAGGTGGAATTCCGCACTCAGGCCTGCGATCATCCCATCCTTTGGGCAGCAGATCAGTCCTATTACCTGAAATTTTATATTTTCCAGGTGTGTGAAGAGAAGTAAAGAAGAGGAGAGGGCATGTTACACGTAATAGAGCACACGATCATAGATACCGTCAGACTTGTGCCTTTTTTGCTTTTGACGTATCTTGCCATGGAATATCTGGAACATAAGGCCAGCGATAAAATGGAGGAAGCTGTCCGCAGGGCAGGGAAATGGGGACCCCTCCTGGGAAGTCTTGCCGGGGTGGTTCCTCAGTGCGGGTTTTCTGCGGCGGCGTCTAATTTATATGTGGGCCGGGTCATTTCCCTGGGAGCATTATTTGCCATATATCTGTCCACTTCCGATGAAATGCTTCCCATTCTTTTGTCGGAACGGGTCGGGTGGAAATTGATCGTCTGGATCCTTTTTTTGAAGGTCGCTATCGGAATGGCGGTGGGATTCTGTGTGGATATTTTTTCCCGGAAGGCAGGAAAAGAACAAAAACCGGGGGAGGAGCATCATCATATCCATCATATTTGCGAGCAGGAGCATTGTCAGTGTGAAAAAGGGATTCTCCGTTCGGCAGCGGTGCACACCCTGCAGATCACCTTTTTTATCCTGCTGATCACTTTTGCCCTGAATCTGCTTCTTCATTATGGGGGAGAAGATTTCCTTGCCGGCTTTCTGACGAACCGCCCGGTGCTGGGACCGGCAGTTTCGGGGCTGGTGGGGCTGATCCCCAATTGCGTAGGCTCTATTGTGGTGACCCAGCTGTATCTGGAAAACGCCATGGGCTTCGGGACAATGATGGCAGGACTTTTGACCAGTACGGGGGTAGGGATCCTCGTTTTGTGCAGGATGAATCATAACCGCAGGGAAAATATGATGATCATCGGGCTTTTGTATGCGGTGGGAGTCATTGTGGGGATCCTGCTGTGACGGAGGAAAGTGCTGGAAATGTGACGGAAGAAAGTGCTGGAAAAGAAGCGTTGAAAAGAAAGTGCTGGAAGAGAAGCATTGGAAAAAAGTAAGCACCGGAAAAGTAAACGCTGGAAAAGAAAGCGCCGGAAAAAGGTTCGAAGAAAACAGGTAATTGCAATCGTTGTTTTGCAATTACCTGTTTCAATTATAAGAAGTTATTCTACGGCAATCTTTTTTACCTGGTTCAATGCCTTCGCCACGGGCGGCAGCAGGATCACAATCACGGTGAGGAGACCTTCTAACAGAATATAGGAATAATTATAAATGATAGGGTAGAAGGCCGCCAGCTCCTGGGGAAAGTTTTCAGGCATGTAATCCCTCCAGTACAGGTATCCCCCCAGGGTATGGAAGGCTCCCCGCAGGAAGATGCCGAGAAGATAGCCTTTCAGCAGCCCGTTTTTGCTTTTCCAGAAGAAACCGGCAGTACCCAGCGCGGCAAAGGCAAGGATGTAGTCACAGCATATCTGGAAGAAGCTCACTACGATAGGGTCCTGTAAAAACTGCAGGATACCGTAAGCCAGGCCTGTTATGAGCCCGACGCTGGGACCGTACCAATAGCCTGCCAGGCAGATAAAGAGCATGCTGAACAGAGAAACCTTGCCTCCATAAGGAAGATCCGGTCCTATGGGAATAAAGGATGTGATGAAGGCTAACGCCATCAGGGCGGCGCAGCATACCAGCTGTTTGGTGGTCAGCTTGGCGGATTTGTGGGTTTTGTGGTAGATCAGGGCGGCCGCCAGGATCAGAAGGACCATGGCGATGATACATACGGCGTAAACCCATGTTTTCAGGTCGCCGTCTGCGGTAAAAAGTGACATAAAAAAACCTCCTTTGGTTGTGCAAGGAGGGTGTTCATCGCGTTTATATCCGGAGATCCGTCAGAGGGGAATTCCCTTGCGGGACCGCTTCCCGAACCTGAACTTCATAAATGCAGGATAAGCGAGTTATCCGCGGAAATCTCCTATAAACGTCTGCTTCCTTACGCCGGTATTACCCGGTTCAAGTAGTGAGGGTTAGAATCCGCGGGATTCAGTCTCAGCGATGTGCACCCCTAGCATGTGATATTTTTGTGGGAGTGGGAACAGGTCTCCGCCTCCTGTTACAAGTGACAAGGTTTACTATACCTGACTTTATGTAAGCTGTCAAGAAGGTTTGGGAGTTTAAGTTTAGACAAATTATATTTTTTTGAAAAAAGCACTTGCAATTCCCCAAAACATATAGTATAATCTACAACGTGCTTAAGGAACAGACAGTAATGATATGCGCTGCTAGCTCAGTTGGTAGAGCACCTGACTCTTAATCAGGGTGTCCAGGGTTCGAGCCCCTGGCGGCGCAGGGAAGCCCCGGGATTCGCTTTTATAGCGGGTTTTGGGACTTTTTTCTTGCTAAAAAAGCAAAAGGTGAGAAAATCAGGATATCCGAACCGGAAACCTGATGCAAAGGGGATCTGAGGGAAAGGAAAGCTGTGGAAACAGAATCTATCGATTGAATGGAGGAAGCAGGCGGATGATATTTGATACCCACGCCCATTACGATGATAAAGCATTTGACGAAGACAGGGAGGAGCTGCTGGCGGCGCTGCCGGACCGGGGGATCGGCAGAGTGACCAACATTGGCTCCAGCTTGGAGGGCTGCAGGAGAACCGTTGAATTGATGGGAAAATATTCCTATGTTTACGGCGCCCTGGGGGTTCATCCCTCGGATACCGCAGATCTGGATGAAACCTCCCTTGCCTGGCTTCGGAAGCAGTGCGCGCTGCCAAAGTGCGTGGCGGTAGGAGAGATCGGCCTGGATTATTACTGGGATACTCCTGACCGGGAGACTCAGAAAAAGTGGTTCGCGCGGCAGCTGCAGCTGGCCCGGGAAATGGGCCTTCCGGTGGTCATTCATTCCAGGGAAGCCGCGAAGGATACCATAGATATCATGAAGGCGGAAAAGGCCGGGGAAACAGGGGGCGTGATCCACTGTTTCAGCTACACCAAAGAAAGCGCCAGGATTTTCCTGGAAATGGGGTTTTTCTTTGGCATAGGGGGCGTGCTGACCTATAAAAACGCCCATAAATTAAAGGAAGCCGTGGATTATATTCCCATGGACAGGATCGTGGTGGAAACAGACTGCCCTTATCTGTCACCGGTTCCCTTTCGTGGGAAGCGCAACAGCTCCCTGAATCTTCCCTATGTGGTGCAGGAGCTGGCGCGGATCAAGGGGCTGACCTGTGAAGAAGCGGAGCGCATTACCTGGGAAAATGCCTGCAGGCTGTACGGCTTAAATCCTGCGTGATCGGTTTCAAAGGAGTGGCCTGTTTGAGGATAGGAAAGAAGTGATGGAAAATGTTGTTCAGCAATAAGGATTTGAAAAAACTGATCGTTCCCCTGGTGCTGGAGCAGGCGCTGGCAATCACAGTGGGTATGGCGGATACCATGATGATCTCCTCCGTAGGGGAGGCGGCGGTATCCGGGGTGTCCCTGGTGGATATGCTCAATAACCTGATTATAAGCATCCTGGCAGCCCTGGCCACCGGCGGCTCAGTGGTGACCTCCCAGTTCCTTGGGGCGGGAAAGAGTGACGACGCCTGCCGTTCTGCAAAGCAGCTGGTTTTTACCGCCGGATTTATTACCATTGGAATATCGGCGCTGATGATGCTTTTTCACAGTCCGGTTCTGAAGCTGTTCTTTGGAAGCATTGAAAAAGATGTTATGGACAACGCCAAGATCTATCTGCTGATATCGGCGCTGTCCTTCCCCTTCCTGGCGGTCTATAATGCCTGCGCAGCGCTTTTCAGGTCCATGGGCAATTCGAAAATCACCCTGAAGGTATCTATTTTAATGAATCTGATCAATATCGGAGGCAATGCTTTTTGCCTTTTCGTGCTGCACATGGGCGTTGCAGGGGTAGCGGTGCCAACCCTGGTTTCCCGGGCTGTGGCGGGGGCGGTACTGTATATTCTGCTTTTAAATCCACGCTATACCATTCATTTGGTCCCCGGAAGATTCCGCTTTGAAGCTGCAGTCGTCAAGAGGATTCTTTTTATCGGGATTCCCAGCGGGATCGAAAACGGGATCTTTCAGCTGGGGCGGGTGCTGGTGGTCAGCATCATTGCAGGCTTCGGTACGGTGCAGATCGCGGCGAACGGGGTCGCAAACAGCTTAGACAGCATGGGCTGTATCATCGGGCAGGCCATGAATCTCGCCATGATCGCCGTTATCGGCCGCTGCGTGGGAGCCGGGGATCTGGGACAGGTGCGCTATTATACGAAAAAACTGTTGGGAATTACCTATTTCTTTACCATTTTATGCAATACCACGATGCTTCTTTTCCTGCATCAGATTCTGGCGTTTTACGGGCTGGGGAAGGAGACCACGGATCTGGCGTACCGCCTGGTCATGATCCATAATGGGATTGCCATGTTCCTTTGGCCCTCCGCCTTTGTCCTGCCGAATATGCTGCGGGCCTGCAACGATGTAAAATATACCATGGTGATCGCCATTTTTTCCATGTGGATCTTCCGGATCGGTTTCAGCTATATCCTGGGGGTGAATATGGAGATGGGGGCTATCGGCGTCTGGACAGCCATGGTCATGGACTGGATCTTCCGGGTGATCTGTTTTGTAGGGAGATATCTGAAAGGAACCTGGAGAAAGCACTGCGCTTTGTAAGGAGAAGGGTGTAATATGCAAAAAAGACCCAATATTATTTTTATCATGTCGGATGATCAGGGCGCTTGGGCCATGCACTGCGCGGGCACCCCGGAATTATATACGCCCAATCTGGACCGCATCGCCGCTTCCGGCATGCGGTTTGAGAACTTTTTCTGCGTTTCCCCGGTGTGCTCCCCTGCCAGGGCTTCCCTGCTGACAGGGAAGATCCCTTCCGCCCACGGGATTCACGACTGGCTGCGTTCCGGCAATGTGGACGCGGAACGTTTTGCCGCCCAGGGAAGGGAAAATCCATACGGCGGTTACAGGGATGAGAGGAAGCCCATCCGCTATCTGGAAGGGCAGACGACCTATACCCAGCTCCTTGCTGAGGCCGGTTATACCTGCGGGCTTTCCGGGAAATGGCACCTGGGGGACAGCGTGTGCCCTCAGTGCGGTTTTTCCAAATGGTATACCATGGGCAAAGGCGGAGCTTATTATTACCACGGGGATATGGTGGAAAACGGAGATATCAGGGTGGAGCATGGAAAATATGTGACTGAGCTGATTACGGACAAGGCGCTTGCCTATCTGGAGGAGATGCAGGGCGGCCGGAAGTCTGCCCGGTGGACTGCTGGAGTGGCTGCCGGGGGGAGCGCCGGGGGGCCTGCCTGCCGGGAGAGACCCTATTACCTTTCTATTCATTATACTGCGCCCCATTCACCCTGGGGAGCGGAGCAGCATCCGCAGAAGTGGATCGATTATTATAAGGACTGTGATTTCGCCAGTATACCGGACGTGCCGGACCATCCGGATCTGACCACCGGACCGGTTTATGGTACCCCTGCCCGCCGGGAGAATCTGGTGGGTTATTTTGCTGCCGTCAGCGCAATGGACGAGCAGATCGGCAGGATCCTGGACCGGCTGGAGGAACTGTCCCTGTTGGAGGATACGCTGGTGATCTTTACCTCCGATAACGGGATGAGCATGGGTCATCACGGCATCTGGGGAAAGGGGAACGGCACTTTCCCCATGAATATGTTTGATACGGCGGTGAAGGTGCCTTTTCTGGCATCCTGGAAGGGACACATTCCTGCAGGAAGCCTGTGCAGCGAGCTGGTAAGCGCATATGATGTGTTTCCTACAGTGCTGGAGCTGGCGGGGATAAAACAGGAGACCGGGGACCTCCCGGAAAAAGCTTCCCGTCTTCCAGGCAAAAGCTTCGCGGGTCTGCTGTTGAATCGGGAAGGTTTGCCGGGACAGCAGGAACCTGTGCCGGTTCGGGAAAACCTGCCGGGTTGGGAACCTGCGCCGGCTCAGGATGACTTTTCAGGGCAGCAGGAGCTGTCGGCTTCTTCGTACGACAGGGGCGAAAATGCCATCATGGTTTTGGATGAGTACGGACCTGTGAGAATGATCCGTACGAAAGAGTGGAAATATGTACACCGTTACCCGGAGGGCAAAAATGAGCTTTATCATCTTACGACGGATCCCGGGGAAAATGTGAATCTGTACGGACAGCCCCAATTTGAGGGGAAAGCTCTGGAGCTTTTGCGGAAGCTGGAAGGCTGGTTTGAAACCTACGCAGACCCCAGGTTTGATGGGACGAAAGAAAATGTGACGGGGGACGGACAGATGGAAAAAGCCGGCGGAAAGGGACTGCCGCCTTTAAGGATGTAGTTTTGCAGTTCCTTCTGACGATCAGCCGAAATTTGTTTATTGTAAAACCTTTTCATCGGCCAGACAAATTTATATGAGTTCATTTTCGAGTTTAACGTGTGCGTTTTTGCAGATTTATCAAAAACGCACACGTTAAAAATTTTTTGTGGGTAATCAGTTTCAATTGTAACCCGAGATTCCATACCTGGCAAGACCTTGCAATACCTCAATTGTAATCCAAGGTTCCATACCCTGCAGGAGCCCCCTGCAGGATGCTCAGTTGTAATCCGAGATTCCATACCCAGTATCCCGAATGATGTGTATTAGTTATCATATATTGTTGAGAGAG
>CANQBS010000106.1 GCA_947589075.1 uncultured Acetatifactor sp.
ATCAACGTGACGACCACCGGCGACGGCGTGATCTTCAAGGACCAGCACTATGACGAGGCCACGCACAAGCTGCACTACACCCTCTACACGGTCATCCCGAAGGGCGAGTGGGCGCCCCTCTTTATCCAGGACGATATGTACGTCAATTACGGCGGCGAGCGCTGGTACATCGAAGAGTTCAGAAACGGCGACAGCCGGGTCGACCTCAGCAGCCTGACGGTCAAGGCCGTGGATCTGCCCGACGGGAGGTTCGGCTGGAAGGACAACGAGAACCCCGACAAACTCCAGGGGGACCTTCAGACCTATGTGAAGCAGGCACAAAATTTGGAGGGCTTCGACTTCTATACCTTCGGCGACAACAGCAAGCCGGAGCGCTATAAAGCCACGAACGAGGATCAAACCACGAATGTGGATCAGTATGTCTATTACTTCGCTGATAGGACGATGTACATCATCTTCGGTTTCGACCACACACGGAACTATAACGAATACTGGGGGAATTGGGGCAGCTGGAATTATAATCAAGACCGGCTGGTCATCACGGAGTACGACCTGGATCTGGCCGGCGAGAAAGAGCTGACCGTCAAGAGTCTTGATGGCAAAACCGAAAGGACCCTGACCCCGGAGCAGATACTGCACGCCGGCGTCACGAACAACGTCAACCTCCGCTTCAGCAAGTACAACCCCGGCTACGTGACCTTCTTCAACAACATCGAGAACATCAACAAGACCGGCGTTCCGGACAAGAACACCAACACCATTGACTACACCGTCACCGTGGGGTTGTCGGACGACACCGTCCGGGACTACTTCAAGAAGGTCGGGCAGGACGTTTACGACAGCTTCAATGAATACAAAAGCTGGGATTACCAGTACACGATGCAGGCTGAGTTTTACGACGTGCTGCCCGAGGGCTGGGACTATGTGCCGGGCAGCCTGTACGCGGTGACAACGGATTGGTACGGAAACACCACAACCTTCGCGTATCTGACCGAAAGGGGGCCCGAATTGAGCGCGGACGGGAGATCCATCTCCGCACCGCTGATTAACTTCTGGTCGGGGAACTTGGGGATGCACGATGCGGTCAAGGGGGCTGACAAATGGACGGAGATTTCGTTCCACTACACGCTCAAAGCCAGCCGCGAATGGCTGATGAAGCACGCCGAAGACGAGAGCGCGGTTGATATAAAGAACCACGCCGAAATCAAAGACAAGAATTCGACCCATTGGGGAATTGACAAAACTATTCCGTATCTGCCCAACCGGCTGACCAAGACCGCCGAGCAGGTAGGCGAAACCAACCTGCTCGAGTTCACCCTGGAGATGAACCAGGCCGGTGCGGATTTGGACCCGAATACAAACTACCTGATTGTGACCGACGAGAGCACCGGCATCGAGATCCAGCCGGAGACTATTGTGGTCAGCGAGGTGAAAGAGGACGGGACGGTTGTGCCGCTGACGGACCTGGGCGATATCACCCTCGACACGGAACTGGGGTCCGACAAGTGGGGCCGCCTCCCCGAAGAGCAGGAGCCTAAAGAGCAGGGATCTGAAGAGCAGGGGCCTGAAGAGCAGAAGCACCAGTTCAAGCTCAAGGTTCCCGACAGGATTCCGCTTCGCATCACCTACCAGGCGCTGGTCACCGACTCTGGGGACAGCGTGCCTGTGACCAACAAGGCCAGCATCGACGGCGTGGGGCGCTCCGACAGCAACTACGAGAAGTCTCTGAAGGTCAACGACATCTCCGCTGGCGGCTCCGGCAGCGTCAACGAACTGACCTTTGTAAAGACCGACAGCACGGACAGCAGCAAGAAACTGTCTGATGCGCAGTTCAGGTTCTATATCGTACGCCAGGGGACTGGGTTGACGGAGACCAAGTCCATCCAAATTGGAGAGCAGACGTACAGCTGCTACAGCGGGGACGACTGGGTGATTATCACCGGCGAGGACGGCACCTTCCACATCGGCGGCAAGGGCAGAAACTGGAACCTGGCGCCCGGCAACTACTACATCCTCGAAGAGATCGAAGCCCCGGCAGGGTATGAAAAGCTCACAGCGCCCGTCCTCTTCTACTTTGGGGATGCGAGTAAGATTGACAAGAAACAATATCCTGATGCAGAGGTTGTTCTTCCCGGCGGCACATTGACCGTGAGCGATCCCCCGATCCCCTACACACTGCCCGAAACCGGCGGAATCGGTACTTCAATCTTTCTCGTAGCCGGGTTTATGTTCCTGTTTGCCGGCGGAGCTGCATTGACCATCAAGAAGCGCCTGCATCAAGTAAGATAATAAACAGGCAAATCAAGCATAATAAAGGCAAACAAATCAGGCAAGATAAAAAACAGGCGAATCAAGCAAGATAAAAGACCTGCAAAACAAGACGAGGAAGCCGACTAACCAGCTTCCTCGTCTTATTTTTTACATACCCAATTTATATCCAAAGCCTGTTATCGCCGAACCGCCTCGTCAGCCTCATCAGCCTCTCGGGGCATTCTTGATCATCTCATAATATCCCGCCATTGTCGTGCACATATAAGGAATTACGTACAGTCCCGCGATGATTAAGGTAACAGAGGTAAGCAAAACCCAGGGAATAAACGACAGACACAAAACGAAGTACTCTCCCCATCTGCCTTGCATCATCATTTTGCTTTCGTTCACGCACTCCCGGATTCCTTTTTCAGGATTCTCAATCATAATAAAAATTGCCTGAGAATAACGGATCGCCGCAATAATTCCGGGAATATAGAGAAGCATGGACCACAGCATGATGAACAGCGCCATCCAAAGGAAAAGCCCTATAATTTTTAAGAGCTGACCAATATAAGACCACAGCTCCGGTATGCCGACCGCTTCCCTTTTAAACACCTTCAGGCTATAGGAATAATAGCCGAAAACCACAGTATAGGCGCACAGAACCACCGCCAGTGACACAAGACTGCCCAGGAACGCTCCAAAATATCCCAGAAAACTGAGAATTCCCATGACGATCCCGCTCACAAAACAGGCTCCGATCAGGATGCCGAACATGGCCAGGGTCACCAGCACCGGATTCGGCTGAGCCGAATTCATAGCATTTTTTGCTTCTTGTTTTAATGCCGCACGATTCATAAATAATCCTCCTTCATAAGTATTTTCTCCGCCTGAAATGAAATCCAGACGATACTTTGTTTCAGAATTATTATACTACTTTGCGGCATGGATGCAAGATAAACTTTATATTTTCTTTATTTATTTTTAATTTTATTTTAAATTTTTCTTGATTCTGTTTTCCCTTCTCTTAACATCATTCTTCCATCCGGTACACGATCCATGCCATCACCGCAAGCCCGGCTGTTTCCGTCCTGAGGATCCGTTTCCCCAACGTAATCGGCTCTACCCCCGCCCCCATCGCCTTCCGGATCTCTTCTTTCTCGAATCCGCCTTCCGGTCCAATGAAAACAGCGACATCCTGACCCGGTCTGATCTCCTCCAGAAGCTCTCTGGTGTGCCTCATATCGGCGTTTCCCTCTTCCTGCGCCAGTTCATAAGGGATCAGCCTGATATCCGCCTCAGAGGCCTTCTGAAGCGCCTTTTCGAAGCTCAGGATCTGTAACACCTTCGGAATAATGCTCCGCCTGCTCTGCTTGGCAGCGGCTTCGGCGATCGCCTGCCAGCGCTCCACCTTCGCTCTGGCCTTCTTTTCCTCCAGCTTCACCACGCACCTTCTGGAAGCCACCGGAATGATTTCATAAGCTCCCAGCTCCACCGCCTTCTGGATGATCAGCTCCATTTTATCCCCCTTCGGCAGGCATTGAAACAAATGCACCCTGACAGGCAGCTCCGTGCTCCCCTCCTTTACGGAAAGGATCCGGCAAAGCACCCTCTCCTCCTCCAGGGAAAGAAGGGTACAGCGATATTCCCTGCCGTCCTGACCGTTGCTGACAGAGATTTCCTCTCCCGGTTTCATCCGCAGTACATTTTTGATATGATTCACGTCGTTTCCCGTGATCACGACGTTCTGCCCCTGGATCTGACCAGGTTCTACAAAAAACTGGTACATCCCTCTCCCCCGTTCCCTTCCGGCTCTGGGAATCCGCGCCGCCATCCTGCTGCAAAGCCTGTTTTCCAATTCCTTCCGCGAATCCCTTCCTTAGGCCCCGGCTGCAAAGCCACATTCTTCTCCCAAAATGGGTCAATATCCAAATCACCCAAATTGAATCAATATCCAAAGGTTCCCTCCAGGGATTCGTCGTGGTCGATCCAGTCCTGTACCGGGATCACGCGGTATTCGTCCTGGGTATCCCTGATGATCACCTTTTCAATCCCCGCATTGATGATCTGGCGCTTACACATGGAGCAGCTGCAGGAATTCTTGATATATTCCCCGGTAGCCATCTCACGGCCGGAAAGATAAAGAGTGCTGCCGATCATTTTGTCCCGGGAAGCGCTGATAATAGCATTGGTCTCCGCATGGACGCTGCGGCAGAGCTCATAACGCTCCCCTCTCGGGATCTGCATCTTCTGACGCAGGCAATAGCCCATATCGGTGCAGTTTTTCCGCCCCCTGGGAGCCCCCACATAGCCCGTGGAGATCACTTCGTCATTCTTTACGATCACCGCCCCATAACGCCTGCGCAGACAGGTTCCCCGCTGGGACACGATATCCGCCAGATCCAGATAATAATTGATTTTATCCCGCCGTTCCATCTGTAAACCTCCCATTCCCATCATACCGAAAAAGAGGAAGCTTCCCCTTCCTCTCTCTTTCAGTCTTTTTGCGCGGTGACGCAAACCCATTCTCCCTGATGCGTCACCTCAAGCACCTCAAGGCCTGCCGCCTTCACCGCGTCCACCACAACCTGCTCCTTGTCGTCAATGATCCCGGAAGTGATGTAAATTCCTCCCGGCTTTAACTGATGCAGGATCACCGGCGTCAAAGGCACCAGCACATCGGCCAGGATATTCGCCACAACGATGTCGCAGCGTTCATAGCCGACCCTGTCCTGTATCTCCTGATCCGTAATGATATTGCCGATCATCAGTTCAAACTGATCCGGTCTGATCCCGTTGGCTTCACAGTTCTGGGCGACAGCATCCACGACACAGGCATCGAGATCCGTTCCCACAGCGTGCTTCGCCCCAAACATCAGGGAAAGGATGGCCAGGATACCGCTTCCCGTCCCCACGTCCAGAAGCTCCGTCCCGGAGGTAATGAACCTGCGAAGCTGCCTGATGCAAAGCTGGGTCGTCTCGTGCATTCCGGTGCCGAAGGCAGTTCCCGGATCGATATGCAGCACCATCCCCACCTGGTTTTCTTCCGGCTCCGCCTTTTCCCAGGAGGGTATCACCAAGATATCATCTATCATAAACTGATGGAAATACTGCTTCCAGTTGTTGATCCAGTCGATATCCTCCGTTTCATCCACCGAGACCGTTCCTTCACCGATATCCGTCCACTGGCGAAGCTCTTCCAGTTCGCCCTCCACCAGGCTGCAGACCCCATCCGCATCGGTCCGCTCTCCCTGCAGAAGAAGGGAACCGTCCTCCTGCTCCTCTACAAAAAAGCTGAGATACGCGATCCCGTCATCTTCCGGGCCTTCCGGCATGATGTCCACAAACATCTGCTCCTTTTCCAGGGCGGTCAGGGGCACCTTATCCTCAATCTGAGCCCCCTCCAGACCGATATCGTAGAGGGTGCTGATGATGATATCCTCGGCGTCCGTAATGGTCTTTACCTTAAATTTCATCCATTTCATGTCGGTAACTTCATCCTGTTCTTTTCCTATAAAGTTTCTTCCCACTCTTTTTCACGGAAACCTACCAGCACCCTGTCCTCTGTAACCAGGATCGGGCGCTTTACCAGCATTCCGTCCGCCGCCAGAAGCTCGTACATCTCATCTTCCGTCATATTGGGCAGCTTATCCTTTAATCCCTGTTCCTTATACAGAATGCCGCTGGTATTAAAAAACCGCTTCAGATCAAGGCCGCTCCTGGCATGCCACTGCTTGAGCTCCTGCGCCGTAGGATTCTTTTCTTTGATATGGCGCGCCTCAAAGGGAATTCCCCTGCTCTCCAAAAACTTCTGCGCTTTCTGACATGTGGTGCACTTCGGATACATAACGAACAAATTCATGGATTTTTCCTGCCGCTTTCCGATGGGTTCCCTGTTTTACTCCCACCACTTATTCTTTTTCTTTTTAGACTTGCCCTCGCCCTTCTCTTCATCGCCGGACACATTCTGCGCCGCGTTTAAGGTATTGCCGGACTCCGCGTCAAACTGTCTGAGCAGTTCCTTTGCCTCCGGCTTCAGTCTGCTGGGCACCTGTACCACCAGGGTCACATAATGGTCCCCGCGGAATTCAGGGTTGCGGAAGGAAGGAACTCCTTTTCCCTTCAGACGCACCTTGGTATCCGTCTGGGTGCCGGGCTTCACCTCATAGATCACCTTGCCGTCCACGGTATCCACCACGATCTCGCCTCCCAGGGCAGCCACCGCAAAGGACATGGGTACGGTAGAGTATATGTTCATATCCTGTCTCTGGAAAATAGGATGCCTTCCTACGGAAACCTCCACTTTGACATCCCCTCTCGGACCTCCGTTCACCCCCGGATCTCCCAGACCCGGCATCAGGATGACCTGACCGTTGTCTATGCCGGCCTTGATCTTCACAGCGTAGCGCTTCTGCATCGACACATAACCGGTTCCGCGGCAGTCAGGGCACTTATCGCGAATGATCTTACCGCTGCCCTTACAGTCCGGGCAGGGCTGCACGTTGCGGACCGTGCCGAAGAAGGACTGCTGCGTGAATACCACCTGTCCCTTGCCGCCGCATTTCGGACAGGTCTCGGGACTGGTGCCGGGCTTCGCGCCGGAGCCGTTACAGGTCTTACAGGTCTCCTTCACCGTCAGCTCGATCTCCTTTTCACAGCCGAAAACCGCCTCCTCAAAGGATATCCTGACGCTGGTATATAATGTATTCCCCTTCATGGGACTGTTGCTGTTATAAGAACGGCTGCTTCTTCCCCCGCCAAAGAAATCGCCGAAAATATCTCCAAAAATATCGCTGAAATCCGTGCCGCTGAAATCAAAGCCTCCTGCGCCGCCCATACCGCCGTCAAACGCCGCATGACCGAACTGGTCATACTGACGCCTCTTCTCGGGATCGCTCAGTACTGCATATGCCTCGGAAGCCTCTTTAAACTTCTTCTCCGCCTCCGCATCCCCGGGATTCATATCCGGATGATACTTTTTTGCCAGAGTACGGTATGCTTTTTTGATCGCCGCCTCGTCCGCGGTTTTCTCCACGCCCAGCACTTCATAATAGTCCCGCTTCTGTTCTGCCATGGTTACTCCTCATTTCCAGCCCCCGATCCAATCATTAACCACATGAACATCCTCGTGAGCTTTCTAAAATTAAAATGCATATCAGGATAGAACGCACAACAGAGTTTGCGGCATTTTGCTGCCGCAAACTCCTGCTGCAAATGGGATCTCCCCTTTGGGAAATTCCTTTTCAAAATTCCTTTTTGAGAATTCCTTTTTCATAATTCTTTTTTGAAGATTTCTTCCGGATTTTTTCTTCCAGAATCCGTCTATATTGGAGAACTTATACCTCTCTGAAATCTCCGTCGATCACATCGTCGTCCTTGGAAGAAGAACCGCCGTTGTAGCTGCCGCTGTAATTTCCGGCTCCGCCCATATCGGGTCCGGGACCTGCCTGGCCGCCCTGAGCCTGCTGCATGCTCTCATACATCTTGGTGAACAGGCTCTGGGCGCTGTTCATCAGCTTCTCCTTGGCTGCCTTCAGCTCATCCAGCTCGCTGTCGTTCATCTCATGGTCCTTGGTTCTCTCCAGGATCGCCTTTACGGCTTCCAGATCGGCCTGAACCTGAGTCTTGTCGTTTGCGCTGATCTTGTCGCCCACCTCGGTCAGAGCCTTCTCGGTCTGGAATACGAAGGAGTCCGCCTCATTTCTCGCTTCCACCGCTTCCTTGCGCTTCTTGTCCTGAGCCTCGAACTCAGCCGCTTCCTTTACGGCTTTCTCGATCTCGTCATCGGACATGCTGGAGCCCGCGGTGATGGTGATATGCTGCTCCTTGCCGGTTCCCAGATCCTTGGCGGAAACGTTTACGATACCGTTGGCGTCGATATCAAAGGTAACCTCGATCTGAGGAACGCCTCTTCTTGCGGGAGGGATCCCATCCAGACGGAACATGCCCAGGGACTTGTTATCCCTTGCAAACTGTCTCTCACCCTGTACTACGTTGATATCCACAGCGGTCTGGTTGTCTGCTGCGGTGGAGAATATCTGGCTCTTCTTTACAGGAATGGTGGTGTTTCTCTCGATCAGCCTGGTAGCAACGCCTCCCATGGTCTCGATGGACAGGGACAAAGGAGTTACATCCAGAAGCAGGATCTCCCCTGCGCCTGCATCGCCGGCCAGCTTGCCGCCCTGGATGGAAGCGCCGATTGCCACGCACTCGTCAGGATTCAGGGACTTGCTGGGCTCTTTGCCTGTCAGCTGTCTTACCTTATCCTGCACCGCAGGGATACGGGTGGAACCGCCTACCAGAAGCACCTGTCCCAGATCCGCGTTGGTCAGTCCGGCATCCCTCATGGCGTTCTGCACAGGGATAGCGGTCTTTTCCACCAGGTCGCGGGTCAGGTCGTCAAATTTAGCGCGGGTCAGGTTCATGTCAAAATGCTTGGGACCCTCTGCGGTTGCGGTGATGAAAGGAAGGTTGATGTTGGTGGTCATGGCGCTGGACAGCTCCTTCTTCGCCTTCTCAGCCGCTTCCTTCAGTCTCTGCATCGCCATCTTGTCGCCGGAAAGGTCAACGCCCTCCGCCTTCTTGAACTCGCTGATCATCCAGTCGATGACCTTGTTGTCGAAATCGTCGCCGCCCAGATGGGTATCGCCGTTGGTGGCCAGCACTTCGATAACGCCGTCGCCGATCTCAATGATGGAAACATCGAAGGTACCGCCGCCCAGGTCGTACACCATGATGTTCTGTTCCTTCTCGTTGTCCAGGCCATAAGCCAGAGCAGCAGCAGTGGGCTCGTTAATAATACGCTTTACATCCAGGCCTGCGATCTTGCCGGCATCCTTGGTAGCCTGACGCTGTGCATCGTTGAAATATGCGGAAACGGTAATCACAGCCT